>CAYUHN010000128.1:0-9133 GCA_964444495.1 uncultured Roseibacillus sp. | reverse complement strand
ATGAATTTTCAAAAAGACTGTTCGAACCCACTTCAAAATTAATATCAGCGATCGGCGAAACCATTGCAAATTCGGCTGAAGCAATCAAAAAATAATTTCCTGGACTCAAGAGAATGGGTTCAATTGATGGAAGAAGAATTACCTCACCATCTTGCTCGGGGTTCCCGGAGGGATCTCTTTCAATATCACTCTCCCATCTTTCAATAGAGTAGCCAGCTAGATCAACCACAGAACTATCCGCATTATATAATTCAAGGAATTCAGTATCCGCTCCATCGGTGTCGATGAGGACTTCGTTGATCACAATATTCGCTGGCACCTCCTCATCATCAGTAATATTTAGAATCGCGGTCTCATCTGAGAAGCCTGAAGCACTTATGGTAACAGTAACACTTTGTAGACCTTCTAAGAGGCTATTATCAACTAGGTCGAAAGGCACACTAATTGATTCTTCGCCCTCGGCAAACTGAAGGGTATTAGGAACGACAAGCCTCGAGGTATCGGAACTTAAGGCAGAGATCGAGAGCGCGCCTAAAGAGCTTGTTACCCTAGTGACTGTTGCCATGACTCCTCCGTTCCCAGCATTCTCCGACACAGCATTAGAATCAAATTCTACTATAAATCGTTCAGAGTTATTACTTCCTGGCGTCTCATCAGTCGAGCCCAGGTCTCCAAAAGCTAAATTTCCGGCTTCCGAACCACCATCTTCGATCAAGAAAAAGCCCGCAGCAGGAAAGCCCCCATCAGGGTTAAGCGAAAGGCTAGGATTAATTCGATTTCCTGCATTATTCGGAACATTATTTGGCTCTCCATCGTCAAAAAACACAGAGTAGACAATGTTATCGAGCTCATCAAAAAGAATAAGCGTGCTCGTTCCACTACTCAGATCTTCAGGAATATCCACATCCCCCGTGACTCCAAAGATCTCTTCTGCCAAATCATTCGCAGCAAGAAAAAATCTTTCTGCTGGCAAAAGAACTGGAGAATCACCAGGTATACTGAATGAAGTGATCTCTGTCCCAAAATTAGTGACATCAAGAGGATCATTAGGAAACGTACGAACTGTCCAACCAGCAATGTCAATTGCAGTATTGGTCGTGTTATAAAGTTCAACAAAGTTCGGGTCGTCCCCTGTAGCATTAGTTCGCGCTTCATTAACGGCAATCGTTACAGGGGGTGCGGGAGGGATGATGATTTCATCATCGGTTACAAGGATAGAAATCGATGCCTCTGCAAAACCCGAAGCCGAGACCGTGATTGTAACAACTTGATCTCCATCTGCGACACTGTCATCAACCGCATTTAGATCTAAATCACCTGCATCATCGCCCGCATCAATTGTTAGAGTTAGAGCATCTGCTGAGATTTCGGTGTTATCACTGATGTTAATATCGAAAGTGACATCCGCCTCGGCAACATCAGGTAAAATAATTTCTAAAAAAGAAGCTCCATTCCCGTCTGCTTCGGAAATAACAAGTGGATCCACAAACAACTCAACGACTGGCAAAGAAAAATTGGTCGTCCCAGGAGTAGGTTCCTTGATTGAAAACGTATTAGAGCCATCAGGGTTACGTTGAATCGATTCCGTAGGGCTATTCCCGTTAAGGGATTCATCGAGTTGAGAACCCCCGAATATTCCAAGCAAACTATCATCGTTTGGGTCGCCTGTTTCATAAACAATCGCATCTACCAAATCATCATTTACAATAGGGGCACTTCCTGTTCCTGCGGTGATCATTGCTGAGGCCGTAGTTCCCAAATACAGGGCAACTGCGTCTGCTCCGTTCTGCAACGCTCCATTCCCTCCTGGTTCAAAAATGATTTGAGCATTTGTTACCCCTGGATTTCCAATTACAAAAAAGCCCCCGGCATCAATGGTTTGGCCACTCAAATCAAAAACGAGATAAGATGAGTCGTTGTCATCTCCTCCGTTGAAAAAAACAAGGGCATAGCCATCAAGGCTTTCGCTGGTGTTTCCACCATTAAAAAGTTCCACAAACTCCATCGTATCGCTACCGGGAGTATCAGAATCAATTTCGTTAATAGAAATTTGTCCAAAGGAAGAGGCCAAGGAGGCGACTAAAAACAAGTTAGGAAAGAAAGGCGGTCTCATTGATAGAATTTTTTTAATCGATAAGATAGTGACAGCATCACTAGTGCCAGTCTAGCTCCCAGACGAGTCGCGAAAAGAAAATCAAATTGAAACGATCTTGTTTCTAATTCGTCTTTCCCGACTATTTAGAAAAGTCTAGTTACCTGATTTCCTCGTTGAAAATCGGTAGCAGAGATGCGTTTACCTCCATCTGCTTGCACTTCATTGAGTTGTAATTGGCCTTCGCCACAAGCAATAACAAGTTTTGAGCCTTCCGTAGCTACGACAGTTCCAGGGGCTTGACTAGAAGCTGCCTCGAGCACGTCTACTATGGGAAAAATTTTAAGGCGTTTTTCACGGCCTTTGCTATCTGTGAAATGAGAGTAGGTCCCAGGCCAAGAGAAATAAGCTCGAATCCGCCTAGCTAATCTTTCTGCAGACCAAGACCAGTCTAATAAGCCGGCTTCGCGCTCCAACTTGGGAACATAAGTGGAGGCTTCGTCATTTTGAGGAGTGCGACTTACTTCATTTCTTTGCAGTTGGCCGAAAGCTTTTAGAAAAATCTCAGGGGCTAGTTCCGCAAGTCGATCATGAAGACTCGCTGCAGTATCCTCTAATTCAATTGCAACTTCAAGATTAGCGATCATATCACCCGCATCGAGAGCTTTTACCACATGCATGACGGTCCATCCCGTGATGGAATCACCCTCGTCTATCGCTGCTTGAATACAACTTGCTCCTCGATAACGCGGGAGAAGTGAAGCATGAAGGTTGATGATGGCTTCATTAGGTTGGTCAATAAGCTCCTGCGGAAGAATTTGCCCATAAGCCATCACTACATAAACATCCGCTTTCAGAGCAGCCAATTCAGCCAAAGCATCGGGTGCTCGAACCTTCTCGGGTTGTAAGACAGATATCCCAGCTTCTAAAGCTATCGTCTTGATAGCTGGCGGTCGGAGCTTACCGCTACGCCCCACCGCTTTGTCTGGCTGAGTTACCAATGCAAGCACTTCACAATCCTCGGAAGCAATCGCAGCCCGAAAAGTAGGGAGAGCGATTTCTCCAGTACCAAAAAAGACAACTTTCATTTAAACTTAAAAACAGGCAGCTACTAAACCTTATTTTCGGCCATCTCACGGTAGACATCGAGATCCATGAGTCTTCCAATGACATCGTAAAGAACTTTGACGGGGGTGCCGGTGGCATCGATATCAGTCACCCGTTCATTGCCATAGTAATCGAGAATGGGCTTGGTCTCTTCTTCGTAGGTGCGAATACGCTGCTCAATAACTTTATCGTTTGCGTCATCATAGCGATTTTCCTTCAAAGCACGCTTTCTCATTCGCCTGGCAAGTTCGGATCGATCAGGACAAGACAAGTGGATAACTTGATGCACAAAGAGATTATCGTCCATTAACTTCGCTTGATTTACGTTTCGAGGAATTCCATCTAAAATTAGTAAATCAATATCAGGTTTGTAAGTATGTGTGTCAGCCCAATTGTTGACCTGCGTTCGCCAGAGCCGAACCGTCAGCTCATCAGGGACCAGCTCTCCTTCGGAAGAGAACTTAACAAACTCCTGCCCAATTTCGGTTCGAGTGTCGAGCGAGCGAAAAACATCCCCACAAGCGCAATGAAAAAAACGAGGGATGGCCCCCAGAGTTTTTCCGAGAGTTCCTTTACCTGCACCAGGGGCACCGAGTAGCAAAATTGCTCCAATTGAGTCCTCACGATTCATCATCCCGCTTTCCTAGCGAAGCATCCCCTAAGAAGCAACGCTTCTCTAGGGCTCTCATTGAATTTACTTCTTCAATTTTCTTTGAACGGTTGAGCACATAGATGCATCCGGCACAGACTTAGGAAAGAGCCATAAGAAAATCGCCAACATCGCTGCTTTCCCTCGCTTTAAAAAAACGTTTGGCAACTCCTGGCAACTCCTGGCAACTCCTGGCAACTCCTGGCAACTCCTGGCAACTCCTGAACCAATGATTTGAAGATCAGAGCCAATAAAAATGGCCTAAAAAAGTCTCTGCCGACAGAAAGGGCGATTGCGAAGCGTTGACTTCGTGCAAATCACTGAGAAACTTCTTTGCACACGCCAAGTGAATTTCCGTCTAGACCAACTACATTTTTCCGCCCCCACACTATACATCTGGTTGGGTTTCCTCTTACTAGCAGCTATTGCGACCTATTGTATTATCGCTTTTCGACGCGCTAGTCGCCCAGTTCGCACTGGTCTTCTAGAAGCTCTTCGCTTTCTCATCGCCTCTTTTGTGGTCATCCTTTTGCTAAAGCCCGAATGGCACCGCACCATTGAGCCAACTGATAACCCAGAAATCGTTATTCTCACTGATGCTTCCGGCTCCATGGCGACTGTTGATACCATTCGCAATCCCGGCAGTGCAGCTCCCGATGTTGTCTCTCGCTCCGAGATGGCAGAAGACGTTCTGTCCTCAGAGTTTTACTTGCCTCTTCTTGATGACGGCAAGACCAAGGTTTCAATAGAAACTTTTGGAGCCCTTCGCACCGCTGAAGAAGAAACGGAGGCAACAGGTGACAAGCCTTCAGGAACCAATTTGTCGCAAGCTTTGAATGATATTCTTGAGGACCACCCAGACCTACGCTCAGTAGTCATGCTTACGGATGGGGACTCAAACGAAGGAGACCCTCCCATCACTGCTGCTCAGAAATACCGTATCCGTGATATTCCCATTTTCACCATTCCATTTGGTTCTGATACCCGCCTACCCGACTTGGAACTCGTCAGTGTTAACGCTCCGACCTACGGGGTGATTGGAGAGAATGTCCAGATTCCCTTTACGGTTCGCTCTTCCATGGACCGAGATCTCCGCACCGTCGTTCGCCTTACCACTGAAGATGGTCAGGAGCAAACAAAGGATATTCTCATTCCCGCCCGAGAAACAGTCTACGACTCAATGCTATTTCGTCTCAGTAGTGAAGGCTCGAACGTCCTGACAATGACGCTGTCGCCAGCATCTGGGGAACTTCTGGCAGACAATAACAGCCGCCAACTGACAATTACTGGAAAACCTGAAAATATTAGAGTCCTCGTAATTGATACTCTTCCTCGCTGGGAATACCGCTTCATCCGAAATGCTCTTTCTCGTGATCCAGGAGTCGAAGTCGACTGTCTTCTTCTGCACCCAACTCTAGGTGCAGGTAATGGTCCCGACTACATTCAAGCCTTTCCTGAAAAGCTGGAAGAACTTCAGAAATATGATGTCGTTTTCCTTGGAGACATTGGAGTAGGGCCGGAACAGTTAACCGAAAAGCAAGCAGAGCTCTTGCATGGCTTAGTCACCGAACTCGCCTCAGGTCTTGTTTTCATTCCCGGTAGCCAAGGCCATTGGCCAAGCCTACTTGAGAGTACGTTGGGTAACTTAATTCCGGTTGAATTGGATGAAAAGCGGCCGGAGGGAATCACCGATAGCTCTCCTTCTCCCCTTGAGCTCACCTCCAAGGGCCGTTCTTCTCTTCTTACGATGTTGGCGGATACCGAGGAAAAAAATCCCGCCGTCTGGTCCTCTCTTCCAGGCTTCTTTTGGCATGCTCCAGTTATTCGCGCGAAATCGGATACCAATATTCTGGCCGTTCACGCCAATCGCCGTAACGACTATGGCCGTCTTCCCATGTTGGTCACGGCTCAAAAAGGAAGAGGCAAAGTTCTCTTCCTCGCTCATGATTCCGCTTGGCGATGGCGCCGAGGCGTGGAAGATCTCTACCACTATCGCTTCTGGGGACAAGTTGCACGCTGGATGTCCTATCAACGAAACCTCGCCGCAGAACAGCAGTTGAGAGTCTACTACACCCCTGAGCGCCCTAAGCCTGGAAACACTGTTACCATCAAAGCAAACGCCTTTGATATCAATGGTGCCCCATTAAAAGCAAAAGAGCTCCCCATTGAACTTACCGCCCCCTCCGGAAAAACAACTCGGACGAAACTCCTTCCCTCGAAACAAGGAAACACATTGGGAGCTGCCTACGAAGTGGATTTCGAAATCACCCAAGCTGGAGAATGGAATATTGGAGTCTTTTTACCTGATCAAGACTCTGCCGCAACCCCTCAAATTGAAACCATTATCTTAGCCCAACAGGAGAAACTGGAAAAAATAGGGCAGCCTGCTCAACGAAAGTCTCTTGCCGAAATTTCCGCCCTCTCTCGTGGCAAGCTTGTGGAAGCCAATCAATTGGAAAGTCTTCTAGGCGACTTAAGAACCCTCCCTCTTCCTCAGCCCAAAGTCATTCCTTTACGGATTTGGGCGCACCCTTTGGCTGCTATCATCATCATCACTCTTCTGGGCCTCTTCTGGGTCGGAAGAAAGTTGAACGGTGTATTCTAGCAAATAGCCCAAGTAAGGATAAGGAGCTAACATAAGCCTAATGAGCTTAGACAAAAGAAAACGAGAATGTCCTTATCGCGTTTTTGAGTAAATGTCTTAGACAAGAAAAACTGGAAAGATATTTTCTTTTCCACCCTGTAGCTACCATCTATTGCCAATTCCTTTCCAACTATTCCCATGAAACGTTTCCTCTTTCTTGACTGCGATTCTACTCTTTGTGCGATCGAAGGTGTTGATGAACTTGCTGCTTTACTAGACTCAGAAACACAGAAAAAAGTCATCTCATTGACGAATGATGCCATGGATGGAAAGCTCCCTATCGAAGATGTATTCGCCAGTCGCCTCGAACTGATTAAACCTTCGAGAAAAATGTGTGAAGAGGTCGCGCAACAATATATTGCACAAATTTCCCCAGGGATAGAGATGGCCCTTAATGAATTGTCTAGTGAAGGGTGGACTCCACAGATTATCTCAGGAGGCTTCACTCCTGTTATCGAACCAGTAGCAGAGCACCTTGGCATAGAAACGATTCACGCCGTAGATCTATTCTTTGACTCCCAAGGAAATTATGTGGGATTTGATAAGTTGGCTCCTACTGCTCGTAATGGAGGAAAACCAGAGATAATTGAACAACTTAAGAAGCAAGAGAACCCCGAGTTGACAATCATGATTGGTGATGGGGTATCTGATTTGGAAACCAGCACAGTTGTTGATTTATTTATTGGTTACGGAGGAGTTGTTAGTCGAGATAAGGTCAAAAACAATGCTCCTGTCTATCTAGAAGACTTTGTCAACCTGACCTCCATTATTAAAACCCATCTCTCGACTCAGAGGTAAATATTAAAGAAACATCTATTTTTTACTTGCATAGAAACAATAGAAGGTGTTGTTTCGCCGCCCCTATGGCAGCTAAAAAAACTAAAGGTAAAAGATACTCAGATTCGGAAAAGCAAGAAGTTCTCGACTTCGTTGCTAAAGTTGATTCCGACAAAGGACGTGGTGGTGTAGCCGCTGCAGTTCGTAAATACGGTATCACTCCCCTAACTATCTCAGCTTGGAAGAAAAAGAGTCAAGGTGGTTCCGCTCGTTCCGGAAAAGCTTCTGCGGGAGGCAGTTCCGTTAAGCGTGGAGCGACCCCTCAGTCGCGTAACCTTCACCGCCTTGCGGAAATTGTTGACGAACTTGCAACTGTTGACGCCCGTAAAGCAGAGCTTGAGAAAGAATATGCTCAGCTTAAGAAGGCTCTCTAAGATTTATTGAAACTCGCAAGTTCTTTTTGAACTTGCTTCATTTAAAAGTGCAATAGTTGAAGACTATTGCACTTTCTTTTTGGGGCGAAGCCTGAGCCTTCCCTCTATTCTTTAGGCTAGAACAGGTCATAGAAGGCGATGCTCGGAAACTCGCCTCTTTCGATAATGCACCTTCGAGTTTTGTGACTCATATGGATTTGACTCAACGAAAAGGTATACCAGTCGATTGAAAACCTGCTCAAGCAGCCTACAACTTTTTGCCGAGCCTCTACCCATGCTTCAGACTCCAAAGTTACTTTCTAAATACATTGTCCATTCATAACTCATAACTCGTGAACTGGCTTCCTTGGTTAGCTTGCGGCCTATATCGCTCTCATCGCTTTACCAAGAGCGAACAGCGGAGCTCAAAGCCCGAGTGGCCTTGACAACAGGCAGTAAATCCTCGCGGACGAGCTGTAAAGTCTCTTCATTTCACTATTTTTTTTCAGAGGGTGCCTTAAAGCCTGTTCATAGTGAACGAACTTCAAGTATTTCTGAGAGAATTCATGACGGCTTATAATTGGCAGCGCGGCCCCCTTTCGTTTGAGAAAGATCTGAGCACCTAAGAAGGTTATCTCTGTCACCATCAATAACTTATAAAAAAAAACAAATCTCTTTATAAAAAATATAGAGGGGGCTCCATACTAAAAATGATAATATTTAGATAAATAGAAATAAAACATACTTTATCACCACTCGGATTTATGTTGATAACCAAAACTAACAAAGAAATTGATTAGCCATATTGACTCAGAAAAACCTAACGAATTTCACGACTTTACGAACTCCTAACAATTCTCTACTTCCATCATTAGGAAACAGAGATTAATCTACTCCAATTAATTAATCTTATTCATTCAGAAAAAACTTGTTGATCGAAAGTTGAAAACCTCCTCAATAATCGGCCAAGAAAATGCCTCGACTGGAAAACTCCACAAGATATCTTCGTTCTTAACGCACAGCCCCGCCTGTTGCACTAGCCTCTTGAATCCGCCAACTAAATATGAAATCGAAACCAAATTTGACGCGCTTCACCTATGACACCGCAGCCTTCCAAGGATGGCGACTCTGCATTAGCCGAGGAGGAAAAACTTTTACTAAGTATTACTCTGACAAGCAATTTGGAGGCCCTCGCAAGTCGCTAAAGGAAGCTGAAAGCAAGCTTAGCGGACTCAAGGAGTTGCTTGATGGCTCTCGTAGAGTCAACGGCAAGCTTTCTCAAACCACGATTAAAAAAGCTGAAAAATTTCTAGCTGCGTAGAACTCCGAAGTTTCTAACGGGCTTTCAAAGAATGCGTGAGAAAGTGATTCGACTTCGGCTCACGCATTTTTTACTCTTTATTATCCCTTAAAATATTTGTGTCATAAATCAATCAATATGGATGGCATCA
>CAYUHN010000127.1:0-9152 GCA_964444495.1 uncultured Roseibacillus sp. | reverse complement strand
GAGAGTCTTTTGAATGAACTAAAATCGTCATGCAAAGGTGACGAAGAGCCATTTTTCGAGAAACGAGAGAGCTATTTCATAAGAATCGAGAGGATGGCGCTCGACCTCTACGAGGTCTAGAGACGGCCTCAAAGCTTGAGCGTATCTATAAATCTTCGCTAGTTCCAGAAAGAGGTGTTCACTTCATTTTGAGGGTTCTTCCTTCCTCTTGAATCAGGGGAGCCACTTCGAGGTGAATGTGCTTCAAATAGAGAGCCGCTCCTCGTTTTTTTGAATGTTCTCCATTGTTCTTTCGATTCTTGTCCCTAGCTACTCGGAAGGCGAAATTCTGCGTACACGGTAGAATGTCGCATTAGCTGGTGGGTTCGTATCCACAAATTCTGTGTCTGTCACTGTTGCCAAGGGTGTAAAGCTTCCTACGCTCAAGTCGGTTGAACGGAATACCTCGTAGCTTGCTCCGGCAGTCGCAGGCCAGGTCAGTGTCACTTCTCCTGTTTCCGCAATCGTGATGCTTTCAATACGGAATAAATCATCTACCACAATCGGAAATGGCAAATTTGTATAACTCTCTGGGCCATGCACGAAAGTTACAGTGGAATCAGTGAGCAACAGACCTTCGCTCTCCGCAGTGGTCGCAATCCATCGGGATTGATCTGTCCACACTCCACCACTCTGAGCTGAAGCTGATCGCGCGTCAGCACTAGTATTGTCTACGCCATCAATTGACCACTGCAAGTGGTCGGCAATCAAAGCTCCGTTCCCGAAGCTTACACTGCCATTGGAACCTGGAAAATAAATTTGGATTGCATAGACATTTGCCGTCATCGGTGTGGCCGGAGTGCCAGGAAAGTCAATCCGAGTGGGATCATTGGCTGGTGCATCGTCTAAAACATGGAAGAAAAGTGAATCCCCCGGAGCTAAGGTGATTCCATTCAAAGCACTCGCCGAACTGTAACGCCGTTCTTGGTTATCATCATGAGTGCAAAACCGCCAGCCGTCTAAACTTTCATTCTCAGTCCCAAAATTGTGCAACTCGACAACGGCAGTTTGAAAATCGATGCTTCGGAACTGCACATCACGTGGTGCAGCCTGCAGGAACAAAGGGTAGATTAACCCCATTCCGAATAATCCTCTTCGAATCTCTGAAAGTCTTACAAGCTTCATAATCATGATATTAATTTCAATTTTGCGGAGGCGGATTCAAGAGGCTAGTGCAGCAGGCGGGGGCTGTGCGTTAAGAACGAAGATATCTTGTGGAGTTTTCCAGTCGAGGCATTTTCTTGGCCGATTATTGAGGAGGTTTTCAACTTCAAGAATGCGCTCTTCGGTTAGGTCGTCAAAGCTGGTCTTCTTAGGAAAATATTGGCGAAGCAGACCATTCGTGTTTTCGTTGAGACCGCGCTCCCACGAGTGATAAGGATGAGGAAAAGAACTTGGCGAAGTGTGCCGTCAGCTCGAAGTGAGCGAAGCGACCTTGGACATGGATATGCTTAAAGACATCAACGCGAAAAAGTGGTAGGCCCGACCCGCCGAAGAGAAGCTGTGGATTATCTCCAAACAACTTCTAAAACCAGCGAACGTCGAGCCTGTCGAGTGATGAATCAGCCAAGAACAACTCAACGTTATCGAGGGATGAGGAGAGCTCTTTCGCTACTAGTTAAGTAGTTTTATTTTCTTTGCTTTTGGGAGGGCGGAGGTATTGATAATATCAATGGCGCTTCACTTCTTTCGCTTTCGTCCAGCTTTGTCTCGTTGGGCGAGTTGTTTTTCGCGTTGTTCGAAGCGGGGTAGGAGTTTTTCTTCGATCCAAGCGAAGCCGGCTTCTAGTCCTTGTTCCTGATAGACTCTTCCGATCTCAGCTTCAACTGAGGTTGGATTACCTTGGAAGCGGAGGAAATCGTTTGAGGTGAAGCGAATGAAGGCTTCGCCATCGATGGTTCCGTTCTTTTCGAGCAGATGCTCGCGAACAAAGAGTGCAAGAACGGCATCTCCAATCCAAGCTTCGGCGCGTTCTTGCGCCAAGACTTCTTCGTCGCGTTTCATATGGAGTTACTCTCGATGCGGGCCCGCAGCTCTTCTTCAGAACGCTGATCCCAGTATCCATTATCGAGTTCGATAAAGATGGAGGAGTAGGGAAGGGCAGTTGTTGTTTTGATGACGAGGACGGCGAAGCTCTTGGAATCGTCTTCTAGCATGACGGAAAGGTGGCGATATTTGAAGTCGCTGATTCTGCGGCCTTGGAGAGCGGCAGTAATTTGGCGGCGGTAAGGATCGTACCCAGGGGCCGTGTCGTTCTCTACGATAGAGGCCTCGCGTGCTCGGTAGATGAGAGGATCGACATGTTGTTGGCTGTCGATGACATTCAAGACGCCGCTCAGGACTTCAGGAATTTCCTTATTAACAAGAAGGGTGCGCACACCTCTGCGGGCATGAAGGGGAAAGGATTGGTCTGCGATAACGATCCAATTTTTCGCGCCAAGAGCTCGAATTTCCCCAGCTAGAACAGGGTCCAACTGGGTCATTTCTGGCGGCCTGTTATTTTGGCAGCCAGCCAGAAGCAAAATGCTTGCTAGAAGCCATCTTCCTGCACCGCTTTTCATAGTCGCGACGTTGAGCTTTTGGAAAGAGGAAGTCAACCAAGTGGGGTGTGATGTCAGGAAAGGGAACACGAGAGGAATTGGTTTGGGATACGGTTCGCGAGATAAGACCTGTCAAATATTCGAAATGGTCACCGATAAGTCGAGAATTTGATGTCGAAATAGAGAGGAAGGAGGGATTATTGCGTTAGTGCTCCTTTATTTACATCAGTTGGGCACCAGCTTCGGCGAGAGGGCTTCGCTCTCCTCGGCTGAGGGAGACGTGTGCGACAAAGGGTTCTCCGCGGAGGCGCTTGCGGGTGTAAACGAGGCCGTTAGAGCGGCTGTCAACGTATGGATTATCAATTTGAGCAGGGTCGCCTACAAGAACGAGCTTCGAGCCTCGAGACATTCGTGTGACAATAGTTTTGGCTTCTTGAGGAGTGAGTTGCTGGGCTTCATCGAGGACGAAGAACCGGTTGGGGATGGACCGACCTCGGATGTAGCAGAGGGCTTCTACCTCGATAGTGCCTTGCTCAATGAGTGAGTCGTAGGGTTTGGAGAGGTTTTCGGTATTGGCGGACTGAGAACTTCCTTTTCCTTGTTTTCGTCGAGGCCCCTTAGAAACGGGTGGGATCATCAGGAGGTCGAGAGCGTCGTAGACGGGCTGTAACCAAGGGCGCATCTTTTCGTCGAGGCTACCGGGGAGAAATCCGAGTTGTTCGCCCATTGCTACCACGGGTCGGCTGACTGTGAGGCCATTGTAGTTGCGAGAAAGAACCTCGCTCAATCCAGCGGCTACGGCTACGAGTGTTTTGCCTGTGCCTGCTTGTCCATAGACCGTTACAAGAGAGATGTCAGGGTTGAGGAGAGCATCGAGTAAGCACTTTTGGCCGAGGTTGAGAGGCTTAAGCGAGGAGCCATCGGGGATGCGAACGGCTTCTGGAATTACGAGACGGACAAATTTACCCTGAGCATCGAGGCGAGCGGGCATAGTTTGTTTTGGGCTGGCTTCGAGGAGGACGTAGGAATTGGTAGAGAGAGTTTCGGGAAAATCGATTCCGTCAAGTTCTCCTGAGCTAGCAAAGCGTTGCAGTTCGTTACTATCAACAGGAATACGAGGAAGGTCGTAGTTTGAAACTTCGCGGACATCTACTTTGTCGTTGAGGTAGTCGTCACAGGCGATTCCTACCGACTTAGCTTTTAGCTGCATATTCAAGTCTTTCGTTACTACGGTAACGGGAGGAGAATTGTACTCGGAGACAAGAAGAGCTGCCGCGAGGATGCGGTGGTCGACGCGATCTGTGTCGGGGAAAATGCGGAAGAACTGTTGCATGCGAGCACTGGTCTTACCGCAGAGGTTGGGGTCAAAGATGATGAGACGAATGGAGCCGCCGCCTTCAGTGGTGACGCCGTTGGTTGGACTGACTCCAACCGGAAAAAGTTGAGTGAGGTCGCGGTGAACTTGTCGGGCATTAGCGCCCCGTTCGCTTTGCTCGTTTTTGAAGCGGTCTAGTTCAGAGAGGACGTCGGCTGGCAGGCAAACATGATTGTCGGCAAAGCGGTTTAGGCTGCGCGGGTCGTGGAGAAGGACATTGGTGTCGAGAACGAAGTTTTTTCCGTGAGGAGAAGGAGCGATGAGGCCGTAGGATTTCGCTTTGGCCTTTGTGAGACGGGTTCGGGTTGTTTTTGGCGAGGATTTTTCGCCCTCGCAATCAGAGCCGTGGGGGAGGACTTCAAGGGAATCAAAGATCTCAGTTTGAGTTTCTTTTTTCAGGTTAGGCATAACAGGAAAGTGTTTGGACGGGGACGAGGTCACTCGATGAATGCTCTCGGAGAGAATAAAAATAGCTACGGTGACTGGCAACTGGTTCGGCAAGGGCAGGGCGCCTTTTGGAAGGTTTGGTCGTGGATTTTTTGCCGTTCACGTGTGCCTCAGTGAAGTCTGCTATAAATGATTAGTGCAATAGAGAAGATTGTTCGCCGCCAAGAAGTTGTGTCAGAGCAGGGTAGTCGAGCTTACCAATCGGGGTGCGGGGGAATTTTTGTAGGATTCGGCACTCCTCGCATCGGCTGAACGGAGGTAAGGAGGTATTCCATTTTTGAAAGCGGTCGCGAAGTTCTTCTTCTTTGCTTTTTCCCAGTAGAAGGCAGGCATGGAGGCTGTATCCCTGGCGGGGATGCGGTTTGGCGAGAAGGGCGCTGGGAGTTTTAGGGAAGACCGCAGAAAGGGATTTTCGAAGAGTAGCTAAATCGATTAATTCACCACGTATTTTGATTTGCTCATCTGCTCGTCCGTTGAGAGTGAGGATTCCATTGCTTATTGTTCCGCAATCAGTTGTGCAGAAAGGGGGCTCGGTGGGAATGATCGCTTCTCGAGTGAGATAACCGGAAAAAATTCCTGGAGAGTTGACACTCAAGAGTCCATCAGGATTCCTCTCGACTTGCCAGCCGGGAAGGACTTGCAGCGAGGTTTCGCCGATTTGGGAGGCGGCGATGAGACCGGCGGTTTCTGTCATGCCGTAGCTGGAAATGAGGGGCCAATTCAGTTCCGAGGCGGAAAGGAGAAGGTTTTCGGGGAGGTGTTCTCCTCCGACCAAGACAATGCGAAGATGAGGTGGGCAGAAAAGGTTCGCCTGCACAAAATCGTAGATCTGAGTAGGAACGAGAGAAACGACAGTGATTTTTTCTTCAGTTAACCAATGATGAGCGAGTTCTGGCTGCCATTTTCGTGAATATTTTTCATAGCGACGGAGAGGAGCATTGAGAAGCCGAGCACGATATTCGACTCCAAAGCCTCCGACATGAAAAGAAGGAAGGGCGAGTCCGAAGGTGTCTTTGCTTTTCAATCCGAGTTGAGCGGAGGCCATTTCCGCGCACCAGTTGAGAGATTCTTCTTGGTGCCAAACCCATTTCGGGACCGCGCTCGATCCACTGGTGGCAAAGAGTCGACCAGATAATTGAGGGTGAGCAGAGGCGATCTGATCCCCTATTTTTTCTAGATGAGGAGGGGAGTGAACGGTCAGCATGAGAGGAATCTTGGAAGGAGAATGTCACCTTGCCAAGGAAAGGCGTTGCGGGTGAGGTCTTAGCGATACAAGCTGCCGCCATGTCTTCGACGAATTTGGACGAGAGATGGCGTGGTGGAGCTTGCCGAGCTGCTCGTGCTATGATCACAGCTCGAATTCTGGAGGATAAATTACGCAGTCTCTATAAGGCTGGGCAAATTGTGGGAGGAGTCTACTTGGGCCGTGGTCAGGAAGCCCTTAGTGGCGTTTTGGGAACGCAGCTGAAGCAAGGGCAGGATATTTTTGCTCCGCTTATTCGGGATCAAGCGGGACGGACTGGCTTTGGCGAACCGATTCTGGATGCCGCTCGTACTTACTTAGGGTCAGTCAAGGGTCCGATGAGGGGGCGGGATGGAAATATCCATCGTGGCCGCATAGAATTAGGGATGCCCGTCATGATTAGTCATTTAGGCGCTTCTGTTTCGGTTGTTACTGGAATGCTCTTGGCTCGTCGACTAAAAGGAAAACTATCTAAGGTGGTGGGAGCAACTTGTATTGGCGATGGGGGCACTTCAACGGGCTCTTTCCATGAAGGTTTGAATTTGGCTGCGGTGGAGAACCTTCCGTTAGTCGTGGTGGTCGCGAACAATCAGTATGCCTATTCTACTCCAAATGAACGGCAGTTTCGAGGTGATTTATTTGACCGCGCTAAAGGTTATGGGGTTCGAGGCTGGCGTGCGGAAGGGAATAGTTTGATGTCTTGTTTAGAGCAGGTAGGGGGAGCCGTTGCCGCAGCTCGGGCAGGGGAAGGTCCACAACTGGTAGTGGCGGAATTGTTGCGACTGGGTGGGCACGGCGAACATGACGATGGCGCTTATGTGGCTCCGGAACTACGAGAGTCGCGCCTTGGTCGAGATTGTCTCGAGGTGGCTAAGGAAGAGCTTTTAAATGAGGGATGGATTGAGGAAAGTATGTGGACGGGGTGGGAAGAAAAAGCTCGAGCGGAAGTGGCCGCTGCAGTAGCTGAAGGGCAGCGAGAAGCTGGGCCCAATGCGCTAAAAGAAGACTGGCGTGCGTTGTCAGAACTGGATAGTGAAGGGCGTCCGCTAGCTCGGGCGTAGTGGAGTAAGAAACGGTAACCAGTTTTTCGAAAATAGAAGATGGCAGAAGTGACCTATATCGACGCCTTGCATCAAGCGCAGCGTGAGTTGTTGGAGCAAGACCAGCGTGTCTTTATTTATGGGCAGGATGTGGGAGCTTTTGGGGGAGCATTTAAGGCAACCAAAGGACTAAAAGAGCAGTTTCCAGAGCGAGTGTTGGACACTCCGATTAGTGAAGATGCAATGGTTGGGGCTGCTGTTGGAGCTGCTTTGGAGGGCATGCGTCCGATTGTGGAGATGCAGTTTGCTGATTTTTCCTCAATTGCCTTAAATCAGGTTCTGAATCAAGCCGCGACTCATTATTATCGTACTGGGGTTCCGATTCCGATAACGCTTCGTCTACCCTCTGGAGGAACTCCCGGTTCGGGGCCTTTTCATAGCCAGATGATGGAGTCTCTCTACAGTCATTATCCTGGCGTATTAGTAGTAGCTCCGGCCACGGTGGGCGATGTTTATGAGATGCTTAAGCAGAGCGTAGACTTCGATGATCCCGTCGTGTTTTGTGAACACAAATTTCTCTACCGCTGGCTCAAAGCTGAAAGCGTGCATGGTGACGGCCTTCCTTTGACTCAAGCTCGCATTACGCGACCGGGCAAGCATGCCACGGTGGTGACTTACTCAGCGATGGTGCATGAGGCTGTGAAGGCCGCAGAACGTTTGGCTCAAGATGGCTGGGAGATCGAAGTGATCGATCTTCGCTGCGTGAAACCGATTGATACGGATACGATCATGGCGAGTATTGCTCGCACAGGACGTCTTTTGGCCTTGAGCGAAGCTTTTCCTTGGGGGGGAGTCACCGCAGAGGTGGTTGCCCAGGTGGTAGCCGAAGGATTTCACCTCCTCGATGCTCCTCCTGCTCGCCTCAATGCGCGTGATACTCCGATTCCTTATCATCCTGATCTTTGGCGAGCTCACCGCCCGACGCCTGAGACAATTGTATTAGCCCTTCGTAGGCTTCTGAATTTTTAGTAAATTTCCCTAAATTTTTTAATCTTATAATTTAACGATGCCTCTAGTAGCGATTACCATGCCTCAACTCGGTGAATCTATTGCCGAGGCCACCGTGATTCGACTGAACGTTCAGATTGGAGAATCTGTCAAAGTGGATCAGGAAGTGATCGAGGTGGAGACAAATAAAGCCAGTATGGGAGTGACCACTCTTTGTGGAGGGGTTTTGAAAACCGTTTTCGTAGAGGAAGGAGAGACCTATCCTGTAGGGGCTGTGCTGGGATTGTTGGAGGTGACTTCGGAGGAAGTTGAAGCGACTGGAGTGACAATTTACGAAGAGGGTGGTTCCTCTCAGTCAGAAACGGGGACGGGCCAAGAGGAGGAAGCTATTGAGCGACCTCATGATTATCGTCCTGGTTCAGAAGAAGATTCTTATACTCCGCCGAAGGTTGCAATTGAGCCCAGTGTTGCAGGGTTGCCTGTTCCAGTCGGAGGCGCGACTGGGGCTCACTATATTTCACCTCGGATGCGGGCTCGTATGAACGAGCTAGGATTACAGGGGGCGGATGTATCCGCAATTGTTGGAAGTGGTGCGGGAGGACGAGTGACAGTGGAAGATCTAGAATCCTTTTTGGGTTATATAGATGGATGGCCCAGTTCGAAAGCTTCCCCGATGCGTCTTGCTGTGGCCGACGCAATGCGCCGTAGCTGGACCCGGCCTTTGGCTACCGTTGGAATGTCGGCTCCTCTTGAGAAGCTTCTGGCCTTTCGGAAGACCTGCGATCCTAAACCGGGTTTGACTCTCTTCTTGTTGCGTGCTCTAGGCTTAGCTCTCAAAGAGCAACCTGCCACTGCGGGCTTTTTAGTAGGCCAAAAGATTGTCCACCCAAAATCCTACGATATTGGGGTGGCTGTTCAGGTCGAAGACGGGGTAGTCGTTCCCGTTTTACGACGAATTGACGAACGCTCTCTTAGCGAGTTGCAGCAAGAATATGTCGATTTGGTAACCCGTTCTCGGGATAAGAAGGTGCCCGAAGAAGCTATTGGTGGAGGGATCGCGACTGTTACTAATTTCGGAACATTTGGCCTGCAATGGGCCACTCCGGTTCCTCTTCCAAGCGAGACCCTTATCTTGGGAATGGGAGCAGGGGAGAAACGGCCTCGTTGGGATGAAGAGAAACAGGCTTTTGTTCCAGTTATTGAGGCGGAACTTACGTTAACTTTTGATCACCGCGTAGTCGATGGTGGCGGCGCAGGGGTCCTTCTCAAGCGCGTGGTAGAGCTTCTTCAAGAACCTCAATCTCTCTAGTAAACGTGTGTTTTTTGTGGGAAAAATCCGAAAATTGATATTTTTCTGAGGATTTTTACGGCTTATTTGAGTCTTAAATTTAGCTGTTTCTCGCAAATAATCCTAGAATCTGCAGTTGAAGAGGTTCTGAGTAGTCAGCTTGGGAGCGGTT
>CAYUHN010000126.1:0-9153 GCA_964444495.1 uncultured Roseibacillus sp. | reverse complement strand
GGCGACTAAGGGCGCTGATAATTGAATGTTTGAGATGAATTTTTTATTCTTTGCCGAGAGCCTTCTGTTGCTACCAAGCGGTTGCAACAAATTCTGAGTCCGTTTGAATTCGGCGATTTGTTTTTGCGCCCAGCGAAAGGTTCCAGCTTCCTTATTGGTTACAAATTTTTTTCGATAGCGCTTTCCTATCTTGGAAAGATAGGCCCATTTACGACTTGTCCTTGGTGATAATGAGTTTCCCCCTCAAAAACGACGCATTTGGGTAAAAGGAAACCCGCTGAGCCTTTCGGCTACAGCGGGTTATTGAAAGTACGTGGACTGGGATTCGAACCCAGGACCAATTGGTTAAAAGCCAACTGCTCTACCAACTGAGCTACCCACGCATGTTGGTGGCGAAAAAAGGTTCTTTCGCGGGGGCGGGAGGGTTAAGCCTTTGTGCTTTTCATTGCAAGCCGTTTTTGAAATTTTTTATCGAACCACATCTCAGAACATCGCTCGTAGTTTCGAGGGAAGCTGTTAAGTTCGTGCTCCACAGCTTAAAACCCTTCCCTATTCCATGTCTGATTTTCTCGTTATCGGTTCCGGTATTGCCGGCTTGTCCTTCGCGATTCAAGCTGCCGCATATGGGTCGGTAACCGTACTGACTAAAGGCCGACTCCTCGAATCCAACACAGCTTGGGCTCAGGGCGGAATCTCGGCTCTTCTTCCTCCAGAACTCCGAGAAGAAGGCGATTCTCTAGAAAAACACCTAGCTGATACCTTGAATGCTGGTGCTGGGCTCTGCGACGAAGAAGCTTCACGAAAAATCCTCGCCGGAGGAGCTGAAGCCATCAAGGAACTGGAAGAATGGGGAACCTCCTTTGACCGAGAACCTGAGGATGAAAGTCGCTTTTCTCTGGGAAAAGAAGGAGGTCATCAAGCTCGACGCATTCTTCATGTAAAAGATACCACCGGACGTGCGATTGCAGAAGCCCTCATCGCCAAAGCCCGTGCGACCCCAAATCTCACTCTCCTTGAAGAACACTTCGCCATCGATCTCGTCAATACTGCCCTTCTAGGGTCTGCCACCGAGGATCGAATTCTTGGAGCCTATGTTCTCGATGAATCGACGGGAGAAGTGAAAATCTTCCGCAGTGACCGAGTGGTCTTGGCCACTGGTGGTTGTGGAAAGACTTATCTCTACACAACCAATCCCGATTCTGCCACTGGGGATGGACTGGCTATGGCTTGGCGGATCGGAGCGAATGTGGCGAATATGGAGTTCGTTCAATTTCACCCCACTTGCTTCTACAATCCAGCCGCTAGCGGACCAGAAGCTCGTTCTTTCCTCGTCTCAGAAGCAGTTCGAGGAGAAGGAGCCTTACTCGTGAATTCGGCTGGTGAGGACTTTATCAGTCAATACGACGAGCGCGGCTCATTAGCTCCTCGAGATATTGTTGCTCGGGCTATTGACCAAGAGCTGAAGCGAACTGGTGCTCCATGCGTCTACTTAGATGTCTCACCCTTGGGCAAGCGATTCACAGAACGCTTTCCTTTCATCCACAAAACCCTCCTCGCTTTCGGCCACGATGCACTAAAGGATTCTATTCCTGTGGTTCCTGCAGCCCACTATCAATGCGGCGGGGTTAAGACAGACACCGAAGGAAAAACGACCATTCGAGGACTCTTTGCAATTGGAGAGGTGGCTTGCACTGGCCTCCATGGGGCCAACCGCCTGGCCTCCAATTCACTCTTAGAAGGGAACGTTATGGCTCGACGAGCTCTTCAGGAAATGTTGCGACTCTACCCCCCCGGCAAAAAGACTCTTGCCGCTCCCGATATTCCTGAATGGGAACACGGAGATACCGCGCCACCTGACGAACTGGTCAATATTTACCACAATTGGGATGAAATACGCCGTACCATGCAAGACTACGTCTCCATTGTGCGCACTAATAATCGCCTACGCCGCGCTGCCACGCGATTGCGAAACCTTAAGAAAGAGGTCCGCGAGTTCTACTGGGGACATCGCGTCACACCAGACATCCTTGAACTCCGCAATCTTGTGACCACTGCCTCCCTCATCATCGATTGCGCTATTCGGCGACGAGAATCACGTGGAATTCATTTCACTCTGGACTATCCCGAAAAAAATAAAGATTTTGAAAAAGACACCGTTCTGCGCCGATTCTAGAAATACTGGACGAATGATGAAAAAAATAGCATAGGCTCCCTCGACTCTATGAAGTTTATCCTACCCACTATCGCCCTTGCCGGACTGGTTTCTCTCTCTTCCTGTGGCCATACAGGCAGTTGTTCCTCTTGCTCAGGAAAAGCGGATACCGATTCGTCTGCCAAAGTCGAAGAAGCTGCTACGAGTGAGTCCTACACCGTACCAGATCATCAAGGCGTCACCTTCGATACTCGCTTTGGAGCATTTCACTCTTACCAGCGCCCCCAGTATTACTAAGCCCAAGCTTCTTTTCAAACCTTGGCCCACTTTATTCTCATGAAAAAAACAATACTATTCACGGCTAGTGCTACCATCGCAGTTCTTGCTTCTTGCAACGCGCCCTATGGTAACGGATTGCAGCCCTTGAGACCACAGGCTGATATCGAAGCCATCGAACGTCAGGCCCCTGTTACTCCAGCTCCTGCCAACAACTCAGGCACTCGCGAAGCAGCCAACTACGGGCAAGGATTCCCCACCTTTGGTGGCGGCTTCTTTTAGTCCTTTCAACAACTTATAACAAACTACGACAGCCAATTATGAAAAAACCACTTCTTATCCTTCCTGCCCTTCTTCTCGCCAACTGCGCTTCTCTTCAAACAGCCTCCGTGGCTGATTTCAATGGAGATGGAGCCATTTCTGCCGCTGAGAACCAGCAGTATAACACCCAACAAAGTGTTCAACGCGAAAACGTTTATACTGAATCCGTAAAACGCCGCAACGCAGTCAACACCACTGGAGACGCTCTCGAAGGAGTGCGCAATGTGCGAAATCTTCGCGATGTATTCCGCTCGTTCTAATCTTTAGATCGATTCAAATTTACATTTAAACCGGCGGGATCCGAAACCCCGTCGGTTTTTTCTTTTTAAACTCGTCCCTCTACCCCACCTCTCTCGTCTATGCCCACTCAAGTCGGCCTCATCTCTCTCGGTTGCGCCAAAAATCTCATCGACTCGGAGATCATGCTTGGTCATCTCCGCAAAGACGGCATGACTCTGATTCCAGATCCTGAGCTCGCCGATGCCCTCATCATCAATACTTGCTCCTTTATCGATGTGGCCAAGGACGAATCAGTCGGCACCATCATTGAAGCTGTCAATGCTCGTTCTCAGGACCCATCCCGCCAAAAACAAAAAATCATCGTAGCGGGATGTCTCTCTCAGCGTTTCCAAAAAGATCTCCCTGGCCTCATGCCCGAAGTGGATGCCTTTGTCGGTCTTGACCAAATCGAAGATGTCACCTCCATCGTGCGCCGCGCTTTGGAACGTGAAGAAGGCGAAAAAAGCATCGACACCGTCACCCCCAAGTCACGCTATATCCCGGACTATCGCACCCCAAGATTTCGGCTCACTCCAGGCCACATGGCCTACCTCAAAATCGCAGAAGGCTGCAATCATACTTGTTCCTTTTGCATCATTCCTAAGATACGCGGACAGCATCGCTCACGGACACAAGACTCCATCGTACAAGAGGCAAAAGGCCTCATCGAAAGCGGCGTGAAAGAAATCAATCTGATTTCGCAAGATACTACTTATTTCGGAATGGACCTTTGGGAAGGCAAGCGCCCAAATCCCACTTCGGGTGTCGATTCCTCACGAGGCGACTCACTTGCCTCGCTACTACGAGCCCTCAATGAGCTCGAAGGCGATTTCTGGATTCGTATCCTCTACACTCACCCAGCCCACTGGTCCGACGAATTGATCGAAACCATTGCTTCATGCGAAAAGGTAGCTCGCTACGTCGATATTCCTTTGCAGCACATCAGCGATCACATGCTTAAGCTGATGAACCGGAAAACCGATGGAGACTATATCCGCAACCTCCTACGACGAATGAAAGCAGGAGTTCCTGACCTCGCCATCCGCACCACCTTTATTACAGGCTTCCCCAATGAAACTCAGGCCGATCATAATGAACTTCTCGAGTTCATTGGGGAATTCGAATTCGAACGTTGTGGCGTCTTTCAATACTCCAAAGAAGAAGGAACCCGCGCCTACAAGCACGAAGGACACATCCATCACATGACCAAAAGTAAACGTCATCGTGAACTAACCAGCCTAATCGATACCGTTGCGCTCAAGGTCAACGAACGAGCCCTCGACAAACACCTCCGAGTTCTGGTGGAAGAAGAAGGGGTAGCCCGTAGTATGTGGGACGCTCCCGATATTGATGGCCGAGTCTTCGTCCCCATGGACCTCCCAGTTGGTGAATTCGCCGACATCGTCATCACCGACCATCGCGGCTACGATCTCATTGCTCAGCTCGTCTGATTCATTTCACTCGCTCCATTCCTCGCCTCGCGAACTTAAACCTTCGCGAAAGTGCATCAGGAGTTCATCGTCACTAGAGCCGAATTCCTTCGCCGTTCCGTCAAAGTAAATCTCGCCCTCCTTCATAAAAACGACTCGGTCCGCAATGCGAAAGACACTTCTCATTTCATGAGTTACGACAATATTCGTAACTCCATGTTCCAACTGTAGATCTTTAATTAAATGGTCAATTGAATCCGCAGTAACTGGATCGAGACCAGCATGAGGTTCATCATAGAGAACCATCGCTGGCATCTCCACCACAGCTCGAGCGAGAGCCACCCGCTTCCTCATTCCTCCCGACAATTCTGAAGGCATCTTATTTCCCTGACCTGGCAAGCGAACAATTTCCAATGCTTGAGTAATTTTCTCTTGAATTTCAGCTTCGCGATAACCTCCTTTTTCTCGCAAGGGAAACGCAATATTTTCCCCCACCGACAAAGAATCGAAGAGCGCGCCCGCCTGAAACATCATGGAGACTTTTTGCCGAACAGAAAAAAGCTCCCGCTCACTCTTTCGGCTAATATCTTCCCCTTCGACAATCACGGTGCCTTCCAAAGGCGAAAGCAAGCCGCAAATGTGCTTCATCAAAACGCTTTTCCCCCCTCCCGATCCTCCTAAAAGGACCAAAGTCTCGCCGCGATAGATATCGAGATCGACTCCACGAAGGACTTTTTGTTCGCCAAAACTCTGCTTTACTCCTCGCAAGCTGACAAAGGGCTCTCTTTGTGCTCTCATAAACCAGTGGCCAGCGTTTACCAAAGACCCCCACTCTGTCTACCGTAGAAAAACACTTCCTGTTATGAAAAACATCAAGACCATCGTTTCCGCACTAGCTGCCCTATTTTGGGGTGGAGCGATCATCTCGTTGTATCTCAACGGCACCATTGGAACAGTGCTCGATCCCAAATTTCACCTCATCACCCTCATAGGAGCTCTTGGGATGGTTCTTCTTGGCCTTTTCGTCCTTCTCACTCTCAATCAGGCCTCCTCCTGTTGTCATGAACATCATCACCACGAGCATGACGAACACGAGCCTCACGAGCACCCCGAACCCAATCCTCTTATCGTTCTTCTCCTCATGGTATTTCCACTCGGTGCTGCGCTTGCTTCCGATACTTCAATGGGGTTTTCGACCTCCGTGCTGGCTCGGAAGGGACTTTATGAAGATAACATCGACCTCTCCGCTTACACTATTCCGGAATTTACCCGTGAGATGCTTGAAGAATCCACCGCCACAAACGAGAACGGGCAATTCCAGCTTCCTCTTCGGCAAATCTATTTTTCGGCTGGAGATGAAGGCATGATGAAGGTCCTGGCTGAGGTCGAAGTCGAAATCGAAGCTCAAGTTGTCCCGGAGTTAAAAAACAATAGCGAAGGCAAACGCTTGCGCCTCTACAGCACCCTTATGACCTGCTGTGCTGCTGATGCCATCGTCCTCGCCTTCCCTGTTGAGTTCCCTTTCCAAGCACCCACCTTCAGTGATCGGTCTTGGGTTAAAGCTAGTGGAAAAATTGTCTATCAAGGAGAAGGGCTGGACCTTCACCCCGTCCTCCTCGCCGACGATATCAAATCCATTCCTGCTCCGCTACCTACCGGATTCTCTGGATGGTAAGATCAAGCCTACTCAGTAGGCCGAACCACCAACTCTCGAAGAAAGAAAACTTCAATAGGCTTTCGTGGCTTGTCGCCATCTGCATAGTAGATCAATAACGTTCCTCGCCGCCCACGTGGCAAGGTCACAGCATTCGACCACAGACGCTGCCATCCCTTCCGGGGATCCTGATATTGTAGAGCCACAGGAGTCCCTTCTGTAATCCCCACCTTGTGGAACTTAACCTCCCCAGGAGACAACTGCAGCCCACCCTGGCCTGCGATCGCTAGCTTAAGCTTAGCCGGGCTAATATTAATGACTCTCAACTGACCTTCCCCATAACTCTGCGGATCTTCCTCCACCACAAGAGAACGAGCCCTTGCCCACGTTCCCTCCTGTCGATCACGCCAAAGCACAACAAGGACATCTTTCTCTAGTGGTAACTTCACCGCTGCCCAAGGACCTTCATCGAGCATCTTCAAAGCAGTCGCATCAGTAGCTACTTTGACAGGAGCACTAATCGCATTCAAACGAAGCATGACTCCCTCTTCCTGACTGGACGTCAACTTCACTGTCACGGGTTTTTCCTCCGCATCGAAGGCTTCTAAAGTAATCTTCAAAGGCGGCACACTTCCCTCTGGAGGTTCCAACTCATAACGAACTCCGTCACGAATCTCCTGACGAAAAATAGGGCTCATCCCAACAGGTAGAAAGCGAATGTTCCGAGTTGCTTCCTTGGATCTCTCCCCTTCATCTTGTGCGGAGGCCAACGAGAACCCTGCTAATAAGCCACAGAGTATAAGTAAAGGGCGCAACCAGCTCCTCCGGTTCAAAACCTGATTCTTCATAGACCTTCGTTACACCAACTAGACCTCATTTGGCGAGAGCCAACGGAAATGACGTACCGCAAACCGCCGTCCCAACGGATGGTTCACTTCAAAGGGCTGTTCATCCTCTGCCTCCACGGCATCGGGAATTCGCTGGACCACTGCCTCACCCCAAGCTTGAGCCTCTACTCGTCCAGAAGAACCACGAGACTCTCCATAACAACGAATCACGAAAGTATCAGAACGAGCTGAAATAACTGGACCTAATGGTTGTAACAAATCTGCCTGCGTCAAGAATCCAGGTGCCCCCCAAGCCTTACTAGCGGGTTTGAGTCGTTGGCTTAGGCGTGTTGCATCGTCGATATTATCGGGATGTGCATAATCTCCTAACTCAGACTCATTGTCGATTGGCCACTGTTGCACAAATTCTTCATTGAGGCCCGCTCGCTCGATAGCTGCTTCAAGAGTTCCTTTCAAAGAGGTCTGGTCTCCATCCGCATCAACACGCAAACGGCGATTTACAAAATCAGACAGGGAAAGAAACGGCCCTCGTAGCTTAACTTCTTCTACAATCCCGAATGCTAAACGACTTACTTCCTCTTCGCTAAGAGCACGGAATCCCGACCAGGCTTCGTCCCCATCGGGAAAATTCACCCCAGCCTCATAAGGTTCTTCCGAATAAACTGAGCGAGGGAATGGAACCGATTCCTCTTGGCTCTTAATCGAACCCTGCACCGAAAGCAGCAAAGATTTCCAGGCCTCCACCCGGGTCGAATTAATATTAAAAGCACCATCTAGCATCACTATCCCTGCCCCAGTAGTCTGATTTTCAAAAAGCTCTTCTCCCTGCCCTTGATAGTCTTTTCGAAGTAAAAGCCGTCCATTTGGTAGGAACTCCTCATCATCAAGGAAACCACTCCAAAGGCTGCGATCTCCGCCAGTAAGATAGAACTCATCCCATAAGCTATGGTTCAGCTCGTAGCTCAAATCGTAGACAAGATTTTCGTCCTCAGGATGATCTTGAACCATGAAACGAGCAAAGCGGGCCCATTCATCCTGATCAGCCGAACGATCAGAATCATTCGCCCAACCTACTGCATTCTCATTCCATCCACCTAACGAAGCAATCTGGCCATCACCCTCATCTAACACTGGAGCCGTCCCATCAAGCCCCTGTAGACCTAAACGAGGATCAGCCAAGGAATTTCCAACTGCATAAGAAGGATGCCAAATAAATTCACTTAATTTCGCATGTTGCAACTGAGCCAAAGAAACCAGCCCCGTCTCCTCTCTCGGAAATTCGAAAAGAATATTACGAACCAAACCTTCCTGCGGAAGACCGAACGGATTGCCATGATAAGTCCCTTCATAAAAGAAAGGCTGTTGCGCACTCCACGAAACGGTATTTTCGTCCGGAAGGTCCCGAGTATAAGCCCCAAAGAACCAGGGCCCACTCGAAATCCCATCTCCTACATCCCCTATCAAATTCGCCCAAGGTGAACGCAACGCAAAAGCAGCGCGAACATTCCAATTTGCAAGAAGTGCCGTATCAAAGGCGCCATCGAGTTCCTGACCAGAACCGACCACCGCACGATTAGAAGGATTTTCCTGAAACCAACGCATGCGATAACCCTGCCGAGTACGCACGTCTGGTGTAATATCGAGAATCGGGTCTTCAAGCTCTGTAAAATCCACCGGATGCCAACCTCGAAGATCGCTGGAAGCCAAAGCCGGCTCCTTTCCTCCACCATACTGATGAGAACATGATGCCGTCTGAAGCAGAGGCAAACTGTCGAACTCGATAATACTCAAACTCCCTACCCCGGTGGCGTCCTTCCACATAAAGCGAAAGTCATCACCTTGATTAGGAACATTAAGACGTGGGAAAAAACGCTGCTCTGCGATGGTAAAATCAAAACCTGAATCAACTGGCTCATCGGAAAATTCAGAACTTGAAATATAGTAATTACGGGTGACATCTGGATTCACTGAAGCAGATAACTCATTCCGCAGAACATTCCTCCCTACATACTCCGCTGCCTGAGCTGGAGTAAAGAAGAGACACTCACCGGGGCCAATTTCATGCTCGGGTAACGCAAAATAAAACATCCCCGAATAAGGGTCATTGTAGTTATCACTTTCAAGAATACTAGCTTCGGATACCGGAGGAGGAGTTCGCGTTCCTCCTCCCCAGCTGAGCCAATTCGCAGTTAC
>CAYUHN010000125.1:0-9263 GCA_964444495.1 uncultured Roseibacillus sp. | reverse complement strand
GCTGCCTCACACGCTTTCCAAGCGTGCGCATTCGACCACTCTGCCATCTGTCCTTCGAGTGTCCGTTTGACGGGGCGCGGACGCTAGCCAGTCCGTGCACCCTTGGCAACCCGAAAATCAAGAATGCCCTCCTTAACCATTGTCCCCCCTCCTCTTCTCGCTAACGTGGCCGCGAGACTAGATGGATTCCGACCGTAATCGACTCAATTGGCGCACGCCCGTCATTCACGCTATCTTGGTGTGTCTAGGGTCCATTCTCATTCTTTTTCCCGCCTGGTTACCCTCGACAACAAAGAAAGGTGTCGATCTGGAGAATTCGGCCGTCGAACTGCTTCAAGTCGTTCTCCTCCTCTTCTCAATGGCTTTACTACTCGCAGCATCCATTCATGCCAAAGGCCTGAAGCCGATTTACCAAGCCCTCGCCCTCGGTTGTCTAGCTGCCTGTATTGGTGAATCTCCATGGGTCGACGACATCACGCGAATTGACGAGAAGTGGTTTCTCGCCGCCATCTTTATTACTTTTGGAATTCTCATCTTCCGCAACACCAAGCAGGCGCTACTTTTCATCTCTCTTTCCGGACGCCATCCAGCCTCTGGCTTTATTGCCTCTGCCATCATTCTTACCTACATCTTTGCGAAATTCTTCGGCTCCCACGCTTTTTGGGCTGCCAGCTTAGAAGGAGAAGTCCCAGCGCGACTCCCCAAACTGTGCTCAGCCTATCTCGAACTCCTTGCCTGCTACTTCATTTTCGTTGGAGTCGTTGGCTTCACTCTTCCCCTCAACAAATATCGGGCTTCCGCCTGAACGTCCCTTTCTCATGCCCACCAAACCTTCCCTCGTTCAACGCCTCAAATGGAAGAACGAATATCTTGGCTACCTCTTTGCCGAAGGCGTCCTCAGGCTTCTCTCTCCAACTGGCGTTGACCGGCTTGGTCGTGGAGTAGGACGAATCCTCTACTATCTTTCCCCCTCTCTAAAAATCCGCGTCAGACGAAACCTCCGCATTGCCTTCGGTAAGGAACTTTCGCCTAGCGACATTGACTCCATGGTGCGAACGACCTGCGAACGAAATATCACAAATTTTCTCGCCGCGGTCAAAACCGCCACTCTTACCTCAGACGAAGCGTTCTCCTGCGTCTCGCTTGAAGGCTTTGAAGAGGTTCGCAAAATCCTTGAGACAGGTTCAGGAGCCATTCTTCTACTTGGCCATTTGGGCAATTGGGAAATGCTCAACCGCCTTCATCAAATCCTCCCCCCAGGAGGCCAGGCTGGCGGCATCTACCAACCCCTTAAAAACCCCCACGTCGATCGACGCATTTACAAACAAAGGACTCAGGATGGCTCCCAACTCTTTAGTAAACGTGACGGGTTTCATCGCCCCGCACAATTCGTGAAAGAAGGTGGTCTGCTGATTGTGGTGGGAGATCAAAAAGTAACCAACCAAGGTTCTGTCATCCCATTCTTTAACCGTCTTTCCTCACTCTCCACCCTCCCTTCCATCCTAGCCCGCAAGGCTAAAGTCCCGGTCTTCACAGTAGGAATCCATACCACTGCTCCCGCCCGTTGGAAGTTCGTCTTCAAAGCTCTCGCGAAAGGTGCGTCCCTCACTGAGCAAATGGCTCAACTCGAGGCTCACATTCGAGTCTCCCCCTGTGACTATCTCTGGTTCCACAATCGGTGGAAACTGACTCGCTCTTTCCCTCTTTCCTTTAACACGAGGCGACTCGCAAATCTCCCCTCCGACACCATTCCGCTGCGGCTTCTTATCATTTCGACTGACTCCCAGCTCAATCTTCCCGAACTCTCAAAACAACTTTCCTCCACCGCACGCGTCCAGGACCTTCCTCTCAAATTGGAAACTCTCATCATAACGGAACAACCCTGCGAGGAAACTTCCGGGAAAAATACGAACTATTTGGTATCTCCGACAAAAGAACAAGTGATGAACACGATTCGCGACCTCGACAGCTCGCAGCCCCACCCCATGGAAGGGATCATTCTTGCCGAACCCAATTCCGACTGGCTCTGGGCCGCCAAATGTAGTGAGGTCCCCTTCCGAACCGTCAACCAAACTCGCCTCCCCCTCGTAGAGTATATCTCCTCTCTCCGAAGCCCCGAAAAATAATTCAATCACTTCCGGCTTCTTGAAATCGAGCAATGAAAATCCTCGTAATTAGCGACGAAAAGAAAGGTCACGAAAACCAATCCCTTGGATTGGCGGAGGCCCTTCTTCGTCGCCGCCCGGGCAGCTACGAACTCGTATCTTGCAACAAGCCTATCAAGCTCGACAACAACTCACATTTTGACCTCGCCATCTCGGCAGGAACTCGCACTCACCCCTTTCTTCTTCGTTGGTCTCGAGCTCTCCGCTGCTCCTCAGTGGTCATCATGAAGCCATCACTCTTTCCCTCATTCCTCTTCTCGTTTTGCCTGATTCCTCAGCATGACTTTAAACCGGACGCCTCGGAAACCCATCGCCGGCGTCTCACCAAAGGCTCCCTCAATCGCATCCCAGAAGAATACCCACCTAAAGAAGCCTGCGGCCTCATCTTAATAGGCGGACCAAGCAAACATTACCGATGGGAAGAGACTCCTATCATAGAAGCAATCAAACGAATCATCTCTGCTCGCCCCGACCTCACTTGGACGCTGGGAGACTCACGCCGCACCCCCGAAAGCACCAGACGTGCCCTCCTTCAACTCGAGCTCCCTATCTCGTTCGTTTCTCACCAAGCCGCCTCCTCAGATTGGCTCCCCCAAGAACTGCTTCGCTCTTCTGAGGCTTGGGTCAGCCCAGACTCCGCCTCAATGCTTTCGGAAGCGCTCACCGCCGGGTGTCGCCTCGGCACGCTCCCTCTGCCAGGACTTGATACTCGAGTGAGTCGTGCTCATGATCGCTTCGCAACCGAAGGCTACCTCACTCCATTTGCCAAATGGGAACAACTTTCTCCTCATGAGCCTCTCGCTCTCCCCCCTCAGCCCCTTCATGAAACGGCTCGCTGTGCCACTTGGCTCCTCGAACAGCTGGATTCATGATCAATTAGCTAAAGTTAATTTTTCGTACCTTCTTATCAATATCTGGTATGTTTTTTAAAAAAAGACACAAAATGTAGTACTTGGCGCTTGCTTCCTTGAATCGGGGCTCCGCACTCGGCACTCTGGCGGGAGCTTATGTATTTAAAGTCACTCGACATCCAGGGGTTCAAATCCTTCGCGGACAAAACTCACTTCGAATTCGATACCGGAGTTACGGGAATCGTTGGCCCGAATGGTTGTGGAAAATCGAATGTCGTCGATGCGATCCGCTGGGTGCTCGGAGAGACTTCCGCTAAAGCCCTCCGAGGCGGCGAAATGGCTGATGTCATTTTTAATGGAACTGACCGCCGTAAACCCCACGGAATGGCTGAGGTCACCATGACTATGGCCGACTGTGAAGTGGCTCTAAAGACCGAATTCAACGAAGTCGCGATCACCCGCCGGGTCTTCCGCGACGGCAAAAGCGAGTACCGCATCAATGACAAAGCCTGCCGCCTTCGCGATATTCACGAACTTTTTATGGATACAGGGATTGGTCGCTCTGCCTATTCCATCATGGCTCAGGGCCAGATTGACCAAATCCTTTCCTCTAAGCCTGAAGAACGACGAGCGGTCTTCGAAGAAGCGGCTGGAATCACAAAATTTAAAAAAGATAAAAAGGAAGCACTCCGAAAACTCGAATACACCGAGGCCAATCTTCTGCGAACCGGTGACGTCATCGCGGAACAAGAACGACGCATGAATTCTCTCAAGCGTCAGGTCTCAAAAGCTCGCCGCTTCAAGGAACTCTCCTCTTCCGTTCGGATTCTCGATACCCATTTCTCGCATCGTCAGTGGGCGGAATACAAAGCGAGCGAGAGCGAACTCGAAACAAGCCTCCGCTCACTTGAGAAAGAAGTCGATGTCCTCGAAGTCGAACTTCCCGACCACGAATCTGCGGTGAAGGAATCTCGCGATGCTTCCCAAGCTCTCGAAAGCGAACTCTCGGATCTCCGCCAAGCGATCTCAACCCATCAAGCCGCAGCCGAATCAGCTCGCTCCCGCATGGGGTTCAATGAAGAACGTCGTAATGAACTCACACAACGCATCGAGCAATACCAAGCTGAAATCGCCGAAGCGAAAGAGAGACTCAGCCAGCAGCGAAGTGATCTGGAGGAATCCCAGCAACAGAGCGAAGATCGCAAAGACCGTATCACTGGAGTCGAAACGAAAGTCAGCGAGCAAAAGGAAATCGTCAGCACTACTCGCTCTTCCCGCGATCAATTACAGGCACAACTCCGTGATACCCGACGCAAAGCGGAATCAAACCGCACCCTCGTCGCCACCATTCAGGCTAAAATCGAAGCCGATCTCGCACAAGCCGACTCGAGCCGTGAACGCATCACTCAACTTGAAGAAGAAGAACAGCGCCTAAAGATCGAGCTTGAACAAGCTCAAGCACGCCACGCAGAAGCTGAGGAGACGCTCGCTTCTCTTGAAACCCGTATTTCCGAACTCCATGCCAATCTCGGAGAAGCGGAACAGACCTACCAGGACTCTCGTGGAGATCTGAGTGCTAGTAAAAAATCAGCTGAAGACACTCATCGAACCCTCAATACCAAGACTTCTCGCCTCGAAGTCCTCAAACAAGTTCTCGAAAGCGGCGAAGGCCTCCTCAAAGGAACCCAAGCGGTCCTTAAAGGACTCGACGACCCCGATCTTTTCCGCACGGGAGTGGATGGAGTTCTCGCCAACCGCCTCAAGGTAGAGGACCAATACACCACCGCCTTAGAAGCTATTTTAGGAGATTCCCTTCAGGCGGTCCTCGTCCGAGACAGCGCCTTTGCGGAAGAGATTCTCGACCGTCTCATTGAGAAGAAAATGGGCCAAGTCGCGCTCTTACCAAAAGACTCTGTTTCCAAAGCTCGCGACAGCCAAATCGAAGCGCTTCCAAAGGAAGGTCTCGTTTGGGCCATCGATGCAGTGGAAACAGACGAGAGCATTCAGGACCTCGTTTCCACTCTACTAGAAAAGACCTTAATTATCCCTGATCGCAAAGCGGCACAAGAGGTGCGCCAGACATACGGCGACCTCACTCTTGTCACTCTCGCTGGCGAACTCTTTTTCCCCCACGGACTCATCCGCGGAGGAGCATCGAGTGGCAAAAAAGATTCCGTCCTCAAGAGACAAAACGAAATCGACACCCTCACCAAGGAAGTCGCTCTTCTCGAAGAAGACTTTGCCAAAGAGCAAAACCGCATCGACGACCTCGGCTCGAAAACAGAAGCCGCTCAAGCAGAAAGCGAACTTTGTAAAAGCCACCTGAACGAAGCTCGTCTCGAAGTTTCCCAAGCTGAAGGAACTCTGCAAATGACCACTCGCGAGATTAGCAATCTTGAGAGCAAGCTCGAGCGTCTTCAGGTCGAGTCAGAAGGAATTTCCGCTCGAGTGCGTTCTGTTTCGGAATCCCACAAAGCCCGCGAAGCAGAGCTCATTTCCGCGCAAGGCCTCGTTGGCCAATTTGAAAAAGAACTCGGCGATTACCAAAACGAAAGCGATGGTCTCGAACGCCGACTCCAAGAACAAAGCGAACATCTCAACACTCTCCAAACGGAACTCGCGGTCGAAAGACGAGCTCATGAAAGTGAAGAAGATCAACAGCGTCCGATGCAATCGCGTATCGACGAGTTGGTGAACCTCATGAGCAAACGTGAGCAAGAGATCATCACTGCTGAAGAGCGCCTAGCCAACGACGCTAGTGACGACCTCACACTCGAAAGCGAAGTCAGTGAAAACGAAGAAGCTACGCAAGAACTGAGCGCTCAGCTTCCGGGCTTCGATGAACGGCGCCAGCAACTTCGTAGTGCCATCGACGAAAAAGAAGCGGCCCTCTCCGAGATCCGCGAACGTATCCACCACAGCAACGAGCAAAAAGGACGCGAAGAGGTCAAGCACACCAAAGTCCGTCTACGCATTGAAAACCTCGAAGAAGGGGTCCGTGAACGCCATCAACTTGAGCTTGAGAACTTCCGGCCTGACGCCCACGAGCTTCTCACCTGTCTTCGTGAACAAGAAGCGAAAGCAAATGGCATCATTAAACGGGAACCAAAAGAAGGAGATTCAAATAGTAGCGAAGGCGATGAATTACTCGACGCTGAAGGAATCAGCGCGCATGAAATCGAAGAAGGACCTGATTGGGAACTTGTCGAAAACCTCGTCAGTGAACTCAAGCGCAAGCTCGATAGCATGGGCCCTGTAAACGTTGACGCTATTGAAGAATTTGAAGAATTGGAAGAGCGTCACAACTTCGTCGTCACCCAGCACGAAGACCTCGTAAATTCCAAAACCGAACTCCTCGAAGTCATTGCTAAAATCAATGACGAAACCACTAAACGCTTCGCAGAAACCTTTGCCACTGTGCGCAAGAACTTCCGCGATATGTTTAAACTCCTCTTTGGAGAAAAAGGAAAAGCGGATCTGGTTCTCCTCGACGAAGAGGATCCCCTTGAAAGCGGAATCGAAGTCATCGCTAAGCCTCCTGGCAAAAAGCTTCAGAGCATCAGCCTCCTTTCTGGTGGTGAACGCTCAATGACCGCGGTCGCCCTGCTCTTCTCGATCTATAAAGTGAAGCCCAGCCCCTTCTGTGTTCTGGACGAGCTTGATGCCCCACTCGACGAATCGAACATTGGTCGCTTCCTCAAGGTTCTCGATGCCTTCATCGACCAAAGCCAGTTTATCATCGTCACTCACAGTAAACGGACCATGAACCGCGCCGACATTATGTATGGAGTGACCATGGAAGAATTTGGAGTCTCCAAGCCAGTGGGTATGCGTCTCACCAGCGAAGACGAAAAAGGCGAAGCGAAAACCGCAGGACAGAGAGCGGCCGAACGCTTGGACGCCTGACCTTTAGGCAAACCGCTCGACGCGAGCGCGGAGTCCAGTTTGGCCCCGAATCTCACCTCTCAAAGCCGCGATTGTCGCGCTGGCTTGGTGACGATTTCGATCCCTGCGCTCAAAATTGATAAGAAACCTCTCGCGGAAAACGAACGGGTTAGTGATGTGATCGAAACCGCGCCTGCAACCGAAGCAGGCGCTCCTCTCGGCCAAATCGAAGTCAAAATCACTCCAGAAATCGCCAAAAGACTCCCCTACTACGAAAACCAAAATCGCGACGACTCGGAAGCGATTAGTCCTCTTCTAGCTAAACCTGAAGAAAACTCTTCGCCACCGGAAGACGAAACCTCTGCTGAAACTGAAGCTCCAAGCCAAGAGCATTTTCCTCTCTCCACCTTTATCCAAGCCCCGGCCGAAGAAACGCAAGCCGAGCCTTTGACCGATAGCCAACTCCTCGTTGAAAATGAGCAAGCAACTGAAAATATTGAAAGGATAGCTAATAGAAACCCGCTAGAGCAACTGGAGGAAATCGTAACGAATCACATCGACACAGCTTCCCCCTCTAGTCTGCCGCCTTCTTGCGACTGCGAGCCTCCGCACGATGATCTCGACACAACAAGCCCACTTCTTCTCGAGGCCAATAAAGAGAATTCATGCTTAGCTCAGAGTAAAGTAGATGGAACTCAGAAACGTGAACTCTTCCCTCTCTCGAAATTTCTTCTTACTCCAACCAAACTAGAGGAAGAACAAGCAGACCATCCTCTCTCACAAGATGATCCTCTGCTAGCGGCCTTTGCTGCAAACTCGAACAAGCATAATCCCACCCCCCTTCCTCCCCCAGAATACCCTCTCTCTCTTTTCCTCTTTCACAAACACTCCCCCATTTTCAAACCCTCCGCAACGTCAACGATTTCGTCTAAGCGAGAGCTTTCTCATCAACCCTCAAAACTGGCTTCTCTTTCCAAAGAAAAGAGAACCGAACAAAGCCAAGCTCCACCCTGCATTCCTTCTGAGCAGGCCAATGAAGTAAAAAAAGACTTCGAAGAACCAGCCAGTCTCAAACAGACCACACAGGGATCTTCTGAATCGATCACGGAACTCCCAACACATCCTGACGCACCTCACTCTGTATTGCTTCAAGACACGCAAATCTTCAGGAAACGAATCTTCGCAGGTCTTATCGATATGGGGCTATCCTTAGGAATTCTCTTCCTTCTCCTTAACTGGCTCCCTTGGTTTGTAGCTATCGTTCCAAGCTTGGTTTACTTTCTCGGGAAAGACTCTTTCGGCCTCCTTAGAGGACAAAGCCTAGGCAAACGCTGCTTTGGTCTCCTTGCGGTCGATTCCACGAATAAATCTCTTCGCGGCAACTATCTCCTCGGCCTGAAACGCAACCTCAGCCTTCTCGTCGCTCCGATAGAATTCGCAGTTCTCTACGCCCGCGAAGATGAACCCACAATAGGCCGACGCCTAGGTGACGACTGGGCAAAGACCTCAATCATTACCAAACCCTCTCCTCCCTCTAATCGCTCAAAGTTCCTACCTTGAAGAAAATAGATTTGGAGAGGTAGACATCACATTCATCTCGTCTAAAACTAGACGGGCGAAACTTCCACTCATTCACAATGTCATCTCAAATCGAAACTGAATCTCTTGTTCTTCCATCTTTCTCTTCAGAAGAATCCCAAGAGAAAAGCCTTCTTTTCTACCAGTCAGCAAAAACCCGCAGAAGTGTGCGAGATTTCTCTCCTCGTCCTCTCCCAAGCGGGATTCTCGAAAATGCAATCCTCGCCGCCGGAACTGCACCCAATGGAGCCAACCTCCAGCCTTGGCATTTTGCTGTTGTTCAGACGGCAGAGATGAAAAAGAAAATCCGAGAAGCCGCTGAAGAAGAAGAGCGCTCATTCTACAGCGAACGTGCTCCCCAATCTTGGCTCGACGACCTTACTCCTTTTGGAACCAACGCACAGAAACCTTTTCTCGAAATTGCCCCTGCTCTCATCGTGATTTTTCAAAAGAATAAAATGACGCGGGCTGACGGCAGCGAAGATAAAACCTACTATCCAAAGGAAAGTATTGGAATAGCCACTGGCATCCTAATCACCGCTCTTCATCAAGCTGGACTAGCAACCCTGACTCACACCCCCAGCCCAATGAATTTTCTAAACGAAATCCTCAACCGCCCCACGAGCGAAAAACCCTTTCTGCTCCTCGTGGTCGGATATCCCGCCGAAAATTGCCAGGTTCCCAAGATCACCAAAAAATCATTGCCAGAAATTTCGTCCAACCATTAACCACTAGTGCTGCGACCGAATTAAAGTGAAGGATAGAGGTGCCTGAGCTTTACCCG
>CAYUHN010000124.1:0-9390 GCA_964444495.1 uncultured Roseibacillus sp. | reverse complement strand
CCGCAATAGAAGCAAGCTGCTCATCAACAAAATCATTATCAGGAGTATCTTCTCCCCCAACAACCACGATTGGAGTTTCGTCTCCAACAATATTGTTATTCGCTCCGTCAACATCACCTACTGAAACGAAATCAGTCGGATCACTTTCAACTACACTGTAGCTACCCGGAACAAGACCTGTGAAACTATAGTCTCCGTTACTATCAGTTACTGTAGTTGCAACTGTCGCACCGGCATCATCCAATAAGGTGATGGTCACTCCTGCAATTGGATCCTCACCAATGTCGTCATTATTAGTATCTTCGAGCACTGTTCCGCTCAAGGAGCCGAGAATAGACTCTTCTACAAAATTATTCCCTACATCAGCTTCTTCTACAGGATTCCCCGAAGCATCTAGGCCCGAATCGATAGAAACAGGGATGAGATTATCATTCGTGGAAACATTCCCAAGATCATCTCCCCCATCAACCATATCTCCATCCGTGACGGTATCGAAACCAATGGGCTGAGTTTGAACGACTACATAATCACCATCGGGAACATCTGAAAAAGAATAGTTTCCATCGGTATCTGTAGTTGTTGAAGCGATAGGATCATTAAGATCATCAGGAACCCCATCACCATTTTCATCTGCAAAAAGCTGAATGGCTACACCCGAAATATTGACATCTCCATCACCGTCTCCATCGGTATCCTCCGAGACATTTCCAGATATTGAACCTAAAAGTGGATCCGCCCCTGGAACATCTGGATTCATAGGGTTATCTAAAAACGTATCCTCAGCCGCTCCGAAAAACTTTACGTCCGCTTCACCGTCGTTATCAATTCGGAATCCAAATACTGGCTGAGGGGTAACATTTGTCCCCTCAAAGAACAAGGAAGCTTGCCCAACCGAGAAAGCAAATTCCTGCTGATTCTGGTAAGTACTATTCGCATAGCCGGTATTCCAGTCATACCTGGAAAAAGCAGCGCCACCTGAATTTTCACCGAATGCTAAAATATTAGCGCCAGCAATAGGATTTCCATCAATATCCAGAGGAGTAATCTGAAAAAAGGTATTACCATTCCGCTCCTGAATGAAAATATAATCTTCGGGCTGATAGGCAAAACGGAAGTTTAAATCATAGTCAGGAAGACCCGCCGGAGGATCAGGACTGATCCCATCATAGAAAATGTAGCTATTTAAATCCGGATCACCCAAAGTATCCTCTAATCCTTGCGCAAACGCTGCCGGGCCATCATCTTCGAGAGTAATCGTAATACCCGTATTATCGACAATTCCGATTCCATCGATCACATTTGTCGCCAAATTCTGGAGAATTACTTCAGCTCCCTCGAAGTTAAAAATATCTAAAGTGGTATCCCCTAACCCATCACCGGTGGTGTCAATCACGATATCCTCCAGAAAAACGGGAGTGGCTCTCTGAATATTACCCCCGGGACCACCGGGAGTCGTTTGAATTACTTGGGTTCCATTATCATCCAGTGTGACTTGGATAATTGGCGTGGTATTACCTGTAATTGGCCCTACTGGCACCACAGTCTGCGAAAACGCGGATTGAGAGAACGCAATAGAAAAGGTTGCAGATACCGCAGCAGACGACATCCAAAGAGGACTAGTTTTCTTCACAATTATTGTTGGGGGGTTATTTCAGGGGAATCTTGACAGGTGCTGGCCATTTAGACCATTGCTTCCAATATCAAGTCACTTTTTTATCAGCGATAGGCTAATTTGAGCCGGGCTGATACTTTAGAAAAAAGAATAAATCAATTCTTATTTTAAATAAAATAAGACTTTTTTACAAAAATAATTCAACCTCCAATTCCCTCACAATCAACAAAATAGGGATGAACAACCGAACTGAGCTAATAAAATCTAAATTTATCCAAAAAATATGGATTCATAAAGCTTCAAACTTCTCCAGTTTAAATCACACAAACCCAGTATAATTCAATTCACCACCGTAACCAGAGAGCTTTTCTTCTTTTTCAGACTGCTCAGCGTTGATTAACCTCGGTAATGCAGTGCTATTCCATAGCTCAAATTAAACAATTGAGTGCCCAACAAAAATTGGAAGGGGCATTCTTAGCCCAAATCACTGCTAACAAGGAAAAGGAAACTAAGACGGGGAAACCTTTTCTTGAACTGACTTTCGCAGACGCCACTGGCGATCTTACTATTAAAGCATGGGAAAATCATCCGCAATTTCCCGAACTCAAAAACTTAGAAAAAGGGAGCGGACTTAAAGTCTCCGGGCAATTCACTAGCAGCAAATGGGGCATCGACGCCTCTCCTTGGGCGAGTGAAAGTCTCAGCCTAGAAGAACAAAAAGCACTCTTCGCAGGCGACACTGAGAAAACCACTCAACAAAATCACGACTACGAGACCATCACGCGCCTCACTTCTTCTCTCAACGATCCGCGTTTACGCGATCTTTGCGCGGCCTTTCTTGCCCAATTCGGAGATCGCTTCCGCCGCACCGCAGCCGCTCGCCGCAACCATCATGCGAGGCGAGGCGGCCTCGTTGAGCATGTTGCTCAAATGATGCGAAGCGCCGACGCAATCTGCAGCGTCTACTCCCACCTCAATCGCGACCTTCTCCTCACCGGAGTCCTTTTTCACGATTGCGGAAAACTCTGGGAAAACAATTACCCAGAAGAAGGCTTCGCCCAAATACACCAGATCACGGGTGAGCTCCTTGGGCATATCCCTCTCGGAATGGAACTCCTCAATCATCTCTGGCGCGACCTCAAAACCGACCCTGAGCGCTATTCTGCTTGGCAAGAGCTGCAACCCTCCCCTGACCGTGTTCGGCTACACCTTCTTCATCTCATTGCCTCTCATCATGGAACTCATGAATTCGGATCACCCACTCTCCCTCGTACCCCTGAGGCCCACGCCCTCCACTACATCGATAATCTCGACGCAAAATTGGAAATGATCGCCGATGCCTATCAGGAAGCCACCGAACTCGCTCCCGATATCTACGAACGCCGTTTCCCCTTACCCGCAAACCTCGTCACTCCCCTCCCCTCTATCGAGAGAGAAAAAGAAGGAGCGCCCTCCACCGAAACAAGCCACTCCTCCAAAGACGAAGAAGAATTTGATTTCCTAGGCTGCTCATAACATCAGAACTCTTTTTCAAGCGGATCGTTATTCGCCAATAGGTTCCGCTTATAATACTCACGATCTGGTCCGCCATACCCAGCGGCATTCTTAAGAATCTGATTTTGCTTCTCAGCCGTCAGACTACCAATCGCCTTAGCCGCCGCGATATTTTCCTCAATTTGCTGCAAGTTATCATAACCCGCAATGCGTGTGGCAATCGGCAAAGACCAAACATAATCCGTTGCGTCTCGAAACTTGATCACATCCGGCACGAGAGTCTCCGTCTCCTTCTCTCCCCGAGGCCCCCAACCTTCACCAACACCTCCGAAAAGCCGCCCCCCGCACATCGTCTTCATTGCCAAAATCGCAATTCCATTTTCTAAACAAGCTGGAATCACCTTCTCAATAAAGGATGAATAAGCTGGATCGCACACATTCACAGGAAACTGAGAAGCCTGAAACTCCACCCCTCGCTCACGCGCTTTCTCGATAAACCTGAGATGAGTCGAAGGTTCCTTATGACCTGAGAAGCCAAGGTGCCTGACCTTCCCTTCTTCTTGAGCCTTCAAAAAAACATCCACTGTTCCATTCTCCCAGCGATCATTGACATCATCGAGATCCTCCAAAGTATGAACCTGCCAGAGATCAATCACATCGGTCTTCATGTTCCGAAGTGACGACTCCAGATGCTTCTGAGCAGTCTTTGGATCGCGGGCTGCTGACTTAGTCATGAGGTAAATCTCATCACGATACTTGGGAGTAAGGAACTTTCCATAAAGCCTTTCTGAAAGACTGTCTTGCCCATAAGCATTCGCAGTATCAAAAAAGCGAATCCCTCCCTCAATCGAAAGCTCAATCGCCTTATCCAAGTCATCCCCTCTCAACCTTTGGAAGTGCTGCCCCCCTAATCCCAACAACGTCACTCGCTCACCTGTCTTTCCAAGAGCTCGCGTAGGCAATAAAGTCCCATGCCTATCCGAACTTTCGACCACTGATTCCGCTAGCAAAGCTTCCGGCCAAAGCGCTCCTGCGGTAGCAGCCACAGACAGGGAACCTAAAAACTCGCGACGATTCTTCATAACCTTCAACAAAGCATCTCTCAGCGAAGAAGCACGAAAAACATTCGAAAAAGGAACGACACTTTTACAATCGACCCTACTATTGATTACTCACTCGGAGGCGGGCAAAACGACGAGCTCCTATGACGCTATCATGTCGAACACTGAGAAGCGAATCTGTGTCACTTAATACAGTAGTGCCCGATGTTGTCCACGAGTTCGAACGTAAAGAGTCCGAAGTCTCAATAGCGTAGGTGATATCAGAACGACGTAAACGAATCACATCAACTACCATACGATTCCCAGTGACACGCACACTGATAACACCTTCCCCATCCACTTGCTGAGGATTAAGCCCAAGAGCATACTCTTCGAGGTTAGTCCACGCATCTCGATCGGGGTTGCCGTCAGGGTCATTAACAGAAACTCCATTAGACAAGGCCCAGGAGGCAAAACCGCTCGAACTACTATCATTATCGCTAATCGTAACAAGCGCGGTTTCCTGAGAAATGCGATAATCAATAAGATCGGAAAGATTGAGCGTCACTTGCTCCTCATTTTCATTCTCCTCATCATCGATGGGCTCAAGTGTTACATCCACAAATGTTGCCCCGGCAGGAATCGTCGCCGTAAGAGGTAGAGCGGTAAAATCGATTCCGTTTCGGGCACTACCAACCAAAGTAAAGCTAACCGAAAGAGGGACATTGCGAGCAACCTCACGAGTAATACGGAAGCAACCAGAAGCGCCTCCTTCCTCAGCATTGGCGATCGCACTCGCACTCACCGTCGGTAAACCTTGCCACTCTCCTCGGCGATATAAGGTCCCAAGGTTTGGAGTAGCTCCCGCCAACCAAGCAGTGTTCGTCCCAGCAGAAGTGACCCCATCCGCAGCAAGCGGAATGATCGCCAGAACCGAATCGGTGTAAAAACCATTGAAGAAGTAATCCGTGTATACAATGGCACTATCATCTCCAGAGAAACCAGGCCATCCTGGAGCGATAGGCGCCCCCCCGGCGAGTTGCGCTATCTGATTGACAACCCCGGTCTCGCGGTTCGTTGCGTAGATCCAATTTGTCCCAAAACTATTCGCCACATCAAAGGTCAGCAAATGGCTCCGCACCTGGCCTAAGGAAGGATTACCAATATTAAAGCCCGGAAGAGGTGGGAAAAGTTCGAAGATTTGCTCAGCGTTAAGGTCAATGAAATAAGTGCTCCAAGTATCAAGACTGAAGTTACCAGTCCCGATGTTAATCCTATTAAGTGCATCGTAATAGACGAAACGACCGTCGGGACTAAGATCAAGTGCATCAACAAGAAGAATACCTCCACTATTGCCATTTCCTGGCTCATCATGGGTCGGCTGAGTTGCCTCAATCATCACCGAGCTGTCATTCACGACATCAAATATAAAAAGAGTCTTACCTGGCTGCCCGGTTTCACGTAAAACAAAGGCCAGAGTACTTCCATCAGCAGAAGCGGAAACTGACTCAATCTGATTAGCTAGGCCGAAGAAATTTTCCTCACCAGTCATCGTGTTAATAGTCGCCGCATCGAAATTCGGTGTGATGTAGATAGCCATCGAGCCATCCCCTATTACAGAAGGTTTCTTATTAGGAGCAGCTAAAGTTCCTACCCCACCGTCTCCTAGAAAAACGCCAGACGCACCATCGTTCAACGCCTCCTCACGACGCCCAAGGTAAGTTTGCCCATACGAGAGAAAAGTAAACAAAGTCGAATCCGAGGCATTCACAACAGGAATAGGAGTCTCGCCTGCAGTTCCATTCTGATCGTAAATTTCGACAAAATCAAAAGCCTCTCCAGTAGCTACAGCTTGAGCTGATCCATTGCCAAAAAGCTCTTCTGCACTCGTGATGCAGGCGAGCCGGCTATCAATAAACTGCGAATTCGGATTCAACTTAGTTGTTACCGCTCGATAAAAGATGGCGAGCGCATCATCTATTCCTATCGCCCCAGGCAATCCCACCGCCAACTGATAAAAAGCATGATTATGAATCGAACTGTTAACGTGAACTCCGCCTTGATCAACATCGCTAGGCAAATCACGGTACTGACTCATCCGCTCCGGATAAGGCTGATTAGTAATCCCATCGACAAGCGCACTAGGATTTGAAAAAGAACGATGAAAGGCCTGCGGCAAAACATCTCCTAAAGTCCAGTCGGTGGGCCTCCCTAAGATGTGAGCCTCGCAACCCTCACCAAGAACATCAGAATATGACTCATTAAGAGCGCCGGGCTGATCACGATACACGAGATCAGAAGAACTAGTGATAACACCATGAGTCATCTCATGAGACGTCACATCGAGAGCCTGTGCAAACGGCGCTCCATTACCATAGAGCATAACACCAGCGCTACTATTCCAAGAGGCGTTCGTATAATTCGGAACGTCAACGATAGCCAACAACGAACCTCCATTACCATCGATTGAATTACGACCAAAACGATCTAGATAGTAATCGTATACGATACTCAGATTGTGAGAAGCCGCTATTGATGCTGGCGAGAAGCCACTTGTAGCAGAGCCTGATGCACTCACTCTGACAGTTCCCAAATCTTGAAGTTGGCCATTACTGACCGTTGCCTCCGGCGCTCTCATCACCACAATTCCTCCAGTAATTTCATTAGGATTCGGCGGCTGTGAAGCAGCGGCATTATACATCGGCTTCGTCGTATCAACCATATAGAAGTTTCCATCCGTGTGCGACCAAAGATCAACCGAGCGAGTATTCCCTGCAATATCCTGCCCACTCCCCACAACGTGAGCCGTACAGACACAATTCTCTTTATGCAAAAGCGCACCCGTTTGCGCATCAACAAAGACATTCCAGTGCTCAGTTAATGAAGACTCAACCTCGAATCGCCAAGCTAGCTTGGCGTCGCTTTGCTCTACTGGGGCATAAATCTCCAATGCCTCGCTGTAAATCGGATTAAGAGGACTAACCCCTGCCTCTTGCCTCGCTAGCACACGAGCTTGAGCGGCAGTCACCGCAGGCTTAGTATCAATCCCTTCGGGAGATGGAGCATAAGACCCAGTCATCAAGCTAACATGTCCATTGGGATCAGTTTGCACCATCAACTCCGAAGGCCAAATGGGCAATCCTTCATAGGCCGTCGCAAATCGCATTTGAGTATAGCCAAGGTCATCTGTTTGCTCACTTCGTAGAACAAGATTTTCATCCGTGTTCGCCAATAGCAAAAGCTCATCATTCTTGCGTAGAAACTGACGCGCCGTGGTCTCCTCCAGCGAACGACCCAATTCGGACTCTTCTGCTGCACGCTCTAATTGACGCCCCTTCAAATAGCTAATCGTCGGATTCTCTGGCGCAGTGCGGTAATCAACAAATTTCCCCGCAGTGTTCCAACGCAGATCACCGAGAGCCGCCACTTGCTCCGGTCGAAGAGGAGCATACTTTGGTAGTAAGTCAGCAGGAATCTCACGTGCCTCAATTGGCTTCATTTTGGGCAAGTCAGCGGGAGGAACGGCCGCAAGCTGCCCGTCCATCCAGGCAAGCTGATCACGCACCGCTGCCTCAAGCGCATCCTGCTGCGCCGTCCGCGGAAGAACCTTCATCGGCATATTCCGGGCAGATTTCCGATCTAACTCTGGCGCTTTAGAAGCCTCTGCTGAATGGCGATCAAATCCCGAAACTATCTTCCCCTCCGCAAACTGCCCACTAGTCGACTCTAGCTCCTCATGGCCGCTTTGTGGTCGTTTGAGGAGAGACCAAAATACCAAGAGAAGAATCGCGAATGTCGACGCAAAGGAAAAAATTTGACGGAATTTCATAGAAAAAATGAGCTTTCCCCTTTGACGCGCGCCTAAAATTTTCTTGCAAAAACAAATTGTAAATAATTCCACCACCCAAGCAATTGGCACAATCGCGCCTAGCGAAAGCCCACGTGGCGCTTCAGGGATTTCAAAGCACCAAACTATCGTTTAAAGAGCGTCTGCCAAAAAAACTTAGCAGCTCATTCCTTTTCTTCTAGGTCCATGACCAAGGCATCGGCCCACCACTCCTTAAAATCTTCTACAAACTCATCATGCAGCGGATCATCCTGATACAAATCGTGCTCTGCTTGAGAAGCAAATTTAAGCGAAAGCGCATAATCCCACGTATTATTGGTTACTGGACGCACTGGAGTCTTAGCGGGATTACCCCAAGAGCCACCTTCAACATACGAGATTCGAAAGAGCTTCTTTAAGCCTTTCTCAAAGATCTCACAGCTTTCGGAATCCTTGCGTTCCTCTTTTAACCAAAAATAAACATGATGCTCCATGCCCCATCTCTAGCCTGATCTTGCAGGGTGGCAAGAACCTCTTACAGTTGCCCGTTTACAGCAACCGAACAGGATCTATTCTTTTTCAATTTGCAACCGCCATTTGGGCTGTTACCAAGCGCCTGCCTATGCCTCAAATGCCCGAAGCGATGCATCCCTACGAGTCCCTTTCCCTTGGAACAGTCGGACTTATTTCCGGGATCGGACTTATCCTCCTCCACCTCTGGATGCTCCTCAAGCCCGAGGAATCGCAGAAAACACTTCAAAAACTTCCTCGCAACTACAACGCAGGGGTCGCCACCATGTCTCTCGGGATGCTCTGGTTCTGGCTTCTAATCGCCCCAGAACTACGCGGGAGCCTCAGCATGATTGGAGGACTTTCCATGGATTTAGGTGAATTTAACTTCCTCAAACCAGTATTACAGCTCGCTGTTCCCATCACCGCCTTTTTACTGATTACTCAAGTCAAAGAGTTCCTATTTGTCCGCGGGCTTGGCCTTCTCGCCCTCATGGTTGCTGCCCCCATGCTCGAATCCGCCTTTTTAAAGGAGCCCTCTTCCCGAGTCGCCCTCTCCTTCTACGCCTACGTTCTCCTCACTTTGGGTCTATTCTGGATTGGAATGCCCTACATCTTCCGTGACACCATTACTTGGGCCACCAAAACCGCAGGACGGTATAAGTCCCTCACCTTTGCAGGGCTTGGTTACGGACTCTTGATTACTCTCCTAAGCTTTACTCAATGGCGCGGACACTAAGCTCCAGCCAAATTTTCAAGAAGCTGACTAAAAATGGCGACTCCGGTCGCTAGGACTTTATTTACTCTATGCTCGGGTAAGAGCAGCTCTAAAGACGAATTTGCCGATAACTTCATCTAGTGCTGCGACCGAATTAAAGTGAAGGATAGAGGTGCCTGAGCTTTACCCG
>CAYUHN010000123.1:0-9437 GCA_964444495.1 uncultured Roseibacillus sp. | reverse complement strand
GACCTTCAGGTTATGAGCCTGACGAGCTACCTGGCTGCTCCACCCCGCGATTTATTTTTTGCCCGCTACCTGCGCAGCGGGCGGCGAACCTACTGAATCGTAATCTAGACGCAAGAACCTTTTACAAAAAAATTCGCTAAATTCTTTATTTCTAATGCGTCCTATTGTTCACGATGAATTCTTACCACAGTTTCTCCAGGGCGGTAGTAGTTAAGAATATCGCGTGCTTTGGTTTCTTGAAATTCAAGATCATAGCGAATCGCCTGAAGCTCGCGCTGTTTATGATCATATTCGTCGACCAAGCTCTGCTCCTGCGCTTCAAGTTCCGCTAGTTCAGATTCGAGTTCCCGTAACTTCTTCTGTTGAGGTTTCAAGGTGACAGCTACTGCGACGCAAATGAGGATCAATAAAACCAAGAAAGCCAGACGATTAAGAGCTACAATAGTCTCAGTACGAGCTCGAATGACCCAACGATTGGGAGTCTTCCTTATCCCGCTACGTCCGCGTGTAGGGCCGCTGCGTTGGTTTCGCTTCCGCTTAACTCGGTTTTGCTTTGTAGCCATTCTCCTCCGAGAATCGGAAAATTAATTAAGAAACGCAAAACATTTTCCCGTCTTGCGGCAAAGCCTACCTTACATCGACAGGCTGAGCCTTAAGAATCAGGGACCCGTCGAACTCGCGGCTGAACCTTGGACTCAGGAACCCGTCGAATTCGTGGTTTACGAACACGTTCTTGCGCATTCTCAAGAGATTCGACCAAGACCAGAAGCTGCTCCTGAGTCTTATTTTCCATATCTTTCGGCCAAACAAACTCTTCCTCACCGTCAGCAACTCTCCCCGCCAGCAACCCCTCTTTTTTCACAACTCCCTCCTTGGTAATTTTAAATTCGAAGCCCTCTGGGGTCTTTACGATCTCAACAAAACGCTCCCCATCAAACAGAAATGCGGAAAAGCTCCCCAAATCCACTTGACGAATCGGACCATCAAGTCCTGGGGGCAGCATCGCATTGTTTGCGTTTTCTGCGAGCTCAGTCCCCACGGAAGGGCGAATTCCTGAGGTGAGAGATAATTGGATATTCTCCCCCCCCCTCGAAACTGTGAATACAATCTCACTTCCCACTCCGTAGTGCCTCAAGAGAGTAGCGACTTGGTCAGAATTCACAACCAACTGGTCATTGAGCTTCCAGATAACATCATGCTTTTGAATACCCGCTTCCTCTGCGGGTGAGCCTGGTTCAACAGACTCCACCAAGCGCCCAAAGCCTTTCGGAACGTTTTTCAGATGAGCAGCCGTTTCTTCACTAAGCCATGTCAAGCGAACACCTGCCCAAGGACAGTCCTTATCGTGACGACGCTTCCCATGCCATTTTGAAGGCCCTTCTTTCTCTGCAAACGAAGAAGACGCTCCCATTGCAAACACGACTAAGGCAACCCCCAGAGAGGAGAAACATACCTTTAAGGACCGACAATGAAACTTCTTCACAAAAATTAACTTAAAGACTCGTTGAAGCGTAATACTCACTCTCAAAAGGACGTTGTACAATCACTTCGTAGCCACTGCTACGATGAAGGACTCGTTCTTCTTCTACCCCTTGATAGCTCCAGCCCTGTGCAATGTGGCCATCGTCATCAAGAGCAACCACGCCAAGAGCTTCACCATCACTAATCCACATTTTCTTTTCCAACACATCAACTGCAGGACTTCCCCACTGATTGGAAATATTTGTTCCTTCGGGAGAAAGCGAAGCCATTATTGACGGAGACTGTGAGCCTCCTTCTTTCAAGACTTGTAACCCAATCGTCAACGCCGCTGCACCTGCAATAGTCAGGCAAGCCACTTTCGCAAACCCTTGCCAGTGAGATCGATCTCTTTCAGTAGTTTCTACAAGATTCGTCTCTTCAGCTAAATCGCAAAAAAGGGAGCCCATTTCGTTTTCGAAACCGTCACTCATCCCGCGAGGCATCAGGGAAGAAAGCCGAGCTTCAATTCTTGCAAACTCATTTCCAAGGCGCTCCTGGTCGAGCTTCTCGCCAATTTCTTGCTCAAGTATCTTATCCATTTCGCTCTTCCTTAAGTTCTTGCAAGTCCAGCTGAAGTAGCTCCAGCGCATAGCGGTAACGTGACGCGGCAGTATTCTGAGAAATTTTGAGAACTTCTCCAATTTGGGCAAAAGTCAGGCCCGACCAAATTTTTAACATAATCACCTCTTTCAACTTGTCGCTTAAGCCATCAATGGCCTTGCGAAGCTGCAGGGCATCCTCATCTTGCTCTACTGTCAGATCGAGCCAGTGCTCTTCTGGGTCATGCAGTTGAATAATCTTCTGATCACCCTTTTGACGACGGCCTTTCTTCCGGCCGGCATCCATTGCTACATAACGAATAACAGAGAATGCGAGAGCTATATCAGGCGGACAATGGCCTCGCTCTTCTTGGTAACCCCACAAGCGGATCAGAGCATCTTGAACCACATCTTCAGCCTCGTCCTGCGAGCCTGTCCGATGCCGAGCATATGCCACTAATCGATGCCCTTCCTCCGACATCCATTCTCGCCACTCGTCAGCGAGCTTCGTTTTTCGTGTTTTAAAAGCCATTCTCATAGGGAAAATGCCATAGCTTTGGCGATATGTCTGTTAACTTCGGACATTCTTCTGCCAATAGTGCGATATAAAAGATCTTTCTTTTAGAGCAATTTACTGCAAGCCGTTGATTACGATTATGAACGCACGAAGTCTCTTGGCTGAAGCCTTTGGCACATTTTTCCTAGTTTTCTTCGGCTGCAGCGTTGTTGCGGTAGATACGCTCTATTCATCTTTTGGGAGTTTATGGTCAATTGCCGCGGCCTGGGGAGTCATTGTCACGTTGGCAATTCTTTTCACTGCCCCACTAAGTGGAGCCCATCTCAATCCTGCTATCACCTTAGCTTTTGCAACAGTGGATAAGTTTCCTCTCCGCCGAGTGCTCCCCTACTGGCTAGCTCAATTTGTGGGTGCTTTCCTCGCTGCCGCCTCCGTTCATCTTGTTTGGCGGCCCAGTGGGACAATTGGCAATGCTAGTAATCCTCATTTCTCGACAGAAAACTTCCACTCTCAAGAGACCGCGAAATTCTTCGGAGAATATTTTTCTCAAGACACCCCTCTCTGGCAAGCTGCTCTTGCGGAAGGCCTTGGGACCTATTTCCTCGCCTTTGCCGTCTTTGCTTTTGTGACCTCATCTCGAAAAAAAAGCTTTCCTGCCTCCGCTATCGCCCCCGCAGTTGGCTTGGCTCTAACCCTCCTGATCGCCATCTTTGCGCCTATCTCAATGGCTGGATTCAATCCTGCCCGCGATCTTGCTCCCCGTTGCTATTCCGCTCTTGCAGGTTGGAAAGAATTTGCATTTCAAACGAATGGTCACGGTTGGTGGATTGTCTACGTAATTGCCCCTCTCTTAGCAGGCCCAATTGGAGCCTTCTCCGCAGTTCTTCTCATCGGAAAGCCTAAAGAACCAAAAATTGGTAAAACCTAAAGGCCCTACTTCTCCCCCTTTACAAGTTTCTTTCCTCGTTCAACTGCCGCTTGTCGAAATTGGGCCGCGATTGGCTTCAAATGCCCCTGCCACATGAGCCCAATACTCATCGAGGGAAAATCCTTAAGAGGAAGAATCCTAAATCGATAATCGCTATGCTCAGGAGAAACCACTCCCATTCCCACTCCAAAACTTTCCTCCACATAGCTTCGAACCGTATCAAGAGAGCTCACTTCCACAGCTAAAGGCCACTCAACATCTCGTTGCCCTAAACCACGACGCCAAAGTCGATTAAGGATCTCATGAGGAGGCAAACCAATCAGTGGAACATCCCCCACTCGACCTTTTTCCCATTCATCGAGCACTAGGAAATTATCGAGTTTTTTTCCCTTCCAATCCTGAGGAATGTAAAGAGCAAGAGGAAGGTTGATCAGTTCTTCAAACTGAAGCCCATCAACCAAGGCCGCTCCGGTCTCGATCGTCACCGCGATATCGACCTTCTGGCTACTGATGAGCAAAGGAACTTCGCTCGGTTCCGCTTCGAGAAGAGTGAGACGTAGTTCGGGTTCTTTTTTGCGAAGTTCCCCAAGAAGACAGGGTAGATAATCGCGCAAAACTGAAGCAGAAGCCGCAACCCGTAAGTGCCGAGATTGCTCATTCCGTAGCTGCTCTTCCATTTCACCCAGGCGTGAGAAAAATGGGTAGGCAAAGTCATAAAGTTCTTCCCCTTCAGGGGTAAGCGCAAAAGGACGGCGATTGAAGAGCTTCACCCCCAGTTCTTTTTCTAACTGAAGGATTTGACCACTTACCGCAGGCTGCTGAATACCATAAGGCATCTTACGAACGGCAGCCGTGATGCCTTCGTACTTCGCCACGTAGTAAAACAACTCAAGGTGATGAGTATTCATCACCGAAGTGATACAAAAGATCACCTTTCCCTCTCAACCACTCTTTGCGGCAACAAATCTCTGGATTCACAAATCACTCGGAAAATAAACTCGTAATCGTAGTGCTTTAAACGAATCCGTTCTTTTAAAGAAAATTTTGGCCAAGCTCAAGGAATCCAACGAGGAAATTTCCCTTTCCTATACCGAACTCTCATCCTTAGAATTCGCTTTAACCTCCGGTGAATACCCAGTGTAGATCGAAGCAATTCCTCCCGAGAGCGGAATCGCCTGTGGCTCTCGTAGCCCGGCTTTTTCGAAGAGCTCACACATTTCAGTTCCACTGGGAAACTTTCCAATAGTGCCAGCAAGATATTCGAAGGCCTCTCTTTGCCCTGTCAAACCACCTGCCACCTTAGGCAAAACCCGATCAAGATAAAAAGAATAAGGTCGACGCAACAATCCTTTGGGAAGAGAAAAATCGAGAACAAGAAGACGACCACCCTGGCAAAGGCGAGCCATCTCACGAAGTCCACCCTCCCAATCCGCCATATTGCGCAGTCCAAAAGCGACCGTGACGACATCAAAAGCTCCATCTTCGAAAGGCATATCCAACGCATCAGCTACTTGAGTTTGGTTGACCCCTCGCCGGCTAGCGTGAGACAGCATATCAGCACAAAAATCAGTAGCCATCACCTCAGCACCCAAACAGATTTTCTGCATTTCAAGAGCGAGATCTCCAGTGCCTGAGGCAACATCCAAGATAGACAAAGGCTTCCACTCTCGGACCATTCGAGCCACTTTACGGCGCCAAAGGATATCGACTCCAGCGCTCAAGACGTGATTCGTTACCACATAACGATCAGCAATCTTTGAAAAAGCTTCGCGCACGTAGGAGGCATCTTGACCGCCAACTTGCGCCTTTTGCCTTCCGTTTTCCGTGGAGGATCCTTCCATCTGAAGCGAGTGTCACTTAGCTTTCTGGTTCTGGCAAGATATCCCGATAAATTCCGGGATCACTTCCTGCAACCTCAACTGCGCCACAAGCCTTGGCATAAAATTCTTTAGGACCAACTCCACCAATAAACCCATAAGCATATCCCATCTCACGCAATCCTTCCAAGGACTTGTACAAAAGAGCCTTTCCAACACCTTTTCCGCGAGCCTCTTCTCCTACCCCAGTAGGACCAAAATAAGCTTTGCAGGTTGTCTCATAGCAGGCGAATCCGATGACCTTTTTCTCCAAAGTCGCAATGTAGCAAGTAATAGGTTGACGTGAAAAAGCCACTTCAACCTCACTAACCCACTTTGGAGAAAAATTCTTTCCTACCCAATCAGCAACAAGATGCTTCTCGTATGCTCCGGGGCGACGAAGGATGATCTGCTCTTCTTTTACCTTCGCATAAGTATCAGTAGGGTCAGGCAGGTCATAAAGCCTTACCAGCATATCTATCATAAGGCTTCAGAGTAATTCGCAATTGCGAGTCGGCAAATCTCTTTTCAGGTCAAATAATTGAGCCGTTAACGACTATTTATTTCCTGATTCTCCCTCGAAGGCAAAATGAAAGCCCAATTGAGCATTCTTAGGAAACTCATGAGAAATTTTGGCTAATTCGCGACGATCTCCCGTCGCTGCCGATGGCTCACCCACGTAGAGCAAGCGGGAACCTGCATCAAGGAGGGCATGTGACCCCTGCAAAAAATCCATGCCAATGATTCCATCCACAACTCGACCATTAAGATCTCGGAAGTTTTTACGAACCACCGGAAGTGGAATCACCGCCACCTGAAATTCACTAATCACAAGCCTACCAAAGACAATATTGTCGAAAAAAGCCGAACGCGCTTGGGCGTTGTCTCCCGAAGCGTCAATAATTCGAGCGGCACTCGCGCGAGTTTGTAACCCAAGGGCTCTCGCACTCTCCGCCGAGAGAACCGAGACCTCCGCCCCCGTATCGACGATCCAAGTGACTAAGCGACCATTCCATTCCGACTCCAACACAAGGTGCGGTAAAGTCTTTGCTGGGCGCATCGTCAACACGTCAAAGCCCAAACCATTCTTCAATCCGAGCGGATTAATGGAATGAGTTACCGACTCTTGAACGCGTTCACTAGGAACCCACATTTTTCCGGCATGGATATCAATCAAAGCGCCCAGCGCACCTAGCGCATCGAGGCCAACTTGACCATCATAGCGAGAAGTCGCAGTCGTTCCTAAAGACTCGGTGGCTAACATGAAGGGAAATGGCAAAGCTGAAACAGGTCCTGCGCTCAAGACCCCCAAACCTACCCTCGACGTCACAGGGCGACCAAGAGCTCCTCGAGAGATCACTTGCGCGTTCTCGTCAATACGAAGCTGAAGCTTGGAGGCGAGGGAATTGTCGAGGTCGGTCGAATTAGCTCCCGAATCGATGAGAAGATCCACCGCTTGCCCATTCACTAAAAAACGACCCGAATAACGGTCATCATGAGAAATTTTCCGCAAGGGAAGCGAAGTGTAACCAAGAGAGCGCAACTGATTCTCTCGAGCTGCATGGCTACCATTCGAGTGATAGCCCGAATTTGAAGGGCCCACGCAAGCCACCAGAGATAAAATGGGCAAGAGCCACGCAAGTCGAAGGAAGTCTTTCATTGTTATGGGGATTTTAACACTATTTCTGATTTATGTCTTAAAGGAATCAACGAGAATGGGCAAATCACCCCACTTGATCAGTAATGTCTGGCCGACAAATGCCACCGAGTGCCTTTCGCCACTGGGTAAGACTCTCAAAAACACCGTTCATTCGAGAAAAATCAGAACCTTTTGTAATCCGATTGGGAATCACCTGCACCGTCATTCCTGCCTCAAGCCCAGCCAGCCCCCCATTAAGTGAGTCCTCGATGACAAGACATTCTTGTGGAGGGATACCGATCCGCTCGCTCGCTCGTTCATAAAGATCAGGAGCAGGTTTAATCCGTGGAGCATCACCTCGGCACACCGTTGCAGAAAAATATTGGCTCATTTCTAACCGCTCCAGCCAACCATCAACCCAATCGTGAGAAGAAGAAGAGACCACCGCCATGACATACTGGCCCTCAAGTTCCGTCAAAATTTCAACCGCTCCCGGGACCGGCCCCTCGCTCTTTAATGCGCCCTCAATAACCTTCTGACGCTCCAAATCCATCTCAGCCCATGGGAATTGCTTTCCAGTGAGATCCTCAAGATGAGTCTTAGGGGACCAAGTATTGAAATCACTTCCAATGCACTGGGCATATGTCTCGATGGGCAAATCTTGCCCTTCCTTTTGAAACGTTGCTAGCCAAGCCTGATAGATCGCCCACTCAGTATCAACAAGAGTACCGTCAAAATCAAAGAGAAGAGCCTTCGGAAGCATTAGGATTGGGGTGAGAAGAATGGGCCTGTGGCGACCTCCTACGAAATACAAACAAGAGCAAAGTCATCAATGCGGCAACAAAGAACCCCAGCATGAGCAGACCACAAAGAAAAACCTTAGAGAAAATAGCAAAGGGTGAGGCATCTAAAACAGGAGAAAGCCGAAAATAACGCGGCTCTGCAGCAGGCCCGTCAATAACAAGCTCATATTGCCCTCTTGCAGGAAGAGTAAAAGTTCCTAATCCCTCCGTAGAGGTGACTTGCCCCGACACATTCGTAGTCGTGGTGTAGCCTCCCGAGAGCGAAAGGGGGTAACTCCCCTTCCCTCCTACTGGCACGACCTCGAATGAATACCCACTTGGCAACGGAGTATCCTCGTAAACGGTAACCTCATCTACAAACCCCTGTTTGATGTGAGAAAGCCGATACTCAAGCGACTCATCTTCTCCGATCTCGAACGGAATCCTCGAAGGAGCAGAGAAGCTCAACGACTCTTTCCGATTCTCGGCCATCTCACGAATAACACCAAAAATACTCAACCCGTTCAAAAGAACGGCCACTCCTAAAAGAAGAGTAATACCGAGAGCCACGTAAGGTTTCATACAATAATACGATAACGACCCGGAGGCTATTTACCGAGCTCCTCTCGGAAATGAGCAATCGTGCGTTTCACTCCCTCTTGAAGATCAATTCTAGGCCCCCAGTCTAATTTCTCTTTTGCTAGCGAAATATCTGGCTTCCGCTGCTGAGGGTCGTCTTGAGGAAGCGGTAAATACGTGAGCTTTGACGTTCCTCCCACTTGTTTCAAAACCTCTTCCGCCAGCTCTAACATCGTAAATTCACCCGGATTTCCGATATTCATCGGTAGGGAATAATCACTCGCCATCAAACGCAAAAAACCTTCCACCAAATCATCCACATAACAGAAAGAACGAGTCTGTGAACCATCACCATAGATAGTCAAATCATCGCCCTTAAGAGCCTGCACGATAAAATTAGAAACCACTCGACCATCCTCCGCGTTCATACGAGGACCATAGGTATTAAAAATTCTGACAATGCGCACATCCACCTTATTCTGTCGGTGATAGTCCATAAACAAAGTCTCCGCACAGCGCTTACCTTCATCGTAACAGGAACGAATCCCAATCGGATTCACATGCCCCCAATAACTCTCATCCTGAGGATGAACCTTTGGATCGCCATAGACCTCTGAAGTGGACGCTTGAAAAACCTTCGCCTTTACCCGCTTAGCTAGCCCGAGACAATTAATCGACCCCATCACAGAGGTCTTAATTGTTTTGATCGCATTGTATTGATAATGCGGCGGACTCGCCGGGCAAGCAAGGTTATAGATTTGGTCAACTTCGACTCGAAAAGGCTCTGTGACATCATGCCTCATAAGTTCGAAATCAGGTCGCCCCAGCAAATGAGCCACATTCGCCTTACGGCCAGTATAAAAGTTATCTAAACAGATCACCTCATTCCCTTGAGCCAAGAGACGATCGATAAGATGAGATCCCAAAAAACCTGCTCCGCCGGTCACCAATATGCGCATAAAGGAGACCTAAACCCACTCTCACGCTTTTGACTAGCTTAAGATGAAATGGAATAGTGACTCCTAGCACAACACTTTCCTAAAGAACTCTATGATCTTATCCTGAAAGAAAGCTCA
>CAYUHN010000122.1:0-9501 GCA_964444495.1 uncultured Roseibacillus sp. | reverse complement strand
CGCAACCCCGCTTAAATATATTTCCGACGCAGCCTGATTTGTTGCCGGGTTAATATTAGCTAACTGTGAAGAGCCTTTTGCTCTTCACGGTTTTTTCTTTTCGGTTACCCACAAGAAAAGATGGTTTCTTCGTTACTTTAGAGTAAGAGTCTCACTTCATCATGTTCCGTAACCTTCTCATTATTTGGGCGCTTCTCTCTAGTTCAATCTTTGCCGATCCTCAAAGTACATCCCAAGAAATCCTCACCAAACTCCAAAGGACGATTGAATCCTCGCAGGATTTTGACGAACTCTCTGATGTCTTAGTCGACACTTCTGTTGAAGACCTCAAATTTCTCTCCACCACCTTCGAACGCGGTTGGAAAAAGGCTCGGTTAAATTACCAAAAAAATCTTACTCAATATTTAAAAAGCAGCCATCAGGGCTCCGCTCAAGGCGACAAAAAACGCCGTGTAAGAGAGCTCAGAAAATCATTTTTCGAGATCTATGTGCTCTCGGAAGACAATATGAAATCAAAATTACCCGAAATCTCTCAGCCCGCGCTCGATGAATTACGGGTTCTCCTCCTACCTGAAATGAGCCAAGTTCTCTCGCAAGCACCCGAAGGTCTAAAAAAAGAACGTAAGATCCTACTCGGCTATGCTCAATTCCGCGATCTACTCCAAGAGCATTCTATCTCGGTCGGAGCTGAAGACAGTCCACAAGAAATTCTAAGCGAAGAAAAACAAGCCCTTGCTCCTTTTCAAGACCTCGACCGCAAAGGGCTACGCATCATGGAAGAGAACGATAAAATCGCAGCAAAGGCCGAACTGCCTCCACTCGAGCGACGAGGAATCAGAGAGCTCAATGAATGGCGTCTTCTTCTGGGACTCAATGCCCTCCAAATCGACCCTAAACTCTGTGAGGCCGGCAGAGGTCACTCTCAAGACATGAATGAAAACAACTTTTTTGCCCACGAGTCCCCTATCGAAGGCAAGAAAACCCCCTCCGACCGAGCAAGATTGGCTGGCACTTCGGGAGGAGGAGAAAATATCTTCGTCGGACGCGACAATCCTGAAGCGGCTAACAAAGGTTGGTTTTTTTCTCCTGGTCATCACAAAAATCTTTTCAGAGCCAATTACAAACGAGTAGGCCTAGGCCAATTTGAGAGACATTGGACCCAAATGTTTGGGCGCTAGGTCCAGATTTCACCAAACCATTTTCACCAAAGATTTCTCTTCTGAACCGCTCTTGAAGGGCGCTTTCTTTTGAGATCGAGAGTAAAGACTTGTTTTCCCTCCCAAGCGACAGAAGCTCCTTACCCCTTACGCAATTTCTCTTTTACGCTGACCATGATTCTACGTTCTCCAGCCCTTTTTATTGCCTTTTTCACTATTTTGCACAGCTCCTTGGCGTCTTTTGCCCAAGAACAAGCACCTGTCTCGACGCCACCGCCTGGTCCGGATATCCCCGCACCAAAGACCTTGGCCGACTACTTCACAACCAATGTTCCAGTTCGCGGCACACTTGTTCGCGTTCTTCCTCCAGAGGAAATCGGTAAATATCTGGAAAAAGTCGAAAAGGCCCGCCTCAAAGATCCTCAGTGGTTTTTCGAATATAGCAAAAAATCTCCTCCCTCGATTCCCCTCCCTTTCCATGAAAAGCTTGGCCTCACGAAAAAGGAGTACGACGAATACATCAAGCTTTGGGAGTCCCGCAAGATGACTCCTATTCCAAATGGAGAAGTGCTCCTTCGCCTTGAGGCGACTAAGGAAGGCACTTTTCGCATTAGAGCCCTGGGACCGGCCGCCGAACTCACCACAAAAATGTATGACCCTAAGGAGGACACGTTCTCCTCAGTCAGCGGTACTTTAGAACGGATTGAAGACGTCAAAACCGTCAAACAAAGCCTCCTTGGTGCATGGACCGGAAGAGAATGGAGATTGGAAGGAAATGATGGCTTTGGAATTACCAAAGAGAATATCGCTATTGGGAAACTTGAAGAAGAAGGCTTTGGCGTAATCGTCTACCGCGTCCAAGAACTCAACAGCTCCGGAGCTCCAATTTTTGATAAAAGCATGATCATTCGATTTGTGATCCCAAGCTCATAAATTTCTCAGAATGAGCTCGTGTCCGATGAAGCTCCAACTCCTGATCTAGTTCGCAAGACCCGCCGTAAAAGATGGCGACGCCCTTTCTTTTGGCTTCTTGTCATCACTCTGGTTCTCCCTCTATTACTCTTTTTGGGAAGCAACCTCTTTCTCGCAACACAACCTGGAAAAAACTTTCTTGCGAAAGAACTTAAGAAACGGACTCCCAGTCTAAACTGGCAGTTCGAGAGTGCTCGCTGGTCTCCTTGGGGTGGAGTTTACTTTTCGCAACTCAGAGCAGACTTCGCTCACAAACCCGAGCTCTCGCCTTCTTATTCAAAAAAAATACCCTCACTCTTCTCGGTTGAAGAGCTGGTCGTTAAACCTTACTGGAAAGACTTCCTTCGCGGACGGAAGCTTTTTCGTGAAATTTCTCTAAACCAACCAGCCTTTGAAATTCCCCTAGAATTTTTCATCGTCGCTGGCCCTAAAACACCCACGCCGAATCCCAAATCAACGAATCCAAGTCCCCCTTCTACCCGCGAGCCCACGCTCACCTCCCCACCAAAAGAATCCCCTCAACCCATTCCACAACCATCTCCCACTTCATCCGAAAAAACTCAGCCTCAGACGAAAGATAAGCCAAAGAAAACGATTCCTAAACAATCCTGGCTCAACCTCAACCAAGCTAACTTTCGCTTCTATTCCTTACGTTCCGAACACGAGCTGCGGCTCAATCGAGTTTCCCTCAAGCTCCCCCTAGATGGGCCTGCCACAACAGGAGAAATCAGCTGGGCAGAACTCCAAGCTGATAATACAAAATTAATAACAGGCAAAAAATACCCCATCACCTGGGATGGGGAAAACTACTCGATTACTAACCAGACACTGACCATCCCCCTTCCTTTCGCCACACTCGATGGTAAAAGTGAATCTCAAAAAAATGATCCTGCTGAGCTACAAACTAACTTCAGCGTTTTCCTCAGCCGCAAACGCAAGTCCCATCCTTTCCAATTCGACTGGGCTCTCCCTCAACAAGCCTTTGGACCAGTTCAAATCGAAGATGGATTCCACCTCAAAATAGGCTCGCCTGCGCTCGCAGGAATCTTCAAAGCACGTGGCCTGCTCACCAACCCCAGCACTTGGCGAGCCGATGCTTCAGCCGGTTTGCGCAACCTTTCCGTCCAAACCCATCGGAATAGCGAGCCGCTCACCTTCGAACAAGGTCGCTTTTTACTCAGCTTTCGTAATTCCCAACTCAACGTTCCAGAATTCGCTCTTCGCTCAGAAAGCCTTTCTTTCCTCGGTAATGGTCGCATGTCTCTTTCTGAAGAAACCACTGCCGTACTTCGACTAGTAGCAGCCCCAGAAATTTCTGAAAACATCACTCGTATCGCCATTGGCTCGCTTGTCTCACACGGTTGGCAGAGCAGCTGGCTTAGCCCACTCGAAACTCCCGACCGCTACTATCGCGACCTTCACTTTCGTGGACCAATCAACAAGCTCACTTTCGATCCTGGTCGCAAGGGTGAAATCATTCCCCTCTCTAAAGGCATCCAACTCATGAAAGCATTCTATCACCGAGAAGCCTCTGATGAGACCGGATCAACCTCAAAATAACCACTCACAATATATAATCGTATGCGCATCATTGCTGGGACTCATCGCAATACTCGCCTCCATTTTCCCGCCGCCGCCACCCGCCCGACTTCCGAACGCGTGAGGGAATCCATTTTCAGCATCATTAGAAATATCGTTCCCGAAGCTCGCGTCCTCGACCTCTACGCAGGCACCGGCGCCCTTGGCTTAGAATCCCTATCACGGGGAGCTCAAAGTTGTCATTTCGTAGAATCTGACAAAGCGGCCCTCGCCTGCCTTCGAAAAAATATAGCCAAAACAACCTTCAAACAAACCCGTATCAGCGACCAAGACGTAAGTAACTTCCTTGCTCGCTCCCTCCCTCCTAACTTCGATCTAATCTTTGCAGATCCTCCTTACTCTTATCTAGGTCGTAGCGACCTTGCTCAATCTCTGTTAGAAAAAACACTTCCCCTTACAACCGGGGGTTATCTTCTCCTCGAAACCGAAGCCGATCGCAATCCCCTTTCACCTCCTGATGAACTCAAACTCATCAAAAAAAGAACTTACGGAAAAACAAGTATTTTTCTTTTTGAGAAAATAGCAGAATAGAACTCACGACTCCTCCGAGTTCTTCGCTTCTACCGCCTCTTTCTGCTTCGTTGCAAGTCCCTCAATTTCACTATCGCTTAAAAGCCGATCGGGGGCCACCAATCCGGCCGAAAGTAACAACTTAGTAGCTTCTTCAACAGTCAAAGAACTCATCTCCAAACCCGCGTCGTCCACCACCACCACAAAACCTGTCATTGGATTTGGGCTCGTTGGAACAAACACCGAAGTCACCATTTCTCCCGTGCGTGCATCCTGAAAAGTGCCAGTAACAAATCCAAGAAGACGACATCCCGGGCTCGTAAAAGCAACCCAAGCCACCCCTTTAAACTTCCGAGAAACCTGTCATTGGATTTGGGCTCGTTGGAACAAACACCGAAGTCACCATTTCTCCCGTGCGTGCATCCTGAAAAGTGCCAGTAACAAATCCAAGAAGACGACATCCCGGGCTCGTAAAAGCAACCCAAGCCACCCCTTTAAACTTCCGAGCCCCCCCCATATCACGAAAAGCATCCACCCCTTGTTTGATCGTGGAATAAAAAAAGCCCATAAACGGAATCCTCGTCAAAGCCTTGTCCACCCAGTTCACTACCGCTTGACCTGGTCGATTCGTCACCGCCATTCCAAGGCAAAACAAAAGAGTCAAGGGAACGAGAAACCAAATCACCGACGGAAGCTCATCCATCGATTCCAGCCAACCAGACATATCAGTCTCTTCATCAATTCGAACAAACTCTCCCGATTGGCTTTTCTGATACTTAGCCCCACGAAACCAATCCATTGCCCGGACAATCCCATAAATTAATGTCCTCCCTACAGCAAGGAGCGCACGATAGATCCAATTGAGCAGAAAAACCGTACCCACAATAGGGATCACGGTCGCCAATCCAGCCAATGAAAGATTTCTTAATCGTTTCGCCATCCCTGTCCTAGAGGGCTCTTCAGTCTTGGTCGCAGGCATAATATAAGCTAGCAAGACCAAAGAAAAAATGGCCTACCGCGCGAGTGTGCGCCAGCTCCCCACCCCTTGCAATGCTCAGGAAGCACATTGGTGAAATTTTAGGGACAGCTTTTCTAATTATTTTTTTGCTACTCGCCTACCCGTTTTCCTAGCGAAGCAAAAACTTCCACCATGACGAGAAGAAAAATTCCTAGCACCACACACCCCACTGCCATCCAATCCTGTTTCTGACCGAGATTCGGAAGACGCCAATTCGTGTAACCTTCCACAATCCACTCTTCGTCCTTCCCCAGAGAAGCCTTCACCTCCGCAGGTGTTCCCGGTCGAGCTTCCAGAGTTCTGTCCTCGGTCTTAACCATCACCATCCCGTCTTCATTGAGGCGAGGTTGCTCATCTTTCCAAGGATAGATCACCGCCAGTGAGCCCAGAATAAAACCCGCAATCAAGCCAATCGCTTCATCATGAAAGTTCTTAAAAAGCCAGTTCAGCAGCCGAGCTAACACAATCAAACCCACCACCGCACCCATTCCCACAGGAATAAGGACAGGAAGCGATTCCTTAAAGTTAAGCTCCGAAAGCGCAGAAATCGAATCGAGCATAATAAGTTGATAGTTCCCCATCAACACGAGGACAAAGGAACCACTCAATCCAGGAATGATCATGCTACAAACCGCTACCACTCCACAAAGCCCTAAATAGAAAGGATTCGAATTCTCCTGAGCGGGGGTAACGAATACGAGACTAACTGCTAACACAGTTCCCAACAGAGCCAGAACAACCACACGAGGTCTCCAAGATTTCACAAACTTCCCAACCAAAGGAATCGAAGCTGCGATCAATCCGAAAAAGAACCCCCACACCATGAGAGGAGCCTCTCGAAATCCCCAACTTAATACTCTCGCTAAAGTCACCAAACTAACCATTACCCCAACTCCAAGAGAAAAGAGAAACCAGAAATCGATTCGCTCCAGCACCTCCTTAAAATCGCGTGCAAAAAGGCATTTGATAGTCCCCTTATCGAAAGATTTTAGCGCCGTGATGAGGCGCTCATAAATACCGGTAATAAAAGCAACCGTTCCACCAGAGACCCCGGGAATAACGTTGGCCGCGCCCATGGCGAAACCTTTCAAAGCGATGAGCACATACTGCCACATACCCCTGCGTTAAAGCCCTTTTGATATGGAAGCAACTCTACGCCCTGTCTCCGAAGCAAAAAACCTCTCAAAACGCACAAGAGTTCGGCCCGCGCCCCTCCTTCACCCACCATAGAGAAAAAGAGACACAGACCGAAAAATCTAAAAAAATTTATTAAGTCGCCCAGAGCCAAACATTGCTCCCGCCCTTGTAAAAGCAAGATTTCGAAGCCTCAGCGAGATACTAACGTCGCAACACCCCATGGCAGTTTCATAATTTCCCAAATAATTCCTTCTGATTTCAAACCATCTCTAATCACAATTTAAACAAAGCACTTATAATAAGAACTTTACACATTCATCGTCATCAAGATGCAGTTCAATTTTTATACAAAAGAACTCTGGTATCGAAGATAAACTCCTCACAAACTTTCACCATGAGATGGGAGAAGCTTAGAAGAAGCAAAAATGTAGAAAATCGCCGTTCAGAAAGTAGAAACGGCCAATTTAGAGGCCGTCGCGGCAACGGCCCGACCGCTAGCTTTGGGGCAGGTGGCAAAACAGGAGCCGGAGGTTGCCTAGGAATCATTGTCCTCATCGCAATTGCGCTTATTTTTAAAATCGATCCCTCTCAATTGCTTAACCTGAGCGATGGTGGTGGCGGAGGACTCCTCTCTGATTCGCAAAATCAACCCAGCGCCTATGATCCTGCCACCGAGCAAGAGTTTAATAACATGCTCGAAGGAGTTGCTGGCTCCACTGAAGACGTCTGGACAGACCTTTTCCGACAAAATGGAGCCCAATACCGACCTGCAAAAGTCGTTAATTTTAAAGGTGCGACTGAAATGAAAATCGGTGGCTTCGCGCAGTCAGCCACTGGCCCCTTCTATCTCCCCGCCGAAGAAACCGTCTACCTCGATATCGACTTCTTTGCGCAACTCAAAAAAATGTCCCGTGATCGCACCCGTGACTACGATTTCGCACCCGCTTATGTAATTGCTCATGAAATAGCTCATGATGTCCAAAAACTAACTGGATACACCGACCGAGTGCATGACAGTCAGGGTAAAGTTTCCAAAACAAAATATAACCAACTTTCAGTCCGCCTCGAACTACAAGCCGACTATCTCGCGGGAGTCTGGGCTCATCACGCTAATGCCGACTACATCGCCAGACACGGAGTAAGCCTCTTAGAAGAAGGCGACGTCGAAGAAGCAATGAGAGCAGCACAAGCCATAGGTGATGACGCCCTGCAGAGGCAAGCAACAGGCGCCGAGTTCGCCCAGAGTCTTTCACCCATGGCACCTCAGAACAAAGGCTTCGTTGGTTCACCCAAGGCCTCAAAACCGGAGATCTCGCAACAGCAGAGGCCGCCTTCACTCTCGATTACCGCGAGCTCTAAGAGAATCTTTTGACTATGAAATCAGTCTTCACTTTAGAGGATCTCTCTAAACCAGAAATTCTCAATCCTACTGGCGAACTTCCTGCTCGCCTAGCTGTTCTTGGTAATCCCGTCGCGCACTCCCGTTCACCCCAACTTCATCAACCTGCTCTAGACGAAACTGAACTTAATATGCGCTACATACGCCTCGAGGTCCCTGCGGGAGAACTCCCCAAAGCCTTTCGCCTGATGCGTGAAAATAACTTCGTTGGCTGTAATGTAACAGTTCCTCACAAATTCGAGGCTCTAGAAAATTGCTCTCAACTCGACGAATCCGCACAACTCTTAGGTACGGTTAACACAGTTCACTTCGGAGAAGACGGTAAGACTCTCGGCTTCAATACCGACGGACCCGGAATCGTGCGAGCGATCCGACAAGAATTTCAACTCGACCTCTCCGACCTCCGCATTCTCATTCTCGGAGCTGGCGGTGGAGCCGGGCAAGCCATTGCCACCCAATGCTCCGCCGAAGGCTGTGAGCAACTCATCCTCGTCAACCGTTCCATCGACAAACTTGTCACACTCGAATCGAAACTGCTTCCCGAATTTCAAAAACGACATTCTCTAGTCGGACCTAGCGACCGTCTTCAGATTCTCTCTCTCGATTCCCCCAGCCTTTCCGAAGCGATGTCCTCCTCGGATCTCGTTATCCAGACAACCTCTCTTGGACTCAAGCCCGAAGACCCCCTCCCCATCTCAAGCCGCCTCCTCGAGCCTCACCATCTTATTTACGATACCATCTATCAGCCATCCATCACCCGCTTCCTAGGCGCAGCTAAAGAGCGTGGAGCACGCACCGCCAACGGACTTTCCCTCCTATTGCATCAAGGCGCACTCTCCTTCACCCACTGGTTCCCAGGCACCCAGCCACTTGAAGCCATGACTAGAGCAATTGCCTCATAGCCTAGTTCGCCACTGACTGATGCCGACTGATGCCCTACCAAACTAGAGTATAGAGTTCGACCGCTGAACTAAGCATAAGCATATCATCCTAGGTCATAGATAATAACCCACCAATGCTCGGAAATCCTACGACCGAGCTTCCATTCCCGTCCAAGCTCGTCTACATCCGCCGAGCTGACTGGCGTGTCCGAATAAAGGTAACCTGACTCGCCACCATGTCCCGAATCGCGTGTCTCGATGGCAACTCTCAGAGTTCCACCTGTCGATACCTCTGCCCACACCAATCCCCGCCCGTCTCCACGAGCAATAAATTCGCCTTCTTGTATCGGGCGTAGTGACTCGAGACTCAAGGTTTTATCGAGTCGAAAGCAATGCACCCGTTCAGGCTCAATTGACTCCGAACGCAGTCGTTCAACTACGGCCTCCAACTTTGAGTGAGGAAACCAGCCAAATACAACTGCTCGAACTAGCAGAAAAATTCCAACAACAGCACAGAGGGGCAGAAGCCCCAACATAAGCTTTGATTTTCTACTTAGAGCGTTTCTCAAAAATTTGTGTGGGTCTATTGCCAAGACAGATTGCCTAAATATCTTTATTCATCAAACACAGGGCCAATGTGCCCAGCGGCTCAAAGAAAACCTCACTTAGCTACTCTGCTTCAGTACAACGCCTAAACTGCCAATCCAATTCAACAGAAGCTACCGATGTATGCCAGGGAACGAATGGGCAACGGATAATGTGTGAATACCTAACATCTTGTTGAACAGAGCCGCTCTGCGGCAAATCTTGTTTTCGAGGTTTGGTGAA
>CAYUHN010000121.1:0-9600 GCA_964444495.1 uncultured Roseibacillus sp. | reverse complement strand
CCAGTAGTATCCGAATCCTAGATTGTGAAGAAGTTGCACCCGACTTCCATGCTCGCTTCTCCTCGACTAGCAAGCATTACCAATATCGTCTCGACCTGAGCCCCATCCTATCTCCCTTTCAAGCCGGCCTCGCCTGGCACCTCCCTCGTCAACTCGACCCTGCCACTCTCGCCGAAGCCCTCTCTTATTTTGAGGGAGAACACGACTTCCGACATCTCTCTGCTCGACGAGGAAATGAAACAGACGATACCAACTATCGTCGCCATATTACCCGTGCCGAGTTATCCTGCGACGGCCCCAATCACATCCTGGACTTCGAGGGAAACGGGTTCCTCTATAAAATGGTTCGACTCCTAACAGGAACCGCGGTGCAAGCCGCACAAGGAAGACTCAGACTTGATCAAGTCGCCTCCTTTCTTGACGAAACGACTCCTCCAGATCGACCCGCCCACTGCGCCCCTCCTGATGGGCTCACTCTAGTAGAAGTCAAATACGAATAGCGAGCCTCCACTCACACTTCAGACGACTCCACCCTACCCTCACAACGACGAATATCATCCAAACAAAGAGCCAGTTGATTCTGAAAAATACGGAAAGACTCGTCGGCTTTGAGCTGCTCCCTTGCCAATTCCTTAAAGGCCTGACTACGCAGCTTTCTAAGTCGAACCCGCTCTTCTTTTAAACTCTCACGTGAAAGCCCTTCCTCAAGGCGCAGAAAAGCTGACGCCACCTCAACATAATAGAAATCAATTCGGTTCTTTTTCCTCCTAGAAGACCATTTTGATATCGTTCCAAAAATTGCCCAAGCAGCAGCCATCACAGACATCAGGAACGCCATGAGTTCAGCGTAACGTTCCAAAAAACTTGGTTCACGACGTCGATAGTATTTTTGCGCTCCTTCATGCAATGGCCAGGGCAATAAATCCACGGAAGATATTTCAGAAATTTGATAAGCCTCGGGAATACGCCGAACCAATTCGCTACGACTCGTGAATAGATTCTTCGTCACCTCATAAACCAATTCAGAAGACAAACCTTCCCGGCAGACTAGGAGTGAAGGCACGCCAATAGTTTGAATATCATTCATCGGCATTGCTCCTCTCTCCACCGAAAGACAATGATAGGCTCGCGCCGGAATCTCCGCCTCTATCAAGTGAGGATAACGAGCCACCACCCCCGCGCCTCCCTCAGCAAGACTCACAAAGCGAACTTGCCCCTCTTCCATCGCATCACGAACTACTTCTGATTGCAAGGCAGTTACTAGAAAGACTGCATCAATTTCTTTCTTTTTTAACGCTTCTATCGCCTCTCGCGGCTCCAAGAGATCCTCTTGAAACTTTACCCCAAAGTGCTCAAGCAAATCGCTCCCTACTACTCGACTACCACTCCCTTTCACGCCCAGACTAATACAAGCTCCATTCAAATCCGAAAGGTGAACTCGCCTACTATCACGATGAACCATAATATGTAGCACCTCATCATAGAGCTTCGCCACAGTTCTCACCCGTTGCCCACCCTCTAACCCGCTTTGCACAAAGGCAAAATCGATCTCCCCTTTTTCCAATAAGCTTAAATTTTGAACGGTTCCTTTAGACCCAATAACTTCGAGCCCGAAACGGTTTCCACCTGTTCTTACGATATCTGAAAATTCCGTCCCAAGAACAGTATAGGTCCCCCCTTCTTGCCCAGTTGCCAAAACAGCCTTTCCGTAACTTCGCAAAAAGAACGCCCACCATAAAAGCAATCCTAGACAAAACGAAGTGGCGACAAGAACGATCCTTACTCTCCAATTCAAACTCATTAGATTTATCAATTTATCACTCATAAGAACTGCCCCGCAACGATCTGAATCGAACTCGGCTCGTTGTAATTGAAATGAAAAAGACTTTCCTCGCGATTGGAAACTAAAACCAAATTTGGAGTCAAAAAGTGAAAGACCAATTATCTTCTGTTAAGAGTAAACATTGACTCGCAACCGCCTCACCCTCAGAAGCTCTTAAATACATTAAATTACTCGAATTTCAGAAGAATCCCCTCTTCCTATGCGTGCTCTCTACATTGCGATGCAACCCGAAGCAAAAGGCCTTATCGCAGCCCTTGCCGCTTCTCCTATTGAAAAACAGCCGGCGATTGGCTACTTTTACGAGTGCCCTAAGCGCGACCTTATTCTTGCAGTTTCCGGCAAAGACGCCGAGATGAAGGTTGATTGCATCGGCACCGAACCAGCAGCAATCATCGCTCACGACCTCATTACCCGCTTCAAGGTCACCTCTATTCTCAATGTCGGCACCTGTGGAGCACACTCTTCTCTTAAAACAAAGATTGCAGAGCCCTTTCTAATTTCTCCCCGTATCAGCAACCACGATCATCGCATCCCCCTTCCTCTTTTCGAAGAATATGGCCGAGGGAATCATCCTACTCACCCAATCACGCAGGAAATCGCCAAAGAGCTTGCTCTCGACACCGCGCCCCTCTCATCAGGCAACTCTCTCGACCATGTCGAACGTGATCTCGAAATCTTTCTCCACAGCGGAGCCAAGCTTAAGGACATGGAGGCCTCTGCCCTCGCCTGGGTCTGTCGTCAGCATGACATCCCCCTAGTTTGCCTTAAAGTAGTGACCGACATCTTCGATCTCCCTCATCCTGCTACTGACCAATTCGCTAGTAATCTGGAACAAGCCAGCCGCCAGGTCACCCTAGTCGCTCAACGCATCCTCGCCTCCACTTCCTGGAAAGATTTCACCCCTTAAACTTAAAGAAAAGAGAATAAAACTAGAATAACCCTATCTTATGATAGCACATGGACGATGCCTTCCGCGACAAGATTATCCATATGGCCTGGGAAGATCAGGCGACTTTTGACGATATCAAAAAGCACACCGGAGCCACCGAGGCTGAAGTGATCGAAATTATGCGCGACTCACTCAAAACCAGCAGCTTTCGTCTCTGGAAAAAACAGATTTCTGGGCACGCCATCAAGCACCGCCGACTCATGCAAGCCCATACATATCGACTCGCACGCCAACAGATTAAGGAGAGGGATGATATTTCCCTCTAAATTGGGATAAAAATTGACAAACGAGGCCACTTTCCTTAAGCCCGCCGCCCCTTCAGCTTCGTGCCGCTTTACCAACCAAGGGATAAGCTTCTGAAGGATCAAGGCGGCAACTTATCCGAAAGCGCCCGATGTGCTTTAACACGGGACCTCAATTATGGTAAATGACCTCCTCAAAGAAATGGTAGAAGCTGGTGTCCACTATGGCCACCAGACACGTAAGTGGAATCCGAAAATGAAGCCTTATCTCATGACTGATAAGGGCGGCATTTTCATTATCGACCTCGAAGAAACCGTTCGCTGCCTTGATAAGGCCTCCGATTTCCTTGGTGATCTCGCTGGTAAAGGTAAGAAAATCCTCTTCGTCGGCTGCAAACACCAGGCTCAAAAGGCCGTTCAAGAAGCTGCCGAAGCCACTGAACAATTTTACGTCAATCACCGCTGGCTCGGTGGAATGATGACCAACCTTACGACCATCCGACAGTCTGTTGAACGTCTTCGCTACCTCGAAAACATCGAGAAGCAGCCAGAGTTCAAAAACATGTCTAAGAAGGAACTCGCAGCTCTTAACCGAGAAAAAGAGAAACTTCAGCGTAACCTCCACGGGATTCGCCTCATGGAGAAGAAGCCAGACGCCATCGTAGTAGTCGATACCGCGCGCGAATCCATCGCAGTCGCAGAAGCCCGTCGCCTCAAGATCCCAATCATCGGAATCGTCGACACCAATGGAGACCCTTCCATCATCGACTACCCTATTCCGGCAAACGATGACTCCATGCGCTCCATTCGTCTCGTTCTCCAGAACTTGGTTGATTCTATTCTCGCTGCTTCTAGCAAGAAGTAAGTCGCTCTCTAGTAAATCTCTTAACGTATAAAACTGATATGGCAATCACAGCTGCACAAGTGAAGGAACTCCGCGAGCGCACCAACGTCGCTATGATGGAGTGTAAAAAGGCTCTCACCGAAACCGACGGTGATATGGAAGCAGCCATCAAGATTCTTCGTGAACGGAGTAATCTGAAGGCTGTAAAAAAAGCTGATCGTGCCGCCAAAGAAGGCTTGGTCGCAGCTCAACTTTCTGAATGTGGCAAGTCTGGGGTTCTCCTTGAACTCAACTGCGAAACGGATTTTGTAGCGAAAAACGAAACCTTCGTTAATTTCCTCGGCGAAATCGCAGGAGCTGTTACTAGCTCTGATGCTACCGACCTCGCATCAGCTCAAGGCGTTACTCTTGGCGACCTCACGGTAGACGGAGCAGTTAAAGCCAAGGTTATCGAACTCGGAGAAAATCTCCAGTTCTCCCGCTTCGAGCGTTTCGACGTTGAAGGAGCAGGAGCCATTGCTTCCTACATTCACATGGGAGGTAAAGTCGGTGTTCTCCTCGAAGTTAGCTGCGAAAAGGCGGAAACTCCTGACTCAGATTCCTTCAAAGACCTTGTTAAGGACATCACTTTGCACATCGCAGCTGCGGCCCCTTCTGGCCTCAATCGCGAGGACATCCCTGAAGAGCTCGTAGAAGCAGAGAAGAATGTTTTCCGTAAGCAAATGGAAAATAGTGGCAAGCCTGCAGACATCATCGACAAGATCGTCGAAGGCAAGCTTGGCAAATTCTACAGCGAGCAGTGCCTCGTAGACCAAGGTTTCGTTAAAGACCCAGACACTACCATTTCTGGCCTTGTCGAAGCCAAAGGCAAAGAGCTTGGCGACACCCTCACCATCAAACGCTTCACGCGTTTTGCGGTTGGAGGTTAGTCTCTCGCCGTTTTTTATTCTTAATGGTTAAGGCATCCTTCGGGATGCCTTTTTTCGGCTCAAATTAAAAGTCTTCAACTAAGAGTTCCCCATTCTGAAAAAAGGAGTAGGTTTCTAGCGTTTAAAAAACGATTATTTATGAAATACCTTACTTACATCACCAACTTGGGAATTTCCTCTTTCCTAGCCTCCAGTGCACTGGCTGATCAGACTACAGCTCCCAGCGAGGATGCTCCTGTAGTTACACAAGAAGAGAAAGCTACTGAAGAGATTGAAGAGAAAAACGAGAGCGAACCTAAGAAGAAAGCTAGCAAAGAAGATAAGCTCAAAACTCAAAAAGACCTTCTAGCACTCGAAAACTCTCTCCACTCTGAAGAAACTCGCCGCGAAACTCGCGAACTACGAGCACAAGTGGCCCTCCTGAAGCTACAAAAAGAGCAACTCGCAGAGGAGTACGCCATCTTCGAACTCGAACAGAAAAAAGCACAACTCGAGCGAGACAAAGCCTTTAAAGAAGCGACTGCAGACCTCCGCGAAGAGGCCTCTCAAGCCAAACTTTCTGCCGAAAAAGCGACCAATTTGCTCAAAGCTCAGCAGGCCGAGAACACCCTGGCTCTGACTGAGCTCGAGAGTGAAATGAAAACATTTGAACTCGAAAAACGTCGCAACAACTATGCCGAAATCGAGCCCGTGTACCTTGCCGAACCGCTTTCCGAAGATGGAACACTCATTATCTCTGACCGACGCATCGACCTCAACGGTCCCATCTCCTACGGCACCGCAAACTACATCCTCGACCGGATCAATTACTATAATAACAAGAATACTGAACATCCGATTTTTATAGTCATCGACAGCTCTCCAGGTGGTTCCGTCATGGCTGGTATGAACATCCTCAAAGCCATGCATGGCTCCGAGGCCCCAGTCTATGTCGTTGTTCGCACTTTTGCGGCCTCCATGGCGGCCGGCATTACTACCCTCGCAGAACACTCTTATGCTCTTCCCGACGCCGTTATTCTCCATCATCAGGTCCTTTCATCCTCATATGGTAACCTGAGTGAAACTCGCGAGCATACTGCCGATATGGAAGAGTGGTGGCGCCGTCTCGCCGATCCTATCGCTGAAAAAATGGGTATTACACGTGCTGAATTCATTGAGCAAATGTACGAAAATACCGTCACTGGAGATTGGACCGAATTTGCTGACAACGCGCAAAAGCTTAAGTGGGTCGATCAAGTAGTGACCAATGTGCGAGAGACGGCTCTCCTCAAGAATCCCGACGCCAAGCCAACTTCGTCTACCAAACCAGGCGAAACCCGCTCCCAGGACGCAGTAGACTCCGAGGTTAATCGCACAATTCCCCGCCTCAATCCCAAGGACCTGCTCTACCTCTACAATCCTGACAGATACTATCAGATTGAGCATTAAGGCTTAAAAATTTCTTCGATCCCTTTTCCAAAAGGCCTCGCATTTTTTTGCGAGGCCTTTTTTTATAAATCCTGTGACTTTTTTAAACTTTTTCGTGCTCTATCTGGCCAATGAACACAGTGCTTGTGAATTCAAACAAAAAAGGCTCTTCCTCCCCCTTTGATAAGGCTCTCGCATTGAAACTACGAACCAGAACCCTGCGCGTATCTTCAGAAAAGCTTGTTAAAGAAGCCAGAGAGCTTCCGAAGAATTCTCCTCCAGCAGACTCCTAAGCCTCTAAAACAGGCAGCTATTCAACACCGCACCACCTCTCGTGGTTCGCCCTTTGGCTTACTGACTTCTTTTTTCATCTAACATCGAAAGCCTTTTAAAAATTTCGTTCAAAGCTCACCCTAAACGGAGTATTACTACACCCCTTCTATTTTCATATTTTTCCCACTAAAATCGGACGATAATTAGTTTTTAAGTTTTTCATTTTTGGTTATTCATCCAAACCAAACCCATGGCTGACCAAAAAGAGCGAAAAACCTTGGAAGAACGACACGGAATGTCGGATCTTGAGCGCCTCCGTCACTCTTGTGCACACGTTCTCGCCACGGCTGTTGCTCGCATCTGGCCTGAGGTCCAGTTCGCGGCTGGGCCTCCAGTCGAAGGAGGCTTCTACTACGACATGCAGCTCGAGCATCGCATCTCCCCTGATGACTTCGAACAAATCGAGGCAGAGATGAAGAAGATCGTGAAGGAAAATCAGACCTTTGAGCGCATGGTTGTCACTCGAGACGAAGCTCTTGAAATGGCTCGTAAGGGACGCCTCGCCGCCAATGGAGAACGCGATGTTGAATCGATCTTCAAAGTCGACCTCCTCGACTCCATCCCTGAGGGCGAAGAAATTTCCATCTTTAAAAATGGGGACTTTTGGGATCTCTGTGCAGGTCCCCACGTCGGCCGCACCGGAAACTGCAAGGCCCACAAGCTCATGAGCGTGGCGAGCGCGTTCTACAAAGGAGACAAAAATAATCCTCAGCTACAACGAATCTACGGGACTTGCTTTCCTAACAAAACGCAGCTCAACGAACACCTCGAACGACTCGAAGAAGCCCGCAAGCGCGACCATCGTAAACTCGGTAAAGAACTGGGGCTCTTTGGCTTTGATGAAATGGTCGGTCAAGGCCTCCCCCTCTGGAAGCCCAAGGGCGGCCTGATCCGCCGTGAGCTTCAGGACTTCATTACCGAGGAACTCGACAAACAAGGTTACTCCCAAGTCTTCACCCCACACATCGGTAAGCTTGATCTTTATCGCACCTCCGGTCATTTCCCTTACTACGAGGACAGTCAGTTTCCCCCCATGCCTGAGAGGGATGTTTGGGAAAAACTAGCTGATGAGAGCGCTGATTGCGGGACCCTTCTCAACGGACTCCGCACCGGCGAAATTGAAGGCTTCATGCTCAAGCCCATGAACTGCCCGCACCACATTAAGATCTACTCCAGCGAGCGGCATTCATACCGAGAACTTCCTATTCGCCTTGCTGAATTCGGCACCGTCTACCGTTGGGAACAGAGTGGAGAACTCGGCGGCCTCACTCGAGTTCGCAGCTTCACCCAAGACGATGCCCACCTCTTCTGCACCCCAGATCAAGTGGCCAAGGAAATCGCCGGCTGTCTGGGACTGGTAAAAACCGTCCTCGGCACCCTTGGCATGGAAAATTACACAGTGCGCCTCTCTCTACGAGATCCAGATTCCGACAAATATATCGGCGAACCTGAAAATTGGGACAAAGCGGAAAATGCCCTCCGAGAGGCCGTAAAAGAAATCGGCGTCGATGCCATCGAAGAACCAGGTGAAGCAGCCTTCTATGGACCCAAAATCGACTTCGTCGTAAAAGACGTCATTGGTCGCGATTGGCAACTTGGCACAGTACAAGTAGACTACAATCTCCCCGAACGATTCGATCTTTCCTATATTGGTAGCGACAACAAGCCTCATCGCCCAGTTATGATTCATCGAGCTCCGTTTGGCTCTCTCGAGCGCTTCACCGGACTCCTCATCGAGCACTTCGAAGGCAAGTTCCCCACCTGGCTCTCTCCCGAACAAGTGCGCGTTCTTCCTATTTCCCAACAGTTCAACGACGCCGCGCAAAAAATCGTGGATCAACTGACTGCCAAGCGGGTTCGAGTCCGCCTCGATGATAGCGGAGACAAAGTTGGCGCAAAAATTCGCCTTGCGAGGCTAGACCGGGTCCCGTATATGCTTGTATTAGGTGCTCGCGAAGTTGAGAATAATCAAGTGAGCGTGCGCCATCGAGACCGCGAGGACCTCGGCACCCAATCTGTAGATGACTTTATCGAAAGCCTTGAACAAGAAATCTCAACTCGTTCCCTCTAAGCTAAGGAACGCGATTCTTCTATCCTCATGAGACTGGGCCACGTCACAGCCCCCGCTCTCATCGGAGAAAAGGCATCTCTAATCGACTTTTTTGTCACGTCCTTGAACTTGCTTTTTACGAAACAGTAAGTCTCCATGCGTAGACATCAACTAACCCCGACCCTTACCAGCTATAGCTAAGAAAAAGAGACCAAAAAGACAGCGCCGCGAAATCATTCGGATTAACGATAAAATCCGAGCTAATCGAGTGCGGGTTCTGGGCCCAGATGGAGCCCAGCTAGGAGTCATGGACCTTCGTGACGCAGTGCAAGCCGCCAAAGAGCGAGGCCTCACTCTCGTCGAAGTCGCTGCTAAAGTCGATCCTCCCGTCTGCCGCATCGTCGAGTACGGCAAATGGCGCTACGACCAGTCGAAGCAAAAGAAAAACAAGGAAAAGACTGTCGCCAAGATGAAAGAGGTCAAATTCCGCGTTCGAACAGAAGAGCACGACTACAATATCAAGATGGGGCGCCTCGAAGAATTTCTCGATAATGGCAACAAAGTTCGCGTTCAACTTCAATTCCGTGGCCGTGAAAATGCTCACAAAGAACTTGGGGTAGAAGTTCTCAAACGAGTAAAAGAAGACGCCAAGCTAATGGGTCAATGTGACCAAGAACCTCGCATCGCGGGCCGAGCCGTCTCAATGGTCCTCTCCCCTCTCCCCAAAGGACAACGCAAACGACGCTTTAAACTACTCCACGGTGACCTCATCGATCCTGATGAAGACTACGAGGATGAGGAAGAAGAATTTGAGGAAGAAGATGAAAACGAAGGAACGTCTGAAACCGTAAATGCCCCCGAAGAAGACGATGAGGATTAATTCCCTCTTCTAAACAGCTCCATTCATTCGAAAAAGGCCGTCCACAAGACGGCCTTTTTTATATTCTAGCACTAGTGCTTCGACCGAATGGTTATGACGGATATTGCGTTGTTTTAACTTGTA
>CAYUHN010000120.1:0-9727 GCA_964444495.1 uncultured Roseibacillus sp. | reverse complement strand
AACCGCTCCCAAGCTGACTACTCAGAACCTCTTCAACTGCAGATTCTAGGTTGAATGCTGTGAATTTGGCATAGCCCTAATAGTCTCACGTTAAAGAACTATCGCGCGACCGCCATTTAGTGGCCGTGTTTCAGTCGCTTACGAAGAGAAACCTAAAGGCTTCTTTGCCTTTTGACTTTCTAGAGGCTCATCGGCGAAAAACGTGAACCTCCACCTACGTGCTTACTAAGATTTCAAGAAGCTAGGGATCTCGAAAACACGCAAGGAGAAGATTAGAACGTGCAAATTACGGAATTTACTCCTCCACGACACGTAGGAATCCTCTTGTTACGCCATCAAGGCCAGTTCCATCAAGATTGATCTCCTGACTCGTCAAACCTTCTCCGTCTACGTCGTGCAAAATTCCAGATACCAGATTCTCCATCCAACTCGTAAGGTCTAGGCTATAGTCCACACGATAGGTGACATCAGGATTCGAGCGCCAAGTGAGCGTCACTGTATTCAATAACTGATCGACCTCGATGTCCGTAATCGCAATATTCGGTGATTCAAGAAGAGCCCCTTCAAAGATATAAGCAGCTCCAGCAGCCTCCCCAGCACTGTCTTCTCTCTCCGCTCCAACAATAATGATATTCTCGAAAATTCCTACCGAAAGTCCAAATCCATCAGATCTTTCCGCATTGTCAGCTTTTAAAAACTCAATCTGACTCCATATCGAATCATTGCGCTCAAAGACATAAGCGGCTCCAGAGTTCGTTTCGCTATTATTGGTAGGCCCCCCTGTCGCGCTGCTATCCTCAAAAGCCGTTCCTGCAACTACCCTGTCTCCCGAGATTGCTACAGCTTGGCCCAATTGGTCCGCATTTCCCTCAACATCGGCCTTTAGAAGTGCCTCCTGACTCCAAACTGTTCCATTACGAACGAAGATATATGCCCCTCCTGAATTCGTTCGGCTTCCGAGGCTACTCGTGCCTTCTTGAGGCGCTCCGATGACTATCGTATCCTCGGAGATGGCTACTGAAGTACCGAATAGATCATCGCGTCTCGCATTATCGGCCTTAAGAAAGGCCTCCTGATCCCAAGTCGTTCCAGTGCGAACGAAAACATAAGCCGCTCCAGAATCTTCAGCATCGTTATCGCTAGCACCGCCAGTCAAACTGCTATCCTCATTCATCGCTCCAACGACGATTGTATCCGCAGATATCGCTACCGAAGCACCGAAGCGATCATCTGCATCCGCGTTGCTAGCTTTTAGAAATGCTTGTTGAGTCCATGTCGTTTCCTCCCTCACGAATACATATGCGGCTCCCGACTCTAACGCATCATTATTGCCTCCACCTACTGTAGCACTGTCTTCTTCCACTGCGCCAACAACTAGCGTATCTCCAAATACCGCCACCGAAGAACCGAAGAGATCGTTTTCTTCTCCATTGTCAGGTTTTAGAAAAGCCTGCTGACTCCATATTGTTCCGTCTCTCACATAGACATACGCCGCCCCCGATCGTGGGCTACTATTGTCATTAGGGCCACCAATTAAGTCGCTACTCTCGCCGATTGCTCCAACTACAATCGTATCTCCAGATATCGCCACCGCACGACCGAATTCATCATCCCGCTGAGCATTGCTAGCTTTGAGAAAGCTCTGCTGGCTCCAAGCTAATTCTTCTCGCACGAATACATAAGCTGCTCCTTCACGGTTTAAGATAGCATTGGAATTAGAGTTATCCTGTCCAACTGCCCCGACGACCACCGTATCTCCTGACACCGCCACTGCACCACCGAACTCGTCGCCTGCGTCCGCATCGGCAGCATTTAAGAACGCTTGTTGAGTAAAGGTCGGATCAATGGTTAGTGGATAATGCGCATCATTATCATTTACTTCCAATTGCAGCTCCGTTCCGCCTTTGGCAGCAGCCATCCGTGCCAGCAATTCCACGCCAGCGGCATCCCAGACGCGCAGCTTATCATAATCAAGAACCTTTACTCCGCTGGCCTTATCCTTCAATTCTGCACGTTGCCCATCTTCGGAAACGGCAATCATGAGATCTCCTGTTAATGCCATGGCTAACTGCAATTGGTCACCCGCTTCTGCTGGGCGATGTGCCAAAGTGAACCCGTGCTCCAATCCTGTGGGACGGTTGACGAACCACTCAGTCAATCCTGATCTGACGATCTCAACGCGCTGTCCATGGTGTCGTAGCTCACCTCTGGACACCTGATTCCCACCTGCTGACTCCAAGCGCCAATTCGACTGGTAGTGCTTTTGATCTTCATCCAGCACATGCAGATGCAATCCTTCAGAATCAAAAGTAGCCTTTAGAGAATGTTGCTGGTTTTGTGCCCAGACTTTTTGCGGCGAGCCCTCGACTTCGTGCATGCTATAGCGTGCCGTTTGAACGGCTCTGCTCAACGAGTCATATTGACCAATACTCCTTAAGTGTTCGAGAGCCTCTTCATCAACCAGCATCTGCTCCTCTGGTTTTTGTTTCGCGAAGAGACTAGATGCAAACAGTATCACAGAGAGAGTAAGTAATTGAAATTTCATGAGAATTTTCCTCGACTGGTTTTGAACGAGGCTGGCCTTTCACGGGCCGAGCTTAGCTCGGGAGCCGTTCAACAAAAAATTAGCGCGTTTAACAAGGCAATCTTCTCTTATCGATTTTGCTCTCCTCACCTTAATATCTCACCTTAATATTCAAGTGCAGCAAGAGTAATCAAAAGACTTTTTGTTGGCAGCTCTTACTGGTAAAGGGGCTGAGAAATTCAATGGAAGCCAACCTACAATTTTGCATGAAATCTATATCTGCCAATATTGCGATAACGCTGCTTGGTGCCGCTGCACTCTTCGCTGAACAGGGAAAACAACGGTCCTTGGCGAGTAACGAAGCCGTCGTTTATCTGAAAAATTCTGGCGAATATGAATCGTTGGACGAAGCAATTCAACTGGCACGCTACGGCATCCGCGCGGTTGAGGACAATCCGCAAAAGGCTTGGGCGCAAAACCAACAACATTCTCTAAAGGCTATTTTTGATTCTAAGGGACTGCATCTGCATGCACTAGATGAAAATCAAAAGCTCTATCAATCAAACTGGCGCTTAGAGTCCGCTGGGGGAAGCAAGATCACTGCCGGTGAACTGCGATGCAACGGGCAACGAGCAGAAATCGTACGTCCCAACCTGACCGAATGGTTCATCAACCGCCCAACAGGGCTCGAACACGGCTTCACTTTAACTCATCGTCCGGAGGAAGCAGGTGCTCAACTCCAACTAATAGTGGCCGTAGAGGGAGATCTCAAAATTGTCGTTTCTGAAGACGGACAGCAGGCGCAACTGCAAGATAAGACCAGCGGAGCAAAAGTACTCGACTATGATAAACTGCGCGTCTGGGACGCAGCTGGCACTGAATTACCTGCACGGATGGCTTCCCTCAATAACGGAACTCAATTCCAATTAAAGGTAGATGATGCTGATGCGCACTACCCGCTAACCATCGATCCGACCTTTACTCAGCAAGCATTTTTGAAGGCAAGCAATGCGGAAGAAGATGACGGGTTCGGTTGCTCGGTAGCAGTATCTGGAAATACCGCGGTTATTGGAGCCCCTGACGAGGACAGCCTATTAGACGCTACCGACAACAACCAGCGCAACGCAGGAGCCGCATATGTCTTCGAGCGAAACGGCACAACATGGATCCAACAGGCGATACTCAAAGCTGACGCTCCCGAAATCGATGACGAGTTTGGTGAGGCCGTAGCAATATCAGAAGATACAATCGTCATTGGAGTGAGGCTCAGGGACGGCGCTGAGAACGACGCTGGTGACAGACCTCGAGATCAAGGAGCTGCCTATGTCTTTGTAAGGAATGAAGACACTTGGAACCAGCAGACTATATTAATGGCTAGCAATGCTCAGGAAGCTGACGAATTTGGCAATGCGGTGGCTATCTTTGGAAACACTATCGTCGTTGGAGCACAATTCGAGGACAGCAGCGCCAGCGGAAATGATGATGAAGAAAATCAGTCAGGTGCCGCGTATGTCTTCGTGAGGGAAGGGACAACATGGAGCCAACAGGCCATACTCAAAGCTGACAATACAGAACGATTTGACCTATTCGGCTTTTCGGTAGGGATAGACAGAGAAACGATCGTCGTCGGGGCAAGAGATGAAAGCAGCAACGCGACGGGCGGAAATGATGATAACAGTGCTTTCGATTCAGGAGCTGCATATGTTTTCGTAAGAAACGGGACGATATGGAATCAACAGGCTTTCCTAAAGGCCGACAATGCCGAGACAAATGACGAATTTGGCACTTCCGTAGCTATCTCCGGAGATATCATCGCGGTCGGAGCCCCCAGAGAAGACAGTAGTGGGAGCGATGGAAGCGACAACAGCATAGGCAATTCCGGAGCTATTTATATCTTTGAACGTAGCGGAACAATCTGGAGCCAAGAGGCCTTCATTAAGGCCAATATAGTAGAAAACGGGGACGGTCTTGGCCAAGCGCTGGCAATATCTGGAGAAACTATAGTCGCTGGTTCAGATGATGAAGATAGTAATCCAGCAGGCGGTGAGAGCGACAATAATCTGACCTCTTCTGGGGCTGCATATGTCTTCCAGCGTAGCGGAACAACATGGAGCCAGGTGGATTTTTTGAAAGCGAGTAATGCAGGAATGTCTGATCGTTTTGGCACTGCCGTGGCTATCTCTGGTGATCTTATCGTTGTTGGCGCTGACGAAGAAGATAGCGCACTATTAGGCGATGATGATGACGACAGTGAAAACGGCTCTGGAGCGGCGTATATATTCCAAGCAGAAACTTCAAGTGCATCAAACTTAGAAATCACCAACATTGAAGTGAATAACACACTAAATACAGTGACACTCACTTGGCGCTCAAATCCTGGAATCACCTACGACGTAGACTACAGCCTCGATCTTACGATTTGGGAGGAAGATTTAGTATCTGGAATCGCTCACGATGCAAACGGAGGAGGCTTAACCAGCCAAGAAATCAGCCTCGACGGGATATCTCCTGAAGGTGTTCAGCGTCTATTTTTACGCGTCATAGAGGAGTAGATTAGAAATGACCATAGGAGAGAACCTTTCCTTGCGCGAAGCTACATCAACGAGAAAAAGAGGCTCTTCTACCGGCTTCAAAGAAATTTTCGCATAGAGACAAGCCAATCATTTCCACCGATTAAGCACTCCTGTCCTCAAAAGCAGAAACTTGAAATCTTCTCCGTTTGTTGAACTACTAGACAGCTCAAAAATCAATTCATCCCCATCCACCTTGTAAGCCCCTCCTTCTAAAGCTTCCTTCTTATAGGAACCAAAAACACGGGTAGGACTACTAACAAAAAAACGCACGTTCTTTCCCTTGAAAGCAAAAACATCATCACTCACAATATCTTTGACGCGAACAGTTATTTGCCATCGAGCATCAATCCCCACAGATAAAATTGGCTCTGGAAGTTCACGTATCCTCGCCACGGAATACGAATCAATAGACCCTCTCTCCGCGAAGCTCCTTCTTACCATCGCTACTTCAACAACCTCACCCGCAAATTGAGTTATGAAGTCAGTTGATTCGCCTTTTCTCTCTCCTTCTAATAACGTCGAAGATAGTAGCTGAAATAGTAAAAATACACTCGCAGGTTTCATCCTATATCAATCGCACCAAGTGCGCGCCTTGTGCTGGCCGCGAGCAAAAGAGCTCGGGCTTAATCTTTGTCTTCGCTTCGTAACGTTCCGCAAGCTGAACAGCAATTTCTTTCACTTGAGAAACACGGCAAAGAGTAACGGTAGAACCACCAAAGCCTCCTCCAGTCATCCGACTTCCCAAAACACCACCTTCGAAACCGATTTCTTCCGCAAGCGAAACCATTAGATCCAACTCCTCACAAGAAACCTCAAAATCATCTCGTAAAGACTCGTGGGAAGCTTTCATATATAGCCCGAGAGGAGCATAGTCTTTGTTTTGCAGAGCTTCTACCGTTTGACGGGTACGCTCAATCTCACTTACGACATGACGAGAACGTCGGAAAATACGCTCTCCCAGTTTATCCTGATAAGCTTCTACTTCTGCCATCGTCACATCACGCCAAGACTCTTTCCCAATGATAGCAAGACCGTCTTCCGTATCTTTCCGACGTTCTGCATAGCTCCCATCTGAAAGATCGTGCGAGACACAAGTGTTGGCTATAAGGATGGTCAAATCATCATTCTTAAACGAAACCAATTCTGGCTCCCTAGTCTTGCAATCGATTAAAATAAAATTGTCTTTCTGCCCAAAAGCGGAGGCGAATTGGTCCATGATTCCGCATGGAACTCCTGCAAATTCATGCTCCGCCTTCTGAGCTAAGAGAGCCTTCTCCTTGGTCTTAAGATTTGTATCAAGCAAACCCTCTAAAAAAGTTGCCACCGCACATTCTAGCGCGGCTGAAGAAGATAAACCTCCGCCCGATGGAACACTAGAAACCACGCTCAAATCAAAGCCTGGAACCTTGAATCCACGCTCCTGAAAACCAGCTACTACTCCTTTAATATAATTCGCCCACTTGGGCTCCCCAGGAGCCAGCTTGTCATCCAAGGTAAAACTCGTCTTCGGCTGGCCTGCAGAACATAAACGCGCTTCATCACTCCCATTAAAAGCTCCTGCTACTACAATGTAGCGCTCGATCGCAAAGGGCAGGACGAAACCATCGCAATAGTCGATATGCTCCCCAATCAGATTCACCCGCCCAGGCGCGGCAGCCACGCATGCCGCTTCTGTTCCAAGGATCTCTTTGAGGTTGATCTTGGCCATTGCGACCAAATCCATAATGGGTTTGTTTGGTTCTATCATTATTGCGGTTAAGATTCAGGTTGGAGTCGGAAGCTATATTGATAGCTACCTTTGGGTTTAATGCGATACTTTCCTAGAGGTTCTTGCCCCCAGGAGTTCGTCCCTCCCACTCCCATTTGCTTGTGATCAATATTGACGAAGATGGTCTCAGAAGAACGCAAATCCTGAGGATGCCGAGCTAATTCAATGTCTTGAGGAGCGTAAGGATATGCGCCTATTTCTAGAAACTCTCCTCCCAAAGCCTCAATCCGTAAGCTTCGGCCAGCTCCGGTAAAAGTAGCCCAGCGAACTTCCCCTCGTTGACCAGACTCTTGCGGATCACTATATAAAGTAAAGAGGTCATCGACTGTCCCCTTATGGATTCCAGTCCAAGCTGAAGCTTTACGATCAACATAGTTCTCATGTGGGCCCAATCCAAACCAGGCCCATTCCTTCTGCTCAGCAAGCAACTGAAGTTGCATCCCCACCCGTGGTAAAATCGGAGCTTTTTTAGGAGTAATCGTCGTTTCAACCCGCAAAGCCCCACCTTCTTCGAAAGTATAAACAATCACTCCATCACTACTTCCAACCCCAAGACGAAGATTAAACGACACCTGACTTCCTTTTCTACTAAAGTCTTTCACCTTCATTTTCCGACCAACATTATACCATGATGATAACTTGGCAGGATACTTCGCTCCCTCATCATTGTTAATCGGTGGACGCCAAAAATTCAACTCTAACGGACCCGCCAGTTGTTCCTTCCCTCCCACCCGATAGGAAAGCAAGCTTCCAGAATTTTTAGAAAAAACCGCTTCCACTTCCTTACTCTTCGCCAAGATTTCCTCTCCTTTTTCATTCCATTCTACGGCAGCCTTCTTTGCTTTAGTGAGACCTGGACCGGACTGAACTAGATGCTCAGAAAAAGCGACTTTGCGCCCCTTTTTTTCGCCATCGATTTCAAAGAAACCTAAGCGAAGATGGTAAGTCTTCTCTTCAGACATCACTCCGGCCTTTGGACGAGGAATTTCGAACCCCTTACGCTCCCCGGGTTCACAATCGGGTAACGGCAAAGACCCCTTTGCGATCACCTTCCCATCTTCTAGCAAATCAAACGATGCAGAGATATGCTTCAAATCGAGAAAATCATACTCATTTCGCACTATAAAACGCCAAGGTTCATCTTCTTCATTCAGAATAGCTTGAGAAACATGAATCGGCTCATGAACCTTATGCACTTCATAAGCCTGAGGACTCCAGCTTCGATCTTGCCTAACAATCCCATTGAGACAGAAACTCCTATCATTCGGCTGATCTCCATGATCGCCTCCATAAGCTATGTAGCTTACACTAGGGCTCTGCTTCGCTAATTCTGAAAAATTCAAATCGACCTGAACCTCCCCATCAACCTCCACCTTCACAGCCTGAATAGAGCCATCGAAACGTCGAGAAGGGCGCTCAGCATTGAGACCAATTGCGAGTTCATAACCATTGGCTCGCACTACTCCCTCAAGCTCCTTGCTAGCCACCTCTTTCCCGTTAATCGCTAGCGACAAGGCCTTCCCATCATAGCTACCCTCTATCTTATTCATCTGCTTCTGCCACTCCAAAGGCAAAGGACTTCGCACGGTCACCCAATCACCGGTAAAAACAAAGAATTCAATGTTTCGATTCTTCGAATCAACTTTTAATGAATACGAGGTATCTCCTTTAGTCACGATAGGGTAGCCGTCAGATTCATTTCGATTATTATTCTCCTCACCTGTCTGCGGAGCTTTGTTTCCACGCGCATACGCTGTTATTTTTACTGATTTTTTAGGAGACAATTTCTCGCTATTTTCCACTAGAACACCGCCCACCGGAATCCCGTCTTCCTCAGTCAAAACTCCCATCAAATGAGTCCCTTTGCCACAGACGTCCGCAGCATGTTTTTTAGCAATCAAACCTTGATCGATGAGATCCCAAATGAACCCGCCCTGGAGCAATCTTTCGCTACGGAAGAGCTCCCAGTAATCAGCTAAATTTCCGGAAGAATTCCCCATCGCATGAGAATATTCACACTGAATAAGCGGACGTTGTTTCGCGAGAGGCTTTTTCTCTTCCTCACGACAAAATCTTTCTGAAGCCCTGATCGGCATATACATTGGCGTAATCAAATCCACGTGAGCCGCTCTCCCCGCTTGCTCGTAATGAACTGGACGCGAAGAATCACGCTTTCGGAAATAGGCCGAACAGGCCTTGGTGTTCACTCCGTCACCTGACTCATTCCCGATTGACCACATAACAATACAAGGGTGGTTCTTGTCTCGCTCCAGCATATTTCGAGCTCGATCAAGATGAGCTTCCTTCCAAGATGGAACTCTCGCTAAGCTCCCTTTCGCACCAGCTCCCCAACCCGTTCCGTGTGCTTCCAGATTGGCCTCATCAATAACATAAAGACCCTTTTTACTACACAATTCATAGAAAAACGGATCATTCGGATAGTGCGAACATCGCACCGCATTCATATTCAAACCTTTGATCACATCGACATCTCGAGCAAGAGACTCTGCCGTCACATAATGGCCTGTCACAGGATCATGATCGTGACGATTTACTCCTTTGAACAAAATTGCTTTTCCATTCACCAAGAATTGACCGTTCTTAATCTCCTGTCGCTTAAATCCCGTTTGAAATGAATAGTAGCGAGGCTTCTCACCTTGAACCGCAACCTCAATAAGCACATTATAGAGATTCGGAGTCTCCGCAGTCCAAAGTTTCGCATCCTCAAAACAAATCTCCTCCCCTTTCAACTCGATTTGACCGTCTTTGCCCGGAACCTTGAATTCGCTTCCAAAAACCTCACTCCCATTGACCTGCATCGTTAGCTTCCCACTCGTCTCCTTCTCGTTTAAATTTCGCAGC
>CAYUHN010000119.1:0-9751 GCA_964444495.1 uncultured Roseibacillus sp. | reverse complement strand
CAATCCAGCGCGAGCGAGAATGACGGGGCGGGGCAAAGAGTGGGAGAGGTTGAGACGTTACCGTAAAATTGGGTAAAAAGAGTGTGGGAAGAGAGCTTTTGCTGGTTTAGAGGCTAAAGCTACCACAGGTTTTATCCAAAGCGTGATTGAAGAAAGCAGCGAGAATTCTTTTAAAGAAAAGCAGATTGGGAAGTCTTCTCAGTCTGAGGGGCAGGCGAAAGCGGCAGGTTGCTATTTGATTGTTTGCGGATTGTTCATCGCCTGTTTAGGAGGATTTTTTACCGTCTTGATGGGGAAAAGTTTTCTTCGAGCGAAGGAGATGGACAACTGGATCGCTACTCCCTGCGTGATTTTGCTGAGTGAACGAGAGGAGAAAAAGGAGGGGCTTGATATTCCCAAAGAGTATCGGCTGGGGATTCTTTATGGCTACAGTTTCAAAGGAGAGGATTACACAAGCGAGTCCTTTGAGGTCCGCGGAGCGGCTTGGACAAATAAGCCCACGAAGATTAGTGCACTACAGCAGCTCTACCCTCTGGGTTCCGAGCAAACGTGCTATGTGAATCCCGTGGCTCCGGAAATTGCAGTTCTTAAGAAGGATAGCAAAGCGCCTGGTTATTCGATTTGGTTTCCAATTCTCTTTGTAATTGGCGGAGCAGGTTTGGTTCTGCGTGCGATTATTCGACTTTTTTCGAGTAATTCCGCGGTGACCTGATTTGTGGGAACTTTTCGTCTGCTGTCAGGAGGGCCAAGTTTTCATTCTTGGAAGGTCAGCTTAAGACCGCTTAACTATCCGAGATGAAATCTTTATGGGGGGCGATTCTTACCGTCAGTCTTTTTGTAATAGGTTGTTCAGGCAGTGGAGACGGTCCTCCTTTGCAGGGGACCGTGCGGGCTGAAAATCCGCGAGCAAGCCAAATTTTTACAAAAGCTCAGCGAGAGCAGGCTGCAGGAAACAATGGAAGGGCTACTCGACTCTATGAGCGTCTTGTAGATCGCTATCCTGCGGATAAGACCGCGGAGCAAGCTCGTTTTGCGATAGGTCAATTGTTAACTGCGGAGGGAGATTACAAGGGGGCGTTCAATGCTTTCCAAGATTTTATCCGTCGTCATCCTGGAAGTCCGCTTTACGAACAGGCCTTCAAAAAGCAAGAAGAGGTGGCTCACGCTGCAGCGACTGGTCAGATTCGAGAGAGTTTCTTGGGAGTTCGCTCGCGAGTCGATCGTGATACGATTGTGGAAATGCTTACCAAGGTGAGGGACAATGCTCCTCGTGCGGAATCTGCTCCTCGCGCCCAATTTTTGATAGGTCGAGTGAACGAAATTCGTGATCGTTCAGATGATGCGGTCGTTGCTTTTCAGAAACTTATTGATGAATTTCCTCGGTCTCCAGAGGCTCCAGAAGCTCAGTTTAGAATAGGGGAAGTTCTCTTGAAAATAGGGCGAGAAGGGAATCAGGATCAGGCCAATTTGGCGCGAGCGAAAGAAGCTTTTCAAGACCTGCTAATTGCTTACCCAAATTCATCCTTCAGTGAGCAAGCTCGGCAAAGGATTGCTTCTATTGGCTCGCGTGATTTACAGGCAACGTACAGCGTGGCGGAGTTTTATCGTAAGAAGGGTAAAAGGGATTCAGCCGCATTCTATTACCAAGAAGTGGTGGAAGGAAGTGCTCCAGGTGATTTGAAAAACCGAGCTGCCGCCCGCTTGGCTGAAATGACCGAAGGTCAATAGCCTGACTTCTCAATGATGAGTCGATTGATTTTCAGAATTCCTCGGTTTCGATTGAAGGGGGGGAGCTTGCTCGTTGCTCTGGTGAGTGGATTGTGGATGCTATCCTCTTGCGCAGGGTATCGTCTGGGGCACCAGAAGCCAGAAGAGTTGGCGGAAGTTGAAAAGATTCATGTTCCTTTAGTTAAGAATCTCTCTCAAATTCCTCGAGCTGCAGCTTCAGCTACGAATGCTCTTGTTGATGCGGTTGTAATTGATGGGACTTATCAAGTTGCAACGACAGAGAGTGCTGATGCGGTATTAGAAGTAGAACTCTATAATGTCAGCTATCGGGCGGTGAGGACCGTGCGTGAAAACCGCCTTCGCTCGCAAGAGTTAGCGATGACGGTTGAGCTGCGGTGGAAGTTGCGAAAATTTTCGGATACTTCTCAAGTTGTTCTTTCTGGTAAGAGTTCGGGAAGGACGAGCTTGTTTGTGGATCCAAATATCCAGACGGCGCAACAGTCAGCTTTTAATGATGCTTTGCAACGGGCTGCGACGTCTTTAGTCGTGCAAATTGCTCACGGCTTCTAGTGCAAGAGAACGCTTTATATTGCTTCTATGTTTTATGTTGTTCCCACTCCGATTGGCAACTTGGGTGATCTCACTCAACGAGCAGGAGAAGTTTTGCGGAATGTCGATTGGGTGGCATGTGAAGATACTCGTCATACTGGAAGGTTGATGTCTCATTTAGAAATTCGTGCTCGGCTCATGGCGGTGCACGACCACAATGAGAAGAATCAGATCGGGGAGATACTCGAAAAGCTCACGAGAGGAGAAACGGTTGCGCTGGTCTCTGATGCTGGCATGCCTTTGGTCTCAGATCCTGGCTATCGCGTGCTTAACGCGATTATTGAAGCAGGTTTGCCCTATACGGTGCTTCCAGGGCCCTCTGCTCCGATTACGGCATTGGTGGCATCAGGCTTGCCTCCTTATCCTCATCGTTTTGGCGGATTTCTTGCGGTGAAAAAAGGGAAACGGCAACAAGAGTTGGAGGGGGCTCTCGCTCGGCCTGAGACTTCTCTCTACTTCGAATCTCCACATCGCCTGCTTTCCACTTTGGAGATTTTGAAAGTGATTGCTCCCAAGGTTCGTATTGTGGTGGCAAGAGAGTTAACTAAGAAATTCGAGACAATCCATCGAGGAACTGCGCAAGAATTACTGGAGGAGTTTCCAGTAAAAGGGGTGAAGGGCGAAATCGTTCTTTTGCTCAATCCCGCAGTTTGCGAGGGGGAGGAACCGAGTTAGGATTTTTTTATGAAGTATATTGAACCTCACGCACACATGGTTAGTCGTACGACCAATGATTACCAGGCTATGGTGCAAGCTGGTTGTGCTGCAATTTGCGAGCCTGCTTTTTGGGCCGGATATGATCGTGCTGACGTGAAGGGGTTTTACGATTATTATCGTCAATTAACAGAGTATGAGCCTGCGCGGGCAGCGAAGTTTGGCTTACCCCATTATTGTTGGCTTTGTATCAACCCGAAGGAAGCTGAAGATGTTGGTTTTGCTCGGGAAGTGATGGCGATTATTCCTGACTTTATCGAGAAAGAGACGGTGTTAGGGATCGGCGAAATCGGACTTAATAAGAATACCAAGAATGAACTCGAGATCTTCGAAGAGCATGTGGACTTGGCCAAAAAATACGATCTTCCGATTCTAATTCATACTCCTCATTTGGAAGATAAGATGAAGGGCACTCGGCTCATTTTGGATTCATTGAAAAATGCCCAAGTCGATCCCGATCGTGTTGTTATCGATCATGTTGAAGAGCATACGGTTAAAGCGGTTCTCGATGCGGGTTTTTGGGCGGGGATGACTCTTTATCCGGAGTCAAAATGCACCTCGGCGCGGGCCGTTGATATTTTAGAAGTCTACGGAATGGAGAAGATTTGGATGAATTCAGCTTGTGATTGGGGGATCTCAGATCCGCTTGCGGTTGTGAAATGTGCGGTCGAAATGAAGCGCCGTGGGCATGAGGAAAATATCGTTCAGAAAGTGATTTACGAAAATCCTCATCATTTTTTAAGTAATTGTCCGAATTTTTCAGTTTAGTAACTAAAAAATTAGTATGATGAAATGGACTGAGGGGCATCATTTGGCCTATTGCACAAATATTCATCCGGCGGAGTCTTGGGTAGATACTCGAATGATGCTCGAACGAGATGTATTGGCGGTTAGGGATCGCTTGAAGGCAGAAGGAGTGGTTCAGGAGGATTTTGCGATAGGGTTGCGCTTATCTGCTTTGGCTGCCAGAGAGCTTTTGGAGGGGGATAGTTTGCAAAAATTTAAAGAGTGGCTTCAGAATGAGCGCTGCTATGTTTTTACCATCAATGGATTTCCCTACGGAGATTTTCATAACACTTCGGTGAAGGAAGAGGTCTATCGACCGGATTGGACAACGATTGAGCGTCTTGATTATACTAAGAATTTGTTTAGAATTGTGGCGGAGCTTGCTCCTTTAGACTCCGGCGGTTCAGTGTCAACTTTGCCGGGATCGTTTAAGGAGTTTGAAGCCGATGAGGCAATTATTTTTGCTCATCTTGAGGAGTGCGCGGGTTTTATTGAGGAGCTTTCTCAGCGCACAGGGAAGGATCTTCATCTTGGATTAGAACCGGAGCCGTTAGGGCACTTTGAAAATACTTTTGAGACAGTCGAATTTTTTAAGAAATTTTTCGAAACGGTGTCTGATCCAGATACGGTTAAGCGTCGTATTGGAGTGAATTTTGACTGCTGTCATTTCGCCATCGAGTTTGATGATTGCACGTCTTCGTTGGCCTATCTTCTCGATGCCGGGATTCGAATTTCAAAAATTCATCTTTCTTCAGCTCTTGAATTTGATCCTCGTGATGAAGAAGCCTGTGAGGCTTTGAAGAATTTTGAAGAACCAACCTATCTACATCAGGTTGTGGAACGTCGAATGGATGAAGAAACAGGAGATGAATTTATCACGCGTTACAAAGATTTACCTGATTATTGGAAGAATCGTGACAAAAATGTTATGGCAGAAGAAGCTCGCTGTCACTTTCATGTTCCTCTTTATGCTGAAGCGGCTTCACCACTTGGGACAACTCAAGAGAGTGTAAGAGAGGTGCTAGAGTGGAGGAAGGAATTTCCTGATGCCTGCCAACATTATGAGATTGAGACTTATACTTGGGGAGTGTTGCCCACAGAATTGCAGCAAGATCTAACTAGTCAGATTGTAGCGGAATGGAAATGGGTGATGACCAGACAAGAATAGCGAAAGAGAAATCACCTTCGCTTTTAACCGATTTGCTTGCAGCGGGCCGAGTCTCTAACTTGCCTTTAGTTTGGAGTAATGTTTTGGTCGGGATCTTTTTCGGATTAGGGGCTCAGAAGATTCAAAGTAGTTTGATTGCGGCGGTTCTTTTTGCTGCGTCGCTTATTTACCTAGCTGGTTGTTTTCTTAATGATTGGGCTGATGCGAGTTGGGATAAGCTCCACAAATCGGATCGGGCCATTCCCTCCGGTCGTCTTTCTAGAGCTTTAATGCTGTCTCTGGCGATGGGCTCTTTTACTACTGCTTTGGGGGTGCTTATCGCTTTGGTAAATGGGGAGGCATTTGTGGTTACAGTGGTGCTTATTGGGGCAATTGCCCTTTATACGTGGCTTCATAAAAAGACCCCATGGGGAGTTCTACCAATGGGGGTTTCCCGTGGGCTTTTGCCAGTGTTGGGGTATGCGTCCGTGGCTCCCTCAATTTTTTGGGAATCGGGTTTCTGGAATTCTTGCTCCTATCTGTTGGCTCTTACCGCCTATGTCGCAGCGCTATCGCTTTATGCTCGCTGCGAGGCTAAGGGGCTGGCGCAGAGAAGTCATCGCTTATTGGCGGGGATGTTCTTCTTACTGGTGCTGTTCGTGCACCTTGGGCTTTTAAGGGAGAGGTTTGCGGGGCTTTCCCTGGGGGTTTTGAGCTACCTATTTCCCATCGGGCTTGTTGTCTTTGGGTTAATGGCAATGAAAAAGAATGTTGGTAGGGGCGTTAGTTGGCTGCTTTCAGGGCTTGCCTTGGTTGATGCCGTCTTTCTCTTTTCGATAGGTTTTTCAAGCTCGAGTTCAGGAACGGTTCAGCAGTTCGCATTTTCCGCGGCCGTTTTTTCGGCCTTGTGCTTCTTAATTGCGAAAGGATTACAGCGCTGGGCTCCGGCGACATAAGAAGCTTTTCCTTTCTTCGTAGAAGGAGAAGAAAAGAGAGCCCCTGAACCTTTTGGTCCAGGAGCTCTTGTGGATTGCATGCTTTGTAATTCACTATGCAGAGAATTACCAACTCACGTTGTAAGCACTACTAATTTGGGCCGCAGATGCTCATCCTGCAACAGAGAAATCGAGGTTTTTTCGTTACAAAAAAAGAGAGATTTTTTTTGTAATGCATATCAAGGCTTTTAAATTCGTTCTAAATCATTTATTTTGAATGATTTAGGTCGTTTTCATGCTAACAGACTGGGCATTGCGTAATTTGCGAGAAAAAGTCATTTCCTTTGTCGTCGGTGAGGATGAAAGCGGGGAAATTTTCTACGCGAATCTTCCAGACTGCTTCCATTCCAAGTTCTGGGAAGTCAACCACTTCTTGGGATTTGATGTGCTCTTGGGCGAGAAGGGCTGCGGGTCCTCCTGCGGAACCTAGATAGAAACCACCGTGTTTTTTACAGGCATCGATTACCATCTGGGAGCGGTTTCCTTTTGCGAGCATGACCATGGAGGCGCCGTTTTCTTGGAAAAGATCGACGTAGGAATCCATGCGACCAGCAGTAGTGGGACCAAAGGAGCCTGAAGCCATTCCTTCAGGTGTTTTGGCAGGACCAGCGTAGTAAATGGGGTAGTCTTTGAAATAATCAGGAATTCCTTCTCCTGCTTCGAGTTTCTCCCTAACTTTGGCATGTGCAATGTCGCGAGCAACGACGATTGTGCCGCTAAGGGAGAGAGCGGTCGTAACAGGGTATTTGCTAAGAGTGGCGAGAGTTTTTTCCATACCCTCATCAAGATCGATGGCGACGCCTTTGAATTTCCATTCTTTGAATTCATCGGGAATGAAGCGACTAGGATCGGACTCAAGCTTTTCAAGGAAGAGGCCATCTTTGGTAATTTTAGCTTTTGCCTGGCGGTCTGCAGAGCAGGAAACTCCCAGTCCTACTGGGCAAGAAGCACCGTGACGGGGAAGGCGAATGACTCGGATGTCGTGGGCGAAGTACTTCCCCCCGAATTGAGCTCCAATACCGATATTTCGAGCTTCTTCTAAAAGGATAGCTTCAAGTTCGAGGTCCCGGAAAGCTTGGCCATGCTCGTTTCCGCTTGTAGGAAGGTTGTCGTAGTAGCGTGCGGAGGCGAGTTTGACGGTTTTTAAGCATGTCTCTGCAGAGGTCCCTCCAATAACGAAGGCTAGGTGATAAGGAGGACAGGCAGAGGTGCCAATGGAGCGCATCTTTTCGATACAGAATAGGCGAAGGCGCTCAGGATTGAGTAGGGCTTTGGTTTCTTGGTAGAGAAAGGTTTTGTTTGCGGAGCCTCCTCCTTTGGTCATGAAAAGAAAGTGATACTCATTGCCAGTGGTAGAGAAAAGGTCGATCTGTGCAGGTAGGTTTGTACGAGTGTTTTTTTCCTCATACATTGTGAGAGGGGAGACTTGCGAGTAACGGAGGTTCTCTTCTTGGTAGGTTTTGTGGATTCCTTCAGAGAGGGCTTCGGCATCATCGACCCCAGTATGGACATTTTCTCCTTTTTTCCCCATTACGATAGCGGTCCCAGTGTCTTGGCAACCTGGAAGAATTCCATTGACCGCGATGGTGGCATTTTTGAGCAGCATTAAGGAGACCATGCGGTCGTTTTCGGTGGCTTCCTCATCATCGAGGATGCTAGCCACTTGCTCGAGGTGCGAGGTGCGGAGTTTGAAAGAAACTGCTTTGATGGCCTCGTTGGAGAGGAAGGAAAGAGCCTTGGGATCAATTTTTAGGAGCTCTTGTCCTTCAAAAGTGACGGTACTGACGAAGTCAGTGGAAAGGTGCTCGTATTCGGTGGTGTCGGGACCAAGAGGAAAAGCGGCTTGATAATGAAATTCACTCATTGAGGAGAACCCTAGCACAGCGGAGGGCCTGGGAAAGTGGAAAGGATGGCTCTTCCTTGTCGGAAAGGCGGTCTCGTGAGCTCAAAAGCAATCTTGCTACTTACCTCTCCAGAGGTTTAAATTCCTCGATGCAAAGAAGTAAGCTTTTTCGTCTATTTCTCGGATGGTCCCTGGTGGTTTGGCTTGTTTCGGGGGCCGTTGCTGCTTCTTCGGGTTCTTTGACTATCTCGGAATTCCTAGCTCGAAATGACAGGGTCCTCGACGATGAAGATGGTGATAGCTCGGACTGGATTGAAATCCGCAATGATTCGGAAGCGGTGGCATCGTTACAAGGCTACTTTCTCACTGACGATCCACTTGATCTCACCAAGTGGCAATTTCCGAACGTTGGGCTTGCGGCGGGAGAGGCTCTAGTTGTTTTTGCAAGCAACAAGGATCGAATCGATCCGGCTAGGATCTTGCATACGAATTTTCGCTTAGGTTCAGCTGTTGGAGGTTATTTGGCTTTGGTTGAACCAGATGGCGCGACGCTGGCCTGCGTTTATGAAGATTATCCCGAACAGTTCGAAGATATCTCCTACGGGTTGCAGCAACGAGCCGCTTCATCGGAAATCCTTGTCGCGGAAGGGGACAATGCTCGTTATCTCGTTCCTTCGGGGGAAGTCGTTGGTTGGAATGTTCTTTCTTTTGATGATTCAACTTGGGCCGAGAGCACGACCGGAATTGGTTATGCTGATTCTTCAAGTTTCCTCGCCCCTTTCCTTGGTTCAGGAACGAACGAGGTCAGAACAGCTATGGAGGGAAATAACTCGAGTGCTTATATTCGTATTCCCTTTAACGCCTCCAATGTCTCTGAGCTGGAAGATTTGATTTTGTCTTTGCGTTGGGACGATGGCTTTGTGGCTTATTTGAACGGCGAGGAAATTCACCGTGAGAATGCTCCCGAAAATGTGTTTTGGAATTCGGAATTTGTAGAACGATTTCGGAGTCGTCGCATCGAACACTATGAGAACAACTTGCATCCTTATCCGTTCGAAGCAGGAATGTTAGTGGAAGGAGAGAACATCCTCGCTATTCAGGGGCTCAACTCTTCCTCTACAAGTGACGATTTTTTAATTTCTCCTCAACTGTCGGCTACGCGAGTGCAAGGAGTGGCCTCCGAGATTGGCTTTTTTCCTACTCCTTCTCCAGGAGAAGGCAATACGAGCCTACTGCACGATGAGGTGCTTTTTCGCCCAGATTTTAGTGTGACGAGGGGAACGTATTTCGATTCCTTTCCGGTGGAGCTATCTACTGCCAATCTAGCTGCCGAGATTTATTACACCCTCGATGGCTCCGAACCATCTGCGGAGAATGGAATTCTCTACAATGGTCCCATCTCGATCTCTCAGACTACGGCTCTGCGGGCGGTCACCTATAAGAATGGTTTTTTGTCTGACATCGAAACTCATACCTTTTTCTTTCCTGCAGCCACTAATATTGCGCCAACCTTCTCCGATTCCCTTCAGAGCTTGCCTGTGATTTCTCTGAACAGTAGCGCTAGTGATGTTGACTATATCGAAGTTCCGATGTCGGTGGAATTGTTGAATTTTGAATCCGGTGACTTTCAATTAGATGCGGGGGGAGCTCGTTTTGGACAATTTTTTACCGATTTTAGTAAGCGGGGGATTCGACTTCAGTTTCGCTCTCGTTACGGGCCTCGGCGTCTGCGCTTTCCTCTTTTCAATCACCGCAGTTTTCCGATTGCTCCCGTAGACTCCTTTGACTCACTTGACCTGCGAGCGGGTAACCATGATCGGGTACAACGCGGGGCTTACGTCGCCAATCGTTATACTGATGATGCAACGATGGAAATGGGGCACGTGGCTCCTCATGGTCGATTTGTCCATGTGTTCTTTAATGGAGAAT
>CAYUHN010000118.1:0-9753 GCA_964444495.1 uncultured Roseibacillus sp. | reverse complement strand
ATTTATCAGCTCAAAGCTCCCTTCCTGATTTCTACTGCATAATTCGGGTTTAATCTTACCCTCTATAGCACTTTTTACTTTACCTCAAATCGAACCCATTGCTCGACCGGTCCAGCTTCATCGGGATAGAAGGTCACTACTAGACCATCAAACAGTGTAGCACTAGCCCGCCTGACAATCATCTTCCCTTTTCCCTCACCCACAATGCTCATAGTGAGAGTCTTCTCCTCAAGCTTCTTCGATTTGATCGAAAAGAAACGCACTCCTTCATTGATCGAATCGAGTTCCGCCAGGTCCACATCTTCCTCCAATCCAAGCTCCACCGTTTTTCCTTTCAAATTGATCATTACAAGCTCGTCCCCTCTCACTTCCGACTTCATGTCCCGTTCGGTCGACTCAAAAGCCAATCGATACAAATCTGGAATCTCGACCCGAATCCCAGCTCTTTTTTCACTACCCTGCTTCCCTTCAGTGAGCGAGACCGACATCTCGACAGCCTTTCGCTCGAAACGGTGCTTCGAAGTCACTTTCGTCTCTCCAGTGAAATGATTCACTAATTCGAATGCGGTGGGCTTTAGAGTGGGCTCTAAGTCGGTCTCATAGTCGCTCGTTCCACGAGTCTGATTGCGCCATCCATTACTTTGCTTTTTCTCACAGATGACATTGACCAAAACCGTCCGAGAACTCGGAACACGCTTTCCTCGACGGGATTTCGGAAAAAAACGTCCTTCACCCGAAGTCGTCAATCCATAATCAAAAGAGCGCTGCTCAAAGCCCACAAAATAGTCCTTCCATTCTTCCTCATCTTGCAGAGAAGGTAAAAAATCAGCAAAAACAGGTATAAATGAGCAAACAAAGCCAATGATTAAAAAGTGAATGAGTCCTTTCATCGCCTTTTTTGTATCAAAAATCCCCCGTGATAAAAATAAAACCCGAACGCTCACGGAATCCTCTCTCAAAAACTTTCAGATATTCTCCATCCTCCCTTGCGAAGAAGATACTTAGCGTTAAATTGCCCCCATGAGGACCCGTTGGGGATTAGTCATCAAAGTTACTGTCGGCATTCTAATTCTCTGGGCGTTAATTTTTGGGATCCAAGCCGTCTTAGCTCCTCTGAAGGCCACCCCCGAACGGGTGAAAAAAGTCATTACGGACGCCAATTTTGAAGATTTCTCAGAATATGGGAACCTCCCTGACGACTCGACGACCAAGCAGCGTAAAAAAGCCCTGAAGAAAGTTGCCGAACTGGTGAATCGCCTCGACCTCAATAGCCAAGAAGAAGCCCGAAATGACGTCCAGGGGCTTTGGGAGAAACTTGCGGCAAGCGAAAAGCGACTTTTTGTCGATCTCACCATGGAGTCTTTTGACCGCTTTTTTGCAGCTTTGGACTCGCTTACCCCCGAGGCTCGCAAAGAATTCCTAAAACGCGGCATGGATGAACTTGAGGACGGTGAAACCAAGAACCAAATTAAGGTACTTGTTGCCCGCGATCCAGAACTCCTCGCCATCATTATGAATGGTGGCCTACGCTCATATTATCAAAATGCCAGTGCTCAGACCAAAATGGACCTTGCTCCTGTTTTGCAAGCAACCAATGAAGTGATGCAGGGAGTCCGAGGACAACAACTTCCCGGAGGACAATTTTAGATGAAATTCTGCCTACAGCAAACCAGAGGCTTCACGGTAGTCGAATTACTCATCGTCATCAGTATTATCACGGTTTTGACTGGCTCCCTCTTCGCGACTGGACGAGTGCTTATCAGGAAGTCACAACGCCTTTCTTGCCGCAATAACCTTAGCAATATCGGAATGGGCGTAGACTATTACTGCCAGGACCATGGAGGACTTCTACCAGACCTTATCCCCATGCGAGAAAGTCGACAATCAAAACAAGATGCCCTCGAAACAGTTCTTCTCACCTACCTCACTGATCCAGAAGCTTTCAAATGCCCTGCGGATAACAAGCTCTACCGCAAGACAGGCTCTAGCTACGCTTGGAACCATCTCATCAATGGTTTGCCTCGAGAAGGCCTCTTATTTTTAGGGAGCGAAAACTCGACCATCATTCCGCTCATTGGCGATAAAGAAGCGTTTCATGGAGACAAAGATGGCACCAATTTCCTCTATGCTGATCTCGGAACAGATGATGAAGTTCGCTTCTCATCCGGAGGCGGAGCCCTCAGACACGCTCGCAAGTAGTTCTACACCTCCAAAAGTTCTTTGCCACTATGATTCAGGTTTCCGGCCTTAAAAAATCCTTTAACAAAAAACCAGCCCTCAAAGGAATCGACTTTAAGGTCTCACGCGGAGAAATATTCGGACTACTCGGTCACAATGGCGCGGGCAAGAGCACAACCCTTGGAATCCTTCTGGGCATGGTAGCTCCAAATGCAGGAGAAGCCACCATTGACGGAATCAATATCCAACAATCGCGCAGCACAGCGCTACGAAAAGTAGGAGCTATTTTCGAAAGTCCCGCCTTTTACGATTATCTTAGCGGGTTCAAAAACCTACAATTGTTGACCAGTTATTCGGGAGGAGTCTCGCGCAAACAAATTGAAGAAGTCGTTGCACGAGTTGAACTCGACGACCGCATCCACTCTCCTGTCGCCACCTACTCACATGGGATGCGACAACGCCTGGCTCTCGCGCAAGCTCTTCTCCCCGAACCAGAAGTCCTTCTCCTTGATGAACCTACCGACGGACTGGATCCCGAGGGAATCAAGTGGTTCCGAGACTTCATTACTGGCCTCCGCGAAGAACGAGGCATGACCGTTCTCTTCAACAGCCACCTTCTTAACGAAGTCGAACAAATGTGTGATCGGGTTGTCATTCTACAAGAAGGGCAAAAGGTCTTTGAGGGAAGCAATACCGACCTCGAAGATGAATTTCTGACCCTCAATATCGATCTCGAACCAATTGACCTCCTCCCCACATTGGCGAAGCAATTTGGCGGCACAATGGTATCCCAATATCTCCAGCTCCCCAAGACGACCGACATTGCAGATGTTGTCGAAGCGGCTCTATCTCAGCAAGGCCGAGTCCGCGAAGTCCAAGTCGTTACCAATTCGCTCGAAGATCTGTATCTTAAATTCTCAAAAAAAGTTCAGCGCTAATGTTCCTCTCCCAATTCAAAGGCGAACTCATCAAACTCTTTGCACGCCGTCGAACCTATGTCGGCTACGGGGTTTTCATCGTTTTCGAACTTATCCTTCTCGTCACCTTCCAGCTAGACATCCTCCGCCTCCGCTCTCAACAAGAGGACTACATGAGTCAAAACGGGCTCGACCCAGCTCACTTCTTTAGCTCCCTTACCGTAACCTTTCTCGTTATGGCCTTCAGCCTTTTTCTACTAGGCTCCATCTATTTCGCGCTCGTGTCGGGGGACATCGTTGCCAAAGAAGTCGAAGATGGAAATATGCGAATGGTCCTCGCACGCCCCATTTCCCGCTTTCGAATTCTCCTGCTCAAATTTCTAGCAGTATGCCTCTATACCGTGACCTTCGTCGTTTTTGTGGGAATCACTGGCTATGCCATGGCCACAATCGCGCTTGGATTCGACGGCGGACTTCTTGCCTTTGCTCCCGAATACGGGCTTTTCGCAGTCTACGACCAATGGGGAGATGGGATGCTTCGACTGGTCATTGCCGCCGTTCTCATCGGGATCAGTATGTGCACAATCTCGGCACTTGGCTTTTTCTTCTCCTGCTGTCGCATGAAACCCGCAACCGCGACCATCATGGCTCTCAGCATCCTCTTCCTCGACTTTGTTTTGGAAAAATTCCCCACCTTCAGACCTCTTCGAGAAGAGTTTATTACCTACAAGATGAGTAGCTGGTTATTCGTTTTTGAAAACCACCTTCCCTGGGCCAAGATAGCCGATAATTTTGTCTTCCTCTTAGGTCTCGACGTCACCCTCTTTGCCGTCGCTTGCGTGATCTTTCAAATGCGAGATTTTAAGACCTAGGGCTCGGCTATATTCCAGAACGAGCAATAATCGCATTCTCCTCGTCCATCACAATGCGACGAGCAACCACGGGGCCTTCCGAGAGTCCCCAAGCCATAATGGTCACCTTCTCACCTTTTCCAATGCGGTGTGCTGCCCCGCCATTGATAATGAACTCAGTCCCTTTTGGTCCTTCTTGCACATAGGTTTCTAGACGGTTTCCCGAAGTGATGGATGCCACGAGAACTTTTTCACCTTCGGTAAGACCGACTTCCTCCATCAAATCTGCAGGAATTTCGATACTTCCTTCATACTCGACATCAGCCCGAGTGATCACCGCGCGATGAATCTTAGATTTAAGGAATTGGCGTAACATTGGCTCGGTATGCGCTTCATTTTATCCCTCGGTCAACTCCAAGTTCTCAGTAAATGCGGCTTTATATATCTCCTCGTCAGAAACAATATCATCCCGACTTGACTGCATGGTCGCTTTATGGTTCATCCTCCCGCCCCGCGGCGTCGGAAACGTCGCACCAATTCGGAATCCAATGAAAGCAGAACTTCATCCCGACTACCATCCGGTTGTCTTCCAAGACATGACCTCGGGCCGCCGTTTCATCACTCGTTCGACCGCAAAGTCGGACAAGACTGAAGAAATCGATGGCGTTGAGCACTTCATCATTTCAGCAGGTATCACCTCTGACTCTCACCCCTTCTTTACGGGACAGAAGCAGTTTGTTGATACCGAAGGTCGTATTGACAAGTTTCAAAAGCGCTTTGGTTCTCTTCGCCGCGCCAAAAAACCTTCCCTCCCCAAACAGGAGGCCGAGGAAACAAAGAGCGAAGAAAGCGAAGGTTAATTCAACAGCCTTCACTTTATTTTTTCAAAGCGGACTCTGCAGTCCGCTTTTTTATTTTTAGGAAACCCCACTCTTAATTAATCTTTATTTATTATTAGCATGACAAGAATAATAACCCCATATGGCCTTGCAGTAGGACTTTCCCCTTTTCCTGGTTGCACTCTTCTCTAATTCTTGGAGGCCATGACCTCGTCCCCTGCAAAATTAGACCTTACTAAGTTGGTTTCCAGCCAAATGGAAATCGCCGAAGAAGAGCTGAGAGGGTCAAACCCAGTCAAATGCCCTCAAATCCCTTCAAAAAATATCCCCCCCGAGGCTCTCGCTACAAATTACGAGCAACGTGCCCTCGGTTCCTTAGAGGACAAAGACCCTCTTTCTGCTTCGGAAAGAAACTCTCGCACTTCTTCCTAGGCTAAAAGTCTGGTCAATGTGGCATGACTATAAAAAATAAGCCTGAATCGTAATTCCTCCCTTGACGGAGCGCTGAGCCACCCCTAGCCTCCGCGCCCCAGTCGGCAAACTGGTATAAATTGATTAGATAAAGGAATCCTATGGCAGACGAACACTTCCGCGGCGTTGAAATTAAAAAGGGCGAACCAATTGATCGTGCCCTCAAGCGCCTCAAGACGAAACTCGATACTGAGGGAATCCTTGAAGAGATGCGTCGTCGCCGCTCTTTCGAAACTCCTACTCAACGTGCTCAGCGGAAACTCCGCACCGCTTCCAAGCGAAACAAAGTCCGTTGGCAGTATAACAATCGCCCGGCTAAAACTGAAGAAGTAGAAGATTAGTCTTCCCCCTCTTTTTATTAAGATCTTGTGAAACGGCTCTCTATACGGGGCCGTTTTTTTTGCTCCATCTCAAAGCAAATCTTAAGGCCGATTTGCTAACTCACCAAGCAGGCTAGTAAACCCTACCACCTGAGACTCATAGGAGTCCCAAGCAGTCGTCAAAGTCCAATCCGCTGAGCTACGAATCTGAGCTTCGCCCTCACCACGGAGCTCAACCACTTCCGCAAACTGACCTGGTTCACCCTTTATCTGAACTAATTGCTCTCGCCCATATCCCAGTCGAGCTAACCGAAGTAGGCGAATATCCTCTCTCTTTCCTAGCCCCGCAGTCACCGCGAGTAAATCCTGCTCAGAACGTAAATAAACAAACCGAATATCTCTCTTAAAAGTTCGTCCTCGCACCCATTCCGCTAAAGCCAGGCTGGCAGCCACTGCAGCTGAGTCCTCCTCTCGATCATAACGAACAATTACAACCACCGCTCCTTTCGAACCATCTGATTCCCAATCCACCCAATAGCTTGGCCAAATCAGTCCTCCGATTGCCTCTCCCTCACTACGTTGAATCTCATAGCCAAGATTCACACTACTCAGCAGCCCTCTAATAAACGCGGTCATCCGAGTCATCCCTGGCTGCATAGCCCCCTCTTCAAAATCACGAAGCCCCACATCGTGATCAATCTTATACGCGGCATTCGCTAGCCCCTTCGTATTAAGAGCTGCCGCCTTGAAGCCATAGATACCCATTCCATCCTCTTGGGTCTTGGTCACTTTAAGAGTAAGAGCAATAATGACGGACACAAGGAGTCCAAAGGGGAAAAGAACAATCGCCCATAACCAAAACTTGCGTCGAGCAGGACTGACTCGAACACCATATTCATCGACCTCTACCCTCTTACTCATTACTGCTGTAGGTTAAATTGACGCTGAACTTCCTGCGCAACTCTCACGTGCGCGCCTCCTTCTCCCAGCTGACTTGCGATTGACAAAACACTCTCACTCAGAGCGTCCCGTTTGTCTCGGTTTTCTAGAAATTCTTCTAACCACGTAAACAAAGCCTCGGAATTCAAATCGCCTTGCAGGAACTCGGTCACGACCTCGCGTTCCGCTAGAATATTCACAATTCCGATATGAGACACCTTGACGACTTTCTTGGCAATCTCCCAAGTCAGTGGAGCCACCCGGTAAACGAGACAATATGGGAGACCAAAGCAAGCGGCCTCCAAGGTCGCCGTTCCACTCGCCATCACTCCACAAGTAGCTTGCTGCATCAGACGATGACTCGTTCCGACTTCAATCCTCAACCACTCTTCCTCCCCCTCTTGCAATTGCTCCTTCATCACCATCGCCAATTTGTCGGAAATAGCTGGAACCGCAAAAGTGATATCCTTCCCTTGCTTCTTACGAAGCTTTCTTGCCGCTTCTAGCATCACCGGAAAAAGCCTCTCAACTTCACGAGGTCGACTCCCAGGAAACAAACCCACCAAACCTTCTTCCCGTGTAAGCGTTTCCCGCTTTTCCTCTAATTCATCAACCAGAGGATGACCGCAGTAGACTGCAGGACAGTCTCTCTTCTCAAGAATCGGAACCTCAAAGGGGAAAAGACAGATCACCTGATCTAACCAGCGTGCCATCTTTGGAATCCTGCTCTGCTTCCAGGCCCAAACTTGGGGACACACATACTGAACAATCCGTATTTCAGGGAAACGTTCGCGCACAACTTTTGCTAAGCGGAGATTGAAGCCGGGATAATCGATGAGAAGAAGAACCTGCGGCTGAAACTTCTCAATCTCTGCAAGAGTTTCGTAAAAGCAACGCCGAAAATAGGAATATTGCTTGAGAACATCCCAAACCCCCATCACTCCGGCTCGCTCAACCCAATCCCCACAACCTCCCACCACAGCCATCTCAGGGCCTCCTCGACCAGCAAACTCAATCTCACCTTCGAACAACAACTTTAGCTCGCGCAGAACAGCAGCACCATGAAGGTCGCCGCTAATTTCTCCCGCTAGGCAATAAAGTCGCTGCATCGGCATCTAAACCGTTTTTTTAGGAAAACCTAGGGCGCAGGACTTACGACCTCAGCAGCCTCGGAGGCTTCAACCCAAGCTCCAAACACCGCTAACACGAACACTACGATGGTTAGAATAATCGAGAGGTAACCAAGAATTAAACCCGTCTTGGCCATACCTTCTCCTCCCTGAGGAGTAGGAGAATTACGAATCTGCTTAAGCCCAATATGACCAAAAATAACCGCAAGCAATCCTGTCAAAGCCCCTAAACATAGAACAAACGAACAGATACCCAAAATCATACTCACTAAGGAAAGACCATTTTGCTGAACAGGCGGATTCAACCCATAAGTACTTCCAGGAACAATGCCTCCTCCCGCAGAAGGGCCAATTTGAGAAAATCCTCCTCCAGAAGACTGGGCTGCAGGAGCTACCCCCTCACTAGAAGCCGCAACAGGTTCGCGAAGCTCTAAAACCTGCCCAACTGGAGTCCATTGAGCCAACCCTTCTTTCCAGACGAGCTCGTCCTGCCCTACGCTACCACTTTTGATTCTCTCCCGCAGCTCCTCGGTACTGACAGGACCATGCTGTTCATCGCCTTTTGCATAAAACCACATAGACGGTTACTAGCACGCTTCCGTAAAAACGAAAACCCTTATGACCAGGTTCTCTCTAAATTTAAAAAAACCTTACAGATGCTAAAAACCCGAACCGTCAAAAGATCCCGTCTCTTCTAGGATCATTGCCCCGAACCCAAAACCCAAAATCACTATAGTAATAACAAAAAAGATATATCCCAAAATGAGTCCGGTCAGAGCCAACCCTGCTCCGGTTTGCGGCTCCTCAGACTTCTTCATCTGATGACGTGCGATGTGCCCCAGAACCACCGCTGCAGGACTTAATAAAATCGCAAAGTAAATCAAACAACAACTTAAGACACAAACCGCACCACCAATTCCAAAAATCATACTCAAGAGGGCACAAACGTTTTGCCTTGACCCACCGTGCATAGTCGGAACTCTCGTCACTGGTGTCTTCGGCGCCTCATACGGAGAACTCGCAGGTGTTGATAGATCGTTCTCAATAGTTGAAACTGCTTGAAATTCGCCCACTTGGCCTAGAGCCACCCATTCAGGCATTCCATCTTTCCAGACCAAACTGGAAGCAGAAATTTGACCGCTGTTTAAGAGCTCAATAATTTGCTCTTTACTAACCGGCCCACTCTATTGGTCATTATGCTCGTAGTACCACATCTCTACTTTTTCCGAAATTTAAGGATTAGCGCTCGCCTCCAAGAGGTTTCCACCAATACCTACAATCAACATTAAAATACTCAGCAAAACACCGAGATACCCCATAACCAAACCAGCTATAGCAAAGCCTCCTCCTGTCTGCCGACCTCCCGCCTTCTTGACTTGAGAATATCCAATATGACCTAACACGATCGCTGCGGGAGAACACAGGAACGCAAACAGGAAACAGCAAATCGCTATCATCAATCCAACTATCCCAAAAATCATACTTAGCAGAGCACAGACGTTCAATTTAGGCCCTATAACCAATTCGCCACCAACCACCGAAGTCTGTGGGGCTTGATACACCGAAGAAACTGCTGGCTGAACAACAGGACCACCTTCTGTGGCCCTTGTTGTAGCTTCGACTACCGGTAAAGCAGACTGAAATTCGGAAATTTGCCTAGCAGGCAACCAACGATCCATCCCCTCTCTCCAAACGAGCGTCGACCAGGAAATTTTCTCGCTACTCAGCAGACCAATCAGTTCATCTTGCTCAACCGGACCACATTGCTTGCCGGCTTCTTCATAATACCACATAAGTTTTCTTCTAAGATTAAAGAACAATCACTTACTGTCCTCTTCGCGAGGGGCCGTGGGCAGCTCATCTACTTCTTCCAGAAGATTAACTATATCCACTCCACGCTCCGCAGAATTATCATGACGAAATGAAAGCACAGGAGTATTGCGAAGCTTTACTCGCTTCATCACTCGGCTTTGAATATGACCATTTTTCCGAGAAAGCTTGTCTAGAACCGGACCTGGCTCACCGCCCAAAATCCCAACCCACACCTTTGCTTCCTTAAGGTCTCTGGTAACTTCGACCGCATTAATACTTACAAGTTGACCAGACCA
>CAYUHN010000117.1:0-9768 GCA_964444495.1 uncultured Roseibacillus sp. | reverse complement strand
CGGGTAAAGCTCAGGCACCTCTATCCTTCACTTTAATTCGGTCGCAGCACTAGTAGTCAGTTGATGTGGTCAAATTGCTCATGGTTTCGGCTAGAGCTTCTGCACGTGAAGTGAACTCTTCAGAGAGAACAATTTTTTTGGCGTCGTCGTAGCCGAGCCATAGTGTTAGAACGAGGTTGGGAGATACGTGAGCGAGCCAAAAGTCATTCTGAGAGAGGTTTGGAGAATGCCAGGTTTCTTTATCGCTGACATCAAAGAGAGCCTGCACCGCAAACGGATCTAGGACGAGTCGCTTCTTGGGTTGCTGGATGAAAAAGGTTTTCCCTTGGCGGTCTTGTACATTTTCGAGCAAGTAGGTGCGATAGCGTTCTCCTTCGTTGGCTAAGCTAAGAAGAGAGGTTGCAAATTCTAGTGGAGTTGCTTGTAAGTCACCGCGAGCAAATTCGTCTCCTTCCGCGAAGGGGCCTGTGAGGCCTTGTCGTTTGGCGAGGCGGATGAGGTCATCGGGGTTGAGTTGGCGAGCAGTTTGAATCGGTTGGTTGGGGATGGGGGCTTTGCCGCGTTCAGCAGCGAAGGCATAGAGAAACGGTTGAAAAACGGGTCCAAGTTGGCGGCGGGAATCGAAGGCGCGATTGAATTTGGATGAAACGGGATCGCGGGCAGTGACAATGGCTCGAATCGCTCCGGATTGAGGATCGATAGCAACGAGAGCACATTGCAGATCCGGAAGGTCGGCGAGAAGTTTGTCGAGACCAGTACGGGCTAGGATTTGGAGTTTGGCGTCGATGCTGGAGGTGACGGTGAGTCCTCCGCTACTAAAGTGATTTTTCTCGAGGAGTTCATTAAGGTGTCGCCGAACGCAGCGAGAGGCATCGATGTCACGGTTCTGGGATGGCATGAGGTGAAGGGGCTCATCGATGGCCCGCTTCAAATTGTCTTTTGAGAGTAGGCCGAGAGATCTCATTTTGGTGAGGACATCATCACGTTCGCGGAGCGCTGCATTGCGGTCGTTGCGAGGACTGAAGTCATGCGGAGCTCGGATGATACCAACGAGGAGGGCGCTTTCGGCAGCAGTTAGTTGGGAAACTTCCTTACCGAAATAGGTTTCGGCGGCTTGTCCGATACCTTGTGCTCCAGAACCAAAATAGATGCGGTTGAGATAAGCGGTGAGAATTTCTTTTTTAGAGTAGCGGGACTCAATACGGTAGGCGATAGCGCTTTCGAGGAATTTACGATGAAAGGAATCTTCTCGTAGATCATAGGTGTTGCGAGCCAACTGCATTGTGAGGGTAGAGGCTCCTTCGCTAATTTCACCATCTTTGAGATTATGAAGGGCCGCTCGGGCAACTCCTCGGAAGTGAACTCCACCGTGGTCGAAGAAATTACGGTCTTCTCGGGTGGTGAGGGCATTAACAAGGGTTTCGGGGATCTCGTTAGGTTCTACGAGGCGTCGCTTCGTTCCATGAATCGCAGCAAGCTCGCGCCCGTTGTGGTCGTAGAGAATGGTTCGCTCCGCCATGGTAACGACCTCATCCAAATCGTAACGAGAGGCGATGACGAAGTAGGTGGTGATGACTCCGATTAGAATAAGGAGAAAGATGAGAGCTAGGCGCCAAGATAGGCGGAAGAGGGCACGTACCCAGTTCGGCAAGCGTTCCCACCAACGGGGTTCATCGTCTTCCACCCAAGTCATGGTTCTCGTAAGGACTAGAGCCTAAAAATACCGAACTGAAAAACGAAATGATTCAGCTGAGATCAGAGAGATAGGATTGGACCGTCCTTATTGGCGTTCGAGAATCTCGACTTCATAGCCATCGGGATCGGTAACAAAGGCCATTTTCTTGGCGTCGCCAGCAAATTTTTCACGCCAACCGCTGGGCCAAATTTCGATGCCATCGGACTCGAGCTTATCACAATATGTGATGATGTCGGGAACACCCACAGCGGTGTGCATGAGGTCTTCCGGAAATTCGACTTTGAACTCGGGGGAATAGGTGAGCTCGAGAAAATGGTCGTTGCCTGGCAGGTTCATGAAGGCGAGTTCATTACCTTGAGGGGATTTTTTTTGCTCTCCGAGTTCGAAGCCAAGCTTTTTGTAAAAAGCAATCGAAGCAGCAGGATCGGAGACGCGGATGCGAGTGTGAAGAAAGCGAATCATAGGAGGTTGTATCGATTGAATTTAAGAAGCGGACTTGCCAGATTCTTCGGAAGACTCTGTGGTATCTGTTGCACCAGCGATTTCTGGAGAGCTCTCGTTTTTATCAGTTTCCGCGATAATCTCTTCTTCCTTTGGAGAAGCGTCTTCGTTAGTTGTGTTCTCTTCTTCGTGAGCGGGTTTCGCTGTGTGGGCGTGTTTGGCCTGTTTGGCGAGAAGCTTCTTCTGATAACGGCCTTGAACGATGTCGGTGACGACGAGAACTGCGATTACGAAGTAGAAGGTGGTCTTCGTCATGGGGACGATTGGATTTCCGAAGAGGTGAAGGTGAGCGAGGTGACCTCCTTCTGTGACTAGCATAATGCCAACAATGAAGAGAATGAAGAGGCCAAGAACTTCATACATCCGGTTTTTCTGAAGGAAGTTGGCCACGCGGTCGGCGAGCCAAATCATAAGAGCCCCGCTGGCGACGATTGCGATGATGATGAGTTCGATGCGCTGATTGCCCGTTTCAGGGTTTTTTGCGAGAGCCATCGCGGAGAGGATTGAATCGAAAGAGAAAATCACGTTCATCGTGACGATTAGAGTCACGGTTTTGGTGATGGAAGCTGGCTTGCTATTACCGTGACCAATGTCGTGGGTCCCGATCATGTGGAAAATTTCCTTAATAGCGGTGTAGAGAATGAAGCCACCTCCGAGGAGGACAATGAGACTATGGAGAGTAAAGCTTCCGTCTAAGAAGCCGTGAACCATCGAACTTGCTTCTTCTGCATGAGTAGCATCGGTGGTACCGGTGGCATTGGCGACATCGGTAGTTTCAGCACCATGAGCGCTTTCTTCGTGCTGGGCAGAATTAGGTTCTCCTTCGTTACCAAGTTTTAGGGAAAACAGGGGTTTCTCAAACTTCGAGACAAGGCTGAGGACAACGAAGAGAAGAGCGATGCGGAAGAAGACCGCAAGACCAATGCCGAGGCGACGGACGAACGCTTGTTTTTCGGGGCGGACTCTCTTCGACTCAAGAGAGATATAGAGGAGATTATCGAAACCAAGAACTGCTTGCAGGAGAATCAGCAGAAAGAGGGTGAGGATGTAGTCGGGCATGCCGGGAGACTAGCAAGGACCGGCGTGAGGCAAACTGAAAATTTTGACAGAAATTCGTCTAAAGTTTGGGCGGAGACGTCTGAATGGGGGTAAGAGGAAAAGAAAAGGCTTCGAGTCAGCCCCTCCAACTAAGTGGGGAAACTCGAAGTCTGCAATGATAAGGTTTGACGGGCAGACCTTAGGCTTAGGAGAAGAGTTCGCCTTCAGTAAAGAAGCGCTTGAGCTCGTCGGCCGCGCTTTCGGCGGAGTCAGAAGCGTGGCAGACGTTGCGCATTTTTGAATCGCCTGCTTTGTCTCCAAAGTCGCCTCGAATGGTTCCTGCGGCAGCGGTGGTGGAGTCAGTTGGTCCGAGAAGGTCACGAACCTTTGCAATGATATCTTCACCAGCGAGTGCGAGTGCGATAACTGGAGTTTCTTGCATGAAAGAACGAACAGAAGGGAAAAATGGCATCTCGGCGATGTGAGCGTAGTGCTCGGCAAGAATTTCATCGCTGAGGGACATCATTTTGAATCCTTTGATTGCGAATCCTTCTTTTTCGAAGCGAGAGAGAACGCTACCGACATTTCCTTTGGAAACTGCGTCGGGTTTGAAGAGAATGAGCGTGGTTTCGATAGCCATATTGGCTGGGAGTTATCGTGAATGTCTACGCTTGGCAAGAATGTCTTTCAGACGTTTTGAATCTCTTTCGCTCGAAATTTGGGGGCTAGTTTTCTTATGAATCTAAAAAAATCGACCGATGATAGCAAAATAGAGCTACCATCGGCCGACTACGCACACACCAAATAAAGAAGATAAAAATCTTCCTATTTGCATTTTCTTCCTAACATCTTTTTACGCTATTTGTCATTACAAAAGTTGTCTTTTGAGTCGAAGCAAAGTCAGGGTCGTTAAAATTCTGACCAAAAGGAATGAGCAAGGGCTCGACCTGCTAAAGGTGAAGGCTTAGCGTCCGCGCGTGTCGCCCCGGAGCCAGTATGTGCGTCTTTCGCTCGCGTTTTTTCTTCTAGCGGCTGCTCCTGGCTGTTGGATGCCAGTCATGTCATTGGTCTTGGAGGAACGAGGCTGGGGTCATCTCACCGATTGGGTTTTTGTGCTACCTTCGGTAGGTGCGATGTGTTCGCCGCTGTTTATGGCGGCTTTGGCGGATCAGCGGTTTCGGGCTGAGAAGTTGATGGCTCTGGTGCTACTTGCGAATGGTCTGATGACTGGAGCGGCATTTTGGTGTTTACACCAAGGTTTTGCAGTCGCTTTTCTGGTATTTCTCGTGCTGAAGGCTCTTTTGGGTGCCCCAGCATGGCCTTTACTAATGTCCGTTACGCTTTCCAATTTGAAGGAACCTGAACGCGAATTTGGAGGAGTTCGGGTTTGGGGGACAGTGGGATGGATGATGGCAGGATGGTCGATTAGCGCGTTGGCGCTCGATCGGTCTTTTAGCAGTGGTTTTTTTGCGATGGGATTGAGCTTTGCTGCCGCAGTTCTGTGCTTGTTTTTACCCTCCACCCCTCCTTCTGGAAAAGTCCGAAAGAGACTTCGCGATGTTTTAGGTTTTTCAGCTTTTAAGGTTCTTAAAAACCGGGAGGTGGCGGTCTATTTCGCTACTGCAGCGATCTTTGCCATTCCGGTAGCAGCTTACTACCCATATACTTCGAAGTTTTTAGGAGACTTGGGAGTACAGCGGGTGGCATTGGTGATGTCTCTAGGCCAGACGACCGAGATTGTCGGAATGTTGTTGTTGGGCTGGATTTTTCGGAATTTTAGAGTGAAATGGACGTTCCTAGTCGCTTTAGGGAGTGGGTTTTTGCGTTATCTATTCTATGGGTTTAATGGATGCGGAGCAGAGAGTCTGGAGGGAACCGTGACCTGGGTGGTGATGGGGATTTTGCTCCATGGCGTTTGTTGGACTTTCTTCTTTGAGTCTGGGAAGCTAGTCATTGATCGTCGGGTGCCACGGGAATTACGAGCACAGACTCAAGCGCTTATGTCCGTTCTTACAGGAGGTTTGGCAATGATTGTGGGAGTTCTTTTTTCTGGCTGGCTCTATCGTTTTACCGTGGTTGCAGAGCAAGGAGGCTGGGAAAGATTTTGGGCGATTCAGTCTGGAATTTGCCTCATTGCGATAGCTCTCTTTGCGATTGGTTATCGCGTTCAGAAAGTGACCAGAGTATAATATAGGTTCGTATTACTAATACACTCAATACGAATGAACGTCGATTCCGCGACTGTTTTATACTCAATAAGGGAAGCCCTAGAGCTCATAACAGGGTAGCGGAAGGTCGGGGATTGCCGTCGCTTCGAGCTTAACCTTGAAGTTTGTATTACTTGTGGTTTTAGGGGAGCAAATCTCAAGTCGTGTTTAGACGAAATTCGAGGCTTCGTTTTCTGCTTCGAAGGTCTCGGCGGGGGCGAGAACGCTGCCGGGGAGTTCGATAGTGAACGCGGTGCGTTGTCCGGGAATAGAGGTAACGTTGATAGTTCCGTGATGGGCCTCAACGGTTCGTTTGACAATCGAGAGGCCTAGACCCGTGCCTTTCACTTTTGCCTGGTTGTGATGCTTTTCAACTCGGTAGAAACGGCGGAAGATGAAAGGAAGATCACTACTAGGGATACCTACGCCATTATCAGCAATCCAGACTTTGAGTCCTCCGAATTCGTTGGTGGAAGATCCGATCTCAAGGGTGACTTCTTCTCTCGCATTTTGCTTGAGAGCATTTTCAATGAGATTGAAGAAGGCTTGTGTCCAGTAAAAGCGATCGCCATTGAGGATGATTTTTTCCTCCGGAAGAAGATTCTCGATAATGGCTTTTTGTTCAATGATGAGAGGATCAAGACGTTCAAGGACGTCTTGAATGCAAATTTGGAGAGGGAAGGAAGCGAGGTTAAGGGAGTCAGCCTCGCCGGACTCAAGGCGAGAGATAAGGAGCATGTCTTCGACAAGACGGGCTAGGCGAGTTCCATGTTTTTGCATCACGGTAATGGCGCGATTGGAGAGTTCTGAGTCCTCGATATACCCTTCGGAAAAATTCTCGAGGTAGCCATTGATGATCGAGAGAGGGGTGCGGAGTTCGTGAGAGGCATTGGCAATGAAGTCTTTACGGATCTGCTCAGTTTGATGCTCATCAGTTTGGTCGCGAATGACGATGCGAGTGACCGTTTTTGTGGCATTACGATTGAGTGGGGCGGCATCGATAAACCAACAAGTTTCGCCACGATTTTCGCTCAGTCCACGAGGGGAGGCTTGTTGGGGGAGGATGATTTGGCGGAGGGCGCTGCGACCTGTTTCTAAGCATTCATCGATCGGATCGGTGATGCGTTCATCGAGGAATGCTTCTTTGTAGTGACGTCCAATGATTTTTCGTCCCGAGACGAGTTCAGTGGCTTGGTCATTGGCGAAGACTATTTTCCCGGCTGGGTCGAGGAGGAGAAAGGCTTGGTTAAAGGCATTGAGGAGTCGGTCTTGTTCTTTGAGGAGACGTCGTTTCTGTTTCCGTAAGCGCTCTACGAATTCCTTTTCTGCTCGTCGCCTCTGTTTGAGTTGATACTGATGGAGTAGTCCAAAGACGGCTGCCAATAAGAGGCTTGCGATGACGAGGAACCAAGGCATTTAAGAAAGTGTCTAACAGTTAGGCCGTGAGGCGATACCCAATTCCACGAACGGTCTGAATGTAACTAGAATGCTCGCCGAGTTTGTTGCGCAGACGCTTCATATGAGTGTCGAGGGTTCGGCTGTGAACTTCGTCAGAATATCCCCAGATTTTGCGGAGAAGGTCATTGCGATCGACGTCGGTTCCGGGGCGTTCGAGAAGGTAGAGGAGGAGTCGAAACTCGGTGACTGTGAGATCTACTCGCTCATCTGCGAGAAAGAAGCTGAGAGAATTTTTGTCCAGGCGGAAAGGGCCCTTTGCGACTTCCACTTGGCCGGGGTTTTGATCCATGCGGCGCATGATGGCGTTGACGCGGAGAACCAGTTCTTTGGGTGAGAAGGGTTTTGTAAGGTAGTCGTCGGCTCCGGCTTCGAGGCCTTGAATGCGGTCTTCGGTTTGCGCTCGGGCAGTGAGAATGAGCACTGGGGTGCTGGTGGTGCGATCATCTCTTCGGAGTTCTTTAAAAACCGCGTATCCGTCTTTACCAGGCATCATGAGATCCAGAATCACAAGGTCTGGGCGTTCAAAAAAAGCGGCTTCTTGGCCCGAGATGCCATTATTCGCCACCACAACCTGATATTGTTGGCGTTCCAGATTGAATCGAATGAGGTCAGCGACGTCGGGTTCATCTTCGATTACGAGAATTTTATTTTCTTCTCCCACAGCCCGACCTTATCAGGGATTTAAGCGACTTCGGCATAAAAAAGTGAGTGACGCTTTTGTCACTCAGGGGAAAAGATGGCTCGACGCGTCATTGACGGGGCGGGGCCAGTCTCGCTACCACATGAAAAATGGCTGGATACACCGAAGACGATATCAAGAGCTTGGATTGGCGGGAGCACATTCGCCTTCGTCCGGGAATGTACATTGGTAAGCTCGGGGATGGGGCCTCGGCTGATGATGGCATCTATATTCTATTGAAGGAGGTGATCGACAATTCCATCGATGAATTTGTGATGGGGCACGGGAAGGAGATTCAGATTGAGATCTTGGAAGAGGGTCGAGTTGAAGTGCGGGATTTTGGTCGAGGAATTCCTCTTGGAAAACTCTTTGACTGCGCCGCTCAAATTAATACGGGCGCGAAATACGATTCCGAAGCCTTTAAAAAATCTGTTGGGCTCAACGGGGTGGGTATCAAAGCGGTGAACGCCTTGAGTAGTTTCTTTGAGATTCAGGCTTGGCGGGAAGGGAAGACAAAAGCTATCGAGTTCTCGGCTGGTAAAGTGGTGGAAGAGATGAAGCGCCCACGAGCTGCAAAGGGGGAAGATTCTGGCACTCGTTTGGCTTTTGAAGTTGATGTAAAAATTTTTCCGAAACGGACCAAGTGGCGTCTGCCTTTTGCGGAGCGCATGTGTCGATACTACTCTTATCTGAACCCTGGTTTGGCTTTGGTGCTGAATGGAAAGAAGTTCAAATCTCAGCATGGTCTGCTCGACCTTCTAAAGGAGGAGATGGATGAGGAGCCTCTTTATGACCCCATCGTTCTTAAAGGGAAAGATATCGATGTGGTCTTTTCTCATACGATGGCGAGTGGGGAAGAGTATTATTCTTTTGTAAATGGCCAGCATACTACTCAAGGGGGAACGCATCTTGCCGCTTTTCGGGAAGCATTGGTGAAGACTCTGCGTGAGTTCTTTAAGAAGCAGTATGATCCTGCCGATATTCGCGAGGGAATTCAGGCGGCTATTAGTGTGCGTGTGCAGGAGCCAGTTTTTGAGAGTCAGACTAAGACCAAATTAGGAAGTACTCATATGGCTCCTGATGGAGAGACTGTGCGGACCTTTATTGGGAATTTTCTCAAAGAGGATTTAGACAACTACCTTCACCGTAATAGCAATGTTGCGGAGGCGTTGCAGAAGCGAATTTTGCAAGCGGAGCGTGAACGTAAGGAGTTGAAAGGGGTGAAGAAGCTAGCTCGCGATCGTGCGAGACAGGCTAAGTTGCACAATAAGAAGTTGCGAGACTGCAAAGCCCACTTCGATACGAAGCACAAGCGTCGTGAAGAGACTACGATCTTCATTACGGAGGGAGATAGTGCGAGTGGTTCGATTACAAAGTGCCGAGACGTAGAGACTCAGGCAGTTTTTTCATTACGAGGTAAGCCTCTCAATACTTTTGGCCTAAGTCGTAAGATTGTATATGAGAACGAAGAGTTTGCCCTGCTTCAGGCTGCGTTAAATATTGAAGAAAATCTCGATAGCCTTCGCTACAATAAAGTGGTGATTGCAACGGATGCGGATGTTGACGGGATGCACATTCGTCTCTTGCTGCTCACCTTTGTGCTGCAGTTTTTCCCTGAGTTGATTCGGGAAGGGCATGTTTCCATTTTGGAGACCCCCTTGTTCAGGGTGCGAAATAAGAAGAAAACACTCTATTGTTATGATGAGGCGGAGAAAGATTCTGCACTCGCAGAGCTAGGCAAAAATGCAGAGGTGACTCGCTTTAAGGGCTTGGGTGAGATCTCGCCCGACGAATTCGGTTTTATGATCGGGGAGGATATGCGTCTAGATCCCGTTCGAATGGAAGAGGGTAAAAGTCTCAAGGAGATGTTGGCATTTTACATGGGTAAAAATACTCCTGATCGACAAGGTTTCATCATTGAGAATCTTCGTGCCGATGTGGATAGTGCAGAGATTTAGGATGATTTATCGCTTCATGTCGTGACTGTTTAGCTTTCGCAAAGAGGCGTTTGCGGAGGGAAATGGCCTCCAATTGTCTTCTTCTTCAAAGGATCGTATTCGCGGATATTATCCGCAAGAGTTTGCACAGGTCTCTTCTTACTTTCAGCTCTCTTGCTTATTTGGCAGATAGTGAAGAGAAGTTTTCGGTTTTTTAAGTTGTTGTGATTTCGTTGAAGAGAAGAAATTCCC
>CAYUHN010000116.1:0-9772 GCA_964444495.1 uncultured Roseibacillus sp. | reverse complement strand
AGGATGTTATGGCCACCCGCAACCGCGACTTCAAGGGCACGCTTCACGTGGAGCTGGCCTTTAACATCTTCAAAATCGACTTCATAGTTACGTTGAGCTGCGAAGAATTTTGCCCGATCAAGCTTGAAAGGCTCAATCACCCTCTCTCCGCTAAGATGATCAAAAGCTTCCCGTAGACTTTTAACCGGAATCACCGTAATTCCCTCAGTGATCGCTGCTTCCGCTGCGTTTTGGTGTGGAACGATAAGAAAACGTCTTCCCCGCTTTTTTGCCTCAATCGCAATCGCTAAGACACCCTTCACAGAACGCACTGAGCCATCAAGACCAAGCTCTCCAATAATACTATATTGATCTTCATCTGGAAAAGCGGTCTCCGTTCCGTTAGCCGAAATTGCCAAAGCAATGGGTAAATCAAAAGAAGGACCTTCTTTCCGTAAATCGGCCGGGGCAAGATTGACCACATTAACGCAACACTCTTTGAGTCCATTCGAATTAATAGCCGAGCCCACACGCATGGCCGACTCACGCACAGCAGCGTCCGGGAGACCGACAATGATTGTTCCAGGCTTTTCTCCAGTCCGTCCATGAACCTCGACTTCAACTTCGACGGCGTTGACTCCACGAACAGCTGCTGAAAAAAGACGTGTTATCATGAACAATTAATAAGCCTGTAAAAACAAGAAGCGCAATCAAAAAAATGTTTATTTGAACAGTTATTTGGAGCTGCCATGACTCTCCCAAAGAAAACCCAAATGAATAAAATCTATTCTGCCCGGGTTTAGATTTTTGAATGCAAAAGGATATTTCTAGGCTTTGCTTGAAAAAAGTTGCATAAATTACTGATTAGTGAATATTTAATTGATATTAATTAAAAAATGAAAATGAAAATTATTCCATCCATTGGGGCTCTCGCATTGAGCCCTCTTCTTTTCCTCAGCAGCTGTGCGCCCCAATCTTATCTTCAGCAAGATGCTGCCATTGGAGCTGGTCTCGGAGCCTTGGCCGGCGGAGTCATCGGAAAAAACACTGGGGACAAAAACAATACGGGTCAAGGAGCTGTTCTCGGTGGGGTTCTCGGTGGGCTGGCCGGAGCCGCAGTTGGCAACCAGCGGGATCTCCAGCAAGGAAATGGCTATCATTTACAACAACAAGGTGTCGCAACTCAACAGAGTTACCAAGCTCCTCAGCAACAAGCTTACCAGCAGCCCTATCAACGAGCTTACTAGTGCGGCATTCGCCCTGTAACACAAGACTCTACAGGTTCAATTTAACCAAATTCTAGGCTTTCACAGCTCTCCATCTATCGCTTCTTGTCGAATTAGTTGGGGAGCTTTTCCTTTAATAAGGACTACAAAGGCTGCTCTCTTCTCCCTCTTCCGAAAACGTCTTCCTTGCAGGGAACTTGGCCTTCTGATACCCCCGCCTTCCGCAGGCAGAAAAATCTGCCCGAGACCCTTCATCACCCCTAGGCATGGTAAACCAGAATCAAGACAGTAACCCCGAGCGACCTTCTTCCTCGACCCCTCACCCCACTCCTTCTTCCAACCAGAACCTTATTATGGGTCTCGTTTTAGGGGCAGTGGTCCTTTTACTGCTCTTCCAAGTCCTCGACCTTTCTCCTTCAAAGAAAAAAGATACCTCTGCTTCTGACGCTGACTTGATGGAGATGAGAGCGCGGGTAGCAGCCCTCAAAGAAAAGGCTAACGATGACTACGTAGAGGGGCCTCAATATGGGGGTGGCAGCACAAGTTTTGGAATCGACCCCGTTAAACTTGCCGACCAAATCTCGCGTGAATCTAATACTCTCTCCGGTATCATTGGTGACTTCAATAGCGAGATAGTGAAGCGTGACGCTCTTCTTGAGACAGCTCGAAGTAACGAAGTGGCGCTCAACAGCCGAATCCAAGAACTCTTGCAACGGATCGGCGACCTCAACGAAGACGCCTCACAAGCGGTCACCTTACGCAAGCAACTCGAATCCCTCCAGACACTCTACGACGCAGCTCAACGCCAGATTGTTGAACTGAGCAAACGCCCTGATGCTGGCGCACTTGAGCGCCTCAGAGCTGAAAATAATCGACTTAGTCAACGGATCGCCACCGTGGGAGCACTCGAAGCTCAAAACGCCGACCTCCTAGAGCAACTTCGTAATCTTCGCGCGCAGCTTGCGCGATCAACCCTCTTTGTAGATAGCGTCGATAACCTTCCCGCTATCGCGCAACGCCTCTTCCGCGAACTCCAACGCCTCGACAACACCGAACCTGCTGCGATTCCTTCGGAGTATGGACGGATTAAAGGTAAGCTCAATGCCCGCCCCCTTCGTTCGATTCTCTTTGCCGAAGGTTCCTCTCAATTGAGCCCGGAGAAGATTAGTATGATTCGCAACGATCTTCAGGATTCTCATTCTTCCGCTTTCTTGCTTGTGGTTGGATATGCTTCGAAAGTAGGCGACTCCGCAAGTAATCGCTCCCTTTCTTCGGATCGTGCAACCGCAGTGGCTTCGCAAGTGAATCAGGCGATCAAAGGCCAACAGGATGTCCGGGCGGTTTTCCTCAGCGAAACAAGCCGCTTCTCAAAATCCGATCCCACTCAGAATCAGCTCTGTGAGATTTGGGAGATTCAGCCTTAGGCTTCCAAAAAACTCGCTTCCAAGCCCTTTTTCTTCATGCGTGTTATCGCGATCGACCCCGCAATCCGAAATACTGGTTTCGCGGTGGTTGAAGGTGACGCGCTGAAACAAAGAGCACTCGCATACGATACCATTCGTATCCCCCAGCGCCTCCCGCAAAGCCAAGCACTTGCGGCAGTCCGAACAGGAATCGCCAACCAGATTGAAAAATGGCAACCCGATGAGGTCGCTGTCGAGAGCATCATCTTTGTACAATCTCATCGCACTGCTATCTCTATGGGGGCCGCTCGCGCAGCCACTCTCATCGCCGCGGCCGACCGAGGGTTACCCATTTACGAATACGCTCCTCGCCGGGTTAAACAAGCCGTCGTGGGCAAAGGCGCTGCCGACAAAGGGCAAGTCGCCTTCATGGTTCGTGCGCTGCTCTCTCTTTCGGAGACCCCTGACCCAGATGCCGCTGATGCCTTGGCCATCGCGCTCGCCCATTTCTACGGAACCGATCCTCTTAAAGCCAAATCTCTCGAAAAAAAGGCGATCTAGCTCTTATCCCGTTTTTCCCAATGCCCTTAGACGTTCAAAATCTTGGTCAAAGAGTCTCCTATACCGAGGCTCTTGCATTACAAGAGGAATTGGTGAGCAAACGACGAGACGAAGAAATCATGGATACTCTTCTTCTTCTCGAACATGCTCCAGTTTACACCATTGGACGAACTCGCGATCAATCCTCGCTCCAAAATGCGTCTCATCTTCCACACGAAGTGCATGAAGTTTCCCGAGGTGGGCAAGCAACTTTTCATGGCCCCGGACAACTTGTCGGATACGCCATTATTGACCTCCAACCCTATGGCCGCGACCTTCATCGCTACCTTCGCGCCCTTGAGCTTTCTCTCCAACGCTTCTGTGAAAGCCACTCGGTAATGGCAGAACAACGCGAAGGCTTCACAGGGCTTTGGGTTGGGCCTCGTAAACTAGCCTCTATTGGGGTTGGAGTTCGTAAATGGGTCACTTACCACGGCTTTGGGCTAAACCTTCGCCCCGAAGCCCTTCCTCCCTTCCAAGCGATCACCCCTTGTGGACTTAATGGCGTTCAGATGACTTGCCTTGCTAACGAAATGGATACCTCCAAGAAACTCACTCTCGAAGACTGTGTCGCCGACTACCCCGCCTATCTAGAAACAGCACTTCTAGAATTGGAATAAAAAACAGCTTACTCGTAGGTCACATTGGCATCTCCACCACCCGAATAAGGAGCAGCCAAACGAGTCTGAGGCCTAGTCTTAGGGAAAATAACGGTCTCGAAACGACTGCGAAATTTCCAAAAAAGAAACAATCCAGCGAGAAACAATAATAACGCAACAATACCTAGAAAAATGAGAGACCGTAACCCGCTCCTCTTCTTCTCTTCTTTTTGTTGAACAACAGCCCTTTTCTTTGCCAACTGATTCTGGTAAGCATCATAGTGTTCCACTCGAATTTTTCCGAAAGGATTAGCTATCAATTCAATCAATTTCAGCACTCTTTCAGCAGGCTTCTGCTCTTTGCTTGCGAGGCTCACGGCTGAATCCTTTAAGTTCTTGATTCTCGTTGCTGAAATTTCTCCATTCTCAATAAAATCCCCCCCAAAGACCGCATCTTGCTGACCACGAGCACCTATCTGGTAAAACACTCCCCAGTAATCACCTTCGGTCCAACTCTCTCCCACTTTTTCAGCACACAACTCTGCACCGCCTTCCGGCTCTTCATTAAAAATCAAATAATAGATCTCAAATTTCCGTTGCCGCCTCTCAAATTCGAGTATGTTAGAAACCTCCGAACGTTCATTAAAGGAAAGGATTCGACTCGGATCGTAGACGAAATCACTGGGAGGAGCCTTCAGGTCGATCTCACCAAAGACAGGCGAGGCCCACAGACCAAACCCAAAAACAAAAATCGCCAATCTGCGAAAGAAATTTTGAAAACTGTTAGACATCACGATTTTAAAATCTTCTTCACTTCAAAATACTTCTCATTCAATAACTCCACCGAGCGTTTGACAAAAGCCACCATTCCTTCACCTAGCTTTTCCCTAGAGAAATGGTCCTTCACTTCATTTAAGACTGATGTCCATTCGGAATCGGTCACAAAAGGTTCAATCCCATATCCAACGGTAACAGAAAGAGCTTTGGCCTTCGGATCGATCAGAAACAAAACTGTGAAATGCTTTTTATCATTCCCCTCAGGCATCTCAGCAGCATTGAGCATCCAGTAGCCAAACTCACCTAAATTGATATCCGCCCCCATCGACACAATGCAATTCACAAAGTGCACTTGGGGGACCTTTTTCCGCGCCTTTTCAATCGCATCTGCTACCTCTTTTTTCTCTTCAGCGGTCGCTAGGCCGCTCGGGTCGATCACTGTAGCGAGCGGGGGTGCGGGAAAAGGAAACTTCTCAACCGCCTTTTCCGCCACAAAACCACATTTCGGGCATCTCGAAGTCGCACTATTCAACGCCTCCCGACAGGAAGGGCATGTCAACGGACCCCGCGCAAACCGTTTTGCGGGAAAGACTTTCTTGCCTCCTTTATCCTTACTCATCCTATCGAGTAGCTTGCTTGAAGCACACGAAAAGCACAATCATTTGTCCTCGCTGACACGAATTCGTACCGATTGCCCGTGTGCATCTAGGCCCTCAAGGCGGGCAAACTCTTCTACAATCGGCAAGGAAGCTGATACCGCCTCCTTGCTCATCCGGACCAAACTGACCCTCCGCTGAAATTGATCTGCTCGTAAACCAGAGAAACTTTTGCCACTCCCCCCAGTGGGCAAGGTGTGACTGGGACCAGCTAGAAAATCCCCTACCGCAACCGCCGCTTCGCTACCAATGTAGATTGCCGCAGCGGTCTTAATCTCCTTCAAGCAATTCTCCTCCTCCTCGCTCTCAACAACCAAAGAAAGGTGCTCGGGAGCAAAATCGTTCACGAGCTCGATCCCTCGCTCCAAATCCTTCACCACAACTGCAAAGGCGCCCTTCGTTAGAACCTCTCTGAGATATTCCCCTCTTAGAAGAGCAAAAGCCTGACGTTCAACCTGCTCTTCGACTTTTCTGACAAACTCAGCAGAAGGGCTCACCAAACCAACCACACTATCGGGACCATGTTCCGCCTGCCCAAGAAGGTCCGCCGCCACATAAGCAGGGTTAGCATTATCGTCCGCTAAAACCATAATTTCACTGGGGCCAGGAAGAAGATCAATCGATACCGCTCCAATCAGCTGTCGCTTAGCCTCAACCACGTAGGCATTACCTGGGCCAACAATTTTCTGCACTGGCGCCACCGAATCAGTCCCTAAAGCCAGTGCAGCAACTCCTTGTGCTCCGCCTACCTTCAAAATTTCCGTCACTCCCGCCATTTTGAGAGCAACTAGAAGCGCTGAATTCACTTTCCCGTAGGCATCGCAAGGAGTCGCAGCTACAATCTCGGGAACTCCTGCTGCTTTCGCAAAACCCGCTGTCATCAGCGCCGTCGAAACTAAGGGAGCCTTTCCTCCAGGCACATAGCAGCCCACCCTTTCAAAAGGAACAAAGCGTTCTCCCACCTCAGCTCCTTGGGCATTGATACGCTTCCAGTCCTTCCGCTGACTTTCTCGCGCAAAGGCTTCGATATTATCCAGACTAGCCTGCAGGGCCTCTCGAGTAGAACCAGAGACTTCATTCTCCGCCGCAACCATCTCAGCTTCGCTAACAAGCAAACCTCCTGAGAGATCTGCGCCATCAAACCGCTCGGTAAGACGAACCAACGCCGCATCGCCTTCCTCCTGCACCGCAGCTATCAAATCCGCTACCACTGTGCGCACCTCATCGCTAGGCAAAGCCCGACGCTGCAATGTGCGCAGAAAGTCCTCCACTCCTTCTTCTCCCTCGATAACCGTTTTCATAAGCTCAAATTGCTAATAATAGGGCTTCAACATCCAATAGACAATCGGACCAGTAGCCGCGACGTAGAGCCAAACAGGATAAATCCGCCGCGCCAAACGTCGATGGCGCTCATATTGGTTTGTCCATGCCAAGACAAGCGTCTTTAAAATAAAGGGGAAACTAACTGCCGCAAGTACGACATGGGTAGCGAGAATCACAAAATAAACAATTCTTGAGGCTCCTTCTCCTCCAAACTTCGTCTCCTCACTCGTCAAATGATAAGCCACATAGCAGACAAGAAAAGCGACCGAAAGCGCAACTGCACCTGTCATGAGGCGCTGATGCCACTTTACCCTACCACAAACGATCGCAATGAAAGCAGATACGAGAAGAACAGTAACAGAACTATTCAAGATTGCATTCACTGCTGGCAAAAATTTGAAACTCACCCCTTCAGGCAAGGGGATCTTAATCTGGCGCATCGCTACGATTAGCCCAACCACAATAAAGGTAAGAACCCAGACCGCTCGCATAAGCTTGGCGGCAAGCTTCTCATTAACAGGGCGAATATAGTACTCCTTTTTTTCGCTCATCTCGTTCACGCACAAAGAGCCCTACTCGAACCCCTCGCGGCCTTGACCAGACAGAGCTCGTTTAATGGCATTATCGAGGTCTATCTCGAACTGCTTATAGAGAGTCATTGTCTCATCTTCCACCTTAGCGGCGAGCAAATCACGTTTTTCTAACATACGTAGGCCTTTCCCAAATACCGCGACCCCCATGTCATGAGCATAGCGACCTTGACTAGCGATATCCTCCTCATTCGTCCGCTCTCTCACCGCCATGAACTTGAGTTCATCTTCCATATATCGGTGCAGCTGCTCCTTCGGTCCGGTGAGAAACCACCAGTTTTCAGGCTTTCCTCCAAGCGCATTCTGATAAGCCTTTAATTTCTCTTCATCGTCACTGTCGGGATCGACCGTCATACACACCATATGAAAATCGGGATTATCTGAGTAACGCTGATAGAGCTCGACCAAATGATCTCCATTGCGCGCTGCACAGTTGGGACAGGCCGCAAAGAATTGAGCTAAAACCCAAACTTTGTCCTCCAAATCCGACAGCCTCACCTTCTCTCCCAGCTGATTCGTCAACTCAATGTCGTTAGAAATCGTCAAAATATCCTCCTTCACTTCCTTACCAACATCAACCACCTGAGGCCCTCCAAGAGCCCCCTGCTGAGCGTTTCGCTGAAGCTTATCCAGAAAGATATACAATCCAATAAGGACGAGGGAAAATACCCCCGTGAGGAAATAAATTAAAAAAATCTTACGCTTCGCAGTCATACTTATTCTATTTTTTATAATGATTCGGCAGTGGGATCACCTTCCTTAAGCAAATACTCAATATGCAATTCGAGGAACCATTCTTTCACGTACTTTTCAGCTATTTCTGGTTTCTCCACCTTGGTTGCTTCAATCACAGCTCGCTCGAAATCAAAATGCTCTCCGCGAATATGAACACGCGGATCCTTCCCTTCCGGAAAGTCACGCTTCATCAAAATCACCTTCGAATCATAGAACCAATCCCCATTTTCTAATTCACGAGGAACTCCACCTACTTTCAAATTTGATTTCAGAAATTTGTAAACCACCTCGTCACCAGCCGCTATTTTCCAAACGTTAGCCTCTTCTTTAACCGAAGCCTGCAGCAGAGCCACCTGTTCCTCATTATTCGGATCAATATCGACATAAAGCTCCAAGCGACGAACCCCCTCTTTGGGAAGCCGATCCAAAGCAGCTTTCCTGGCTGGAAATTTCTCCAGATCTTTCAACGTCGTTTGATAAATCAACCAAATGTCTTCTTCAATCTGCTGGGTGGCAACTTGCTCCCCATTGGCGAGTAAAAACTTCATATGCCCCTGCATCTCGCCGATGAAAGCCGGTCGAAATTCATCCCTGCTCTTGAAATAAGACCAAATAATCACAATTCCTCCGAGCACCGCAATTGCGAAGATAATCAGAGCAGTCAGACGCAACTGCTTTGGATCGACGTCTGCGGGTTCCAATCCCTCGGCTGCCTTGAACATATTCGGCCGAAAGCTACCTCAAAACTTGCCGCTGGCAAGTCGCGAACAGTGCTCAGATTTCTCAGTCAGCTATCTCCAAAAGAGCCACAACGCTATCAAGGTCAGAGGCAAATAAAGTAAGGTTCCAAGAAAGAATTTTCGAAATCTCACCCGATCTCCGGTCTTCAAAAAAACAATTCCAAGCCAAATAAGCCAGCCAGAGAAAGCTCCTCCTACCAAAGCGTAGAGCCAAGAGGCCAATCCCAATGGCCATGCCCCTACTGCCAAGAGAACCAATCCCGCTGAAAAAATAACCGCTAACGCAACGCTTCGCTTGCCGCTGACATCCCCATTACTCCACATCCGATAGCCCGCCAATTCGTATTCCTCACGGCAAAGCCAATTAATGGCTACAAAATGAGGAAGCTGCCACAAAAACAGCAGTGCAAAAAGATACCACCCCCCAAGAGCTGTCCACTCACCACCTCCGGCAACCCAGCCAATCAGAGGAGGAAGCGCACCCGGCACCGCACCCACCAAAGTATTCATCGAACTGATTTTCTTAAGCGGAGTGTAAATAAAAACGTAGATCCCAATAGTCGCTCCCGCCAAAAAACCAGCTACAACCGAAACCTTGGCTAAAAGATGAACCACTCCTAACCCCGATAATAGCCAACCGATCACAAAAGCCGGCACCACCCCCATCCGTCGACTCGGAAGCGGTCGATTACGAGTCCTTGCCATCAAGGCATCGCTCTCAATCTCCGCTAATTGATTAAAAACCGCAGACCCAAATGCACAGGCAGTGGTACCAAGCAGGAGATGGAGTAAAATCCAAAAATCCCAGCCTCCTGCCCTGCAGGCAATCGCGTAACCAAAGAAGGTCGTAATCACCACAAAGAGATTCAACCTCGCCTTAACAAGGACTTTGATGTCCTCCCAAAGACTAGGAGTGACGGCCACTTCTTCCACTGACTGAGTTTCTTCCAAGAGCCCCCAACCTGCCCCGATTCCTACAAATGAAAACTCAAAAACGACCTCTCTGCCAAAATAGCCAAGGATCTCAAATCCCTTTTCTTCAGACCAACGCATTCTTCTATCCTCGCAAGCTTGGCACCACCCACATGGTTCATCCTAGAATCTGCAGTTGAAGAGGTTCTGAGTAGTCAGCTTGGGAGCGGTT
>CAYUHN010000115.1:0-9914 GCA_964444495.1 uncultured Roseibacillus sp. | reverse complement strand
AGAAACTTCCTCAAGCAGACGACACGAATCCATTTGAGTATTCGACCACTGCTCAAATTCCTTTGCGTTACTGCCGATTGAACAAAAAGCATACATACGGAAGATCACGGTCAAATCCTCAAGGCATTCTTGAAACGCCCTGTGCTCCCTCCAATCATGAGCACTATCAAACAATACACCAACTCCCCCTACAAACACTCTCCTTTGACCACCCTTTTCGTAAGCCCACTCATTACTCTCCTTCCAGCTAATAGAATGTAGCTGATGCAAAACAGTTTTTGCGGAAGCACGAACAAAAGGAGTCGAACTTTTCTTTCGACGCGTTCTCATGCTAACATATTTAGTCTGAATAATTTCGTTCCCTGCAAGCTGATTAAAATCGAAAATCGCTTCTTCAGAGAGCGTCACCTCTTCTCTTGGAATTTCCTGCTGCCATTTCTTCGCCCGAGCAATAAAAACAGCACTATGATCCAAACTGCTATTCCACGAAGAATTCTCTAGCCTCAAAGTTCCTATTAGAGCCACAAAAGGTAGACTCAACAAACTAGCATGCAGAGAAAAGGAAATCATGGTTTCGAACAACCCCATTCGCTTAGCAACACACCACTCCACGAGATCATCTACTTTCTGAGCCCAATGAGGTTTCGACATAATCGAATCATAACCTGTCTCTCGCATCACCATCATTGCCTTCAAAGCGAGTTCACTTCCGTTCATATCCTCGTTCACATTGGCCCGAATAGTTGGCACAAGATTACCCAAATGTCGGCCCCCAACAATCCCGATAATTCCTAGGCCCACAAAAACAGCTAGTATTCCCAACCCACAGAAGAATGATATTACCACCGTTAAGATCGACATTGAAATCATAAAGAAGAAACGCAGTTTTGGTAATCGACGCAGGAACAGAACATCTAACATACGACCACCGTCCAAAATCGACAGCGGCAGTAAATTGAATAAATTGATCACAACACTGAGGAAAGCCCCACTCAGCAGCCAACCCGGAATGGACGAATAAAAATAGCCTGCTACGAGAATTAAGAACCCCGCAATCAGACCAGGCAAAGGTCCCATCATCAAAACCCAGAATTGCTCTCGAGCACTTGCCAAACGTTTTCGACCACTTGCCGCCGCGCCGAAAAACGGAATAAAGAAGATTGATAGATTGCTATAACCGAAGACCTTCATCATTATAAAGTGCCCCAACTCATGCACTAACAAAACCACAAGGACAGCGAAGAGATCGGCCCTAGAACGAAATCCCATATAGAACAAAGCGACTGCCATTAGAATAAGAGTCACCACAAACACACCCCACTTCATCAACTTACCAGACGATTTACTCTCTTTTTGCTGAAGTCGGTAAGCTTCCAGATCCATCATCATTTGCTCATCGAGAGCCCAACTAATCTCAGCATCAGACTGCTGAACGTCGTCTCTCAGTGTATTTCTCTCTTGAACCTGTGGAGTCGACCAGGAAGAGGAAAATTTAGGGACAACGAAGAAACCACTCCATAACGCCTTCACAGACAGAAACGGCAACTTACTACCACTAAACCGGTAACAAGGTTGTGATTCTTCGGGTAATTTTTTCAAAAAACCTTGCTCTTCCAAAAAATCGATTTCTCTTACCTGAGAGTTTAAAACCTCAAACATAACCTCTTCTCGACCTAGAGTGCGAGCTACTGTTCTAACTAGTGATAAACGAGTTTGATGCACTTTATTCTGTTCACTAGCCGAAGCGAATGCACGTGCTTCAAATAAAAACTCTGGAGGAACCCCCGCGATATCGAAATCAGGACAATTCCCAGTAAAAACGATCTCTCCAGACTCCAAGAAAGAAATGAATGCAACATTAACAGTCTGCTTACCGGCAACGACCTTAGCTGTGGCAGTTGCCACAATTGTCCGATCTGAACTCAAAGACAAAACCGCCCACCCCTTCCCTGTATTTTCACTTTGTGACGGACTCTCTAACGCGAATTGAGGCTCATACCCTAAAACTTGTAAATCATGCAGAGCAGAACGAAGCGCCCCCTGCACTTCGGTAGGAAGATCGGTCAATGCCCAACCTTGATAAGAAGAGGGATGATGAATCCTCATCTTCCAAAGAGTTCTTCCGACCAGCCCTAGGAACGCAATTCCTAGAACCACCAAAACAACGACAACATAAAACACGCATTCAAGATGACGGGCTATTTAATCTTTATCAATTATTTTACCGCTGTCCACAAATCGCTCGATCCCTCCGTATTCGTAAAGCACGTCCGGACCCCCTTCCTCGTTCTCGGCTCCATCCGTATAGCCAATCGCCCTGAACCCTAACCGCTCATAGAACCTGCGACTCAAAGTATTCTCCTGAAAGGTAAACAGTCGGATAGGGTGCGGTAGTTCTGACATCCCCCATTTCACAAGACGCGTTCCAATCCCTTTATTGACCTCTGCTGGCTCAAGGTAAAGATGGTCAATCCACCCAAAGCCATCTCTCTCAGCAAGTCCGATCATCCCGACTAACTTCTCGTCGACAGAAGCCACCATAACCTTCGTTTTCGAGATCAGTTCATTTTTAACCCAATTCTCAACTTCGAGGTCAGAATACTTCAGTGGAGCAAACCCCACAAACGCCGCTCTTGAGTTTAAGTAAATTTCCGCGATTCGTGGTGCATCAGAAAGGATCGCCTCTCGCAAAACTAAATGCTCTTCTCTCACTAGACCTCCATTCTTGAACCTTAACTCTCCACGAGAAAAATCGGATCGAGAACAAATTGAAGTTCCTCGATAAGCTCGTCGTCCATGTATTTAAACTGATCCTCCACCTCTAAAACATGAATTTCTTTGTCTCGTATTTCGTCACGATAGTCGGCTTCGATCCGATCGTGATGTTTGTCCTCCATCACGATAATGAGATCCGCCCACCGAATATCGGATAGCCCAATTTTTCGACGAGCCTTGTTACTGGTGCCCGCTGAACGGCAATTGAGCAAAGGATGTTTACGGTACAACTCCTCTGCAGTCAGACTCCTCCATTTGTTCATCGTGCAAACAAACAAGACACTGACAATTTCTGTTTCGAGGCGTTCGCGTTCGTTTAATCTTGGATACTCGAAACCAAGCTGCTGCGCCCTCTTCATTTTTATACTGCGTGTATAGAGGTGTCGCCACTTCTTTTCACGCGGCCAATCGTCCTTATTCATTTCTTAACTTGGGCGAGACTTTCTCCAACCCCAATAATTTTTGCTCTTTCGCTCGAATGCTCCTTCCCCCCTCCACAAGCATCTTACCAGAATCGAAAGAGGTCCTACGTTCACCAAGCTTTGCGTGATCTTTTTTCTCATCCGCTTTCGCGAGATCCTAAAGGCAATGTTCTAAAATGCCGAGTAAATTACAACAAGGCATCCTACCCCGAACGTTCCTCCAAAACCTGCCAGGCTTGCCGAAAACTTCCCGCGAAATCTTCGGGGCGACTTTCTAACCAACGGCGCATATCCTCCTGACCAATCCAAAGAGTCGCTTCCACTTCGTTAGCGCGAGTGCGCAGGGCTCCACTATAAACTCCCAAGTAAAAGCGAACAAATTCAAAGCCATTCTCTGGCCCCGCTTCCACTTCCCCCACCATCTTCAACTCAAGAATTTCGCACTCGGCAGCGGAAATCCCCAGTTCCTCGCCAAGTTCTCGACGGGCACAAGTTTCATAATCTTCACCGGCATCGAGATGTCCCGCCGCACTCGAACCCCATTTCCCCGGCAACTGATCCTTGAGCCGAGAGCGCTGCTGAATCAGAAGCTCACTCCGTCCGTTCACTAACAGCACATGAACCGCTCGATGCCTGAGCTCCTTCTCGTGAATAACACTCCGCTGCTCTTGACCAATCACTTCGTTGCTTTCATCGACAACATCTAAAATCTCCTCGTCCTTTTGAGCAGGAATTTTACTATTATCGTCGTATAATCTCGTCAATTCGACCCACTGTTGCAAACTCAGTTCCTCAGCACGAGCCGTGGAGGCACAATCAATCTCTTTTGCTACCTCTTCCCATTTCTCTCCCTTCTCAGGCATGGCCTTGCGAAGCATTTTCCGCCGTTGCGCAAAACCCCGCCGAATCAGTTCATCGAAAAGACGTCTATCAAAGACTGGAAGAGCTTCCTTGCGAGGCTCACAGAGCATCACGGTCGAATCAATCAAGGGGCGAGGAAAGAAGCACTCAGGTCCTACCGTTTTAATGGGCTTACTATCCCATTCACTCTGCATCCGAAGAGTCAAAACCCCAAAAGCCTTAGTTCGAGGCACTGCGATGATCCGATCAATCACCTCTTTCTGTAACATGATCACCGCACGAACCACTGGAGTGGGAGCCTTGATGAAATTTCGCAGAATAGCCCCGCCCGCAGAATATGGCAGATTTCCTAACATCTTAACCGGCCCCTCGGCCCACAGTGGACGGGTATCGAAGCGAGCCCCGTCCTCATGATAAACCTCAACCGATTCCTCATCCTTAAACCTTTCCTTCAAATACTCGGCAAGACGCTGATCATACTCGATCAAAATCAGCTTTCGCACTCGTCCGGCAAGATGCTCACTCAAGGCCCCCGTTCCTGGCCCCACTTCCACCACACAGTCTTCCGGCTGAGGATCAAGCTGATCCGCAATCCACTTCGCAACATTGGCATCGTGCAAAAAATTCTGGCCAAGCTTGCGAGAGGGTGTGACGCCCTTGCTTTCGAGAGCTTTGCGCAATTCTGGAAGAGTCATGAAGGTGGGAACAGTTTGCGAAGACGGCCTCTCTGACAAGAAGCGATCTGTTCACTCTTTCCACTCAAGCTCGAGCTGCCGGTCATCATGAGCCCCCACAAGCTTCGCCCCCACCCCCAGTAACCGGACCGCTCGTCCCTGCCCACGGGCCCAAGCTTCCCCTAAAAGCTCGCGACCCACCTCGCGATCGAAATCCGGTCCTGCTCTCTCTGCAGTGGTCGTCTCGAAGTCCTCAAACTTGAGTTTCACCACCAGAGACTTCACCGCGGTGTGAAGCTCTTTCTCAATCAGGAGTTTGTGCACCCGATCATAAAGACGCAAAAAATCATCCTCAAGCTCTTCCAAACTGACCCGGTCTTCTCGAAAAGTCGTTTCCTTACTGAGAGACTTCCGCTCACGGCTGGCATGCACGGCACGCTCATCAATGCCACGACATCGATCATAGAGCTCCAACCCCCACTTCCCAAACCGCTGAGCCAATTCAACCCGCTCAAGAGACTGCAAATCAAGACAACTCGTCACTCCCAAGGCGGCAAGGCGCTCCTGCATTTTTTTACCTACCCCAGGGATACTCTTCACAGGTAAATCCCTCACAAAATCCGCTACCGCTGTCGGCGAAACCACAAATTGCCCATTCGGCTTCTCCCAATCACTCGCCACCTTCGCCAACATCTTATTGGGAGCAATTCCTGCCGAAGCAGTGAGTCGCGTTTCCTCCCAAATTTGCGCTCGAATCTCCCGCGCCACCACTTCCCCTTTCGTCGCTAAGGCCGAAACATCCAGATAAGCTTCGTCCAAACTCAACGGCTCAATAAGATCTGTAAAACGGGCGAAAACAGCCCGAATCTTCGCCGATTCCTCACGATAAACTTCAAACCGTGTCGGCACCAAAATCAGCTGAGGACACTTCGCCAAAGCCTGAAAAACCGGCATTGCCGAATGACATCCAAATTTACGAGCTTCATAGTTAGCGGTCGTCAAAACTCCCCGCTGAGACCTTCCCCCTACCCCAACCGGCTTTCCTTGCAAGGCAGGATTATCGCGCTCTTCGATAGCCGCATAAAAGCAGTCCATATCGACATGAATAATTGTGCGCTCCGCCACCGAATCGTCTCCTTTCGTTCTTCTTAAAAACTATCACGAAAAGAGGCTTACTTGTCAAAAGATATGTTCAAATTAACAGTTTTAATGACAACGCTCTGAGATTGACCCGATACTCAGAAAAACGTTCTTCTAGCGATGCTGTGACTCACTCCGACTCCATCCTCACCCTCAACGCCGAACGCCCTTCGTGGCCTGGAGCGATCGCTTTTGTCCCCACCATGGGAGCTCTTCATGTCGGGCACCTTAGCTTAATTCGACTCGCTCGGGAAAAAGTGGGTCCTACGGGAACCGTTGTGGTCAGCATCTTTGTCAACCCTCTCCAATTCGACCGCAAAGGCGATCTCACTAACTACCCTCGCACTCTCGACGAGGATCTCCGTCTCTGTGAACAAGAAGGTGTTGATTATGTCTTTCGTCCCTCGGCCACCGAGTTCTACCAACCTGACCACTCCATACAAGTTCGCGAGGAATCGCTCGCGCAGACTCTATGCGGAGCGAGTCGGCCTGGGCACTTTGACGGAGTCTGCACTGTCGTCCTCAAACTATTCAACCACGTGCAACCTGACTACGCAGTTTTTGGAAAAAAGGACTATCAGCAACTGGCTATCATCCGACGACTCGTAAGAGACCTAGCCATTCCGGTTACCATTCTCGCTGGAGAAACCTACCGTGAAGAGGGCGGCCTCGCCCTCTCTTCACGGAACCGAAATCTCACCGCAGAACAGCGGGCCGATGCTCCACGCCTTCGCCGAGCCCTGCTCGCAGCCCAAAGCCTCGCTATCACTGGAGAACGCTTACCCGAGCACTACCTGAGCTCGGCCCAACAACAGCTCCAGAATTCGCCCAATTGCTTCCAGCTCGATTATCTCGAGCTTGTCGACCGAACTACGCTAAAACCTCTTAGTCAGGTCACAAAACCTGCTCTTCTCGCCATAGCTGCCTTCTACGATAAAGTCCGACTCATCGACAACATCGAGATTGATCCTGCCTAGGATCGTAGTAACTACGGCTCCTCGGTTACAGCTTCCTTAACTTCCTCAGCTTCTTCGCTGTCCTTAAAAAGTAGAATCATTGTTAGGTCCGAATTTTCCATGGTAAACTTATAAGAACCGATATCTAAGACAAACCACTCAGCCGAAGTTGAACCGTCAACTCGCGCAGTTTCAATATGGAGGGATTCCTGCAACACGGTCTCCTCCAACTTGAGTTCTTCGACGCCAACAAAGGTACTTTTCCTCTTCCCTTTCCCAACCCAAGTTTGCCCAAGCACAAGAGGTCTGGGAGCCTCTAAATAGGGTTCTCCTTCAGGTGAATCTTTCGCAAAACGTCCCTCTTCGGTAACCTTTCGCCAAACTCCATTCTCCGAACTCGATTTTCCATTCGCGCTCGTCTCAGTAAGGTAGAGGTGCCAGCCATCTTCCTCTTTTTCATACCGAGTCGTACCTTCGATCTTAATTGGAAATGAACCTTCGGACTTACTCTTCACAGTCCCTGCAAACTTCTGATCAACTTCTACAAGCTGAAAATACTTCAACCACAACTCATCCGAAAGAGCCTCCTCTTCCGCACCAAGAAAACCAACTAACAAAAGTAGAACCGCGAACACCTTCATATTTCCAAGATGATGATCATTCCATCCTCTTTTCAAGCGGTTTCAGCAAACCGTCCTCAACAAAAAACATCCTGACTCTGCGCAGAAGATGATGGAGGCGGCGGGCGGATTCGAACCGCCGAATACAAGTTTTGCAAACTCGCGCCTTAGACCACTTGGCCACGCCGCCCCTTTAGAAATTGAGAAACGAACAATCAACTCGCTCAGCCTCTCACCCCGAGGGGCGGAAGCGATAGCGATCTCCCTCTCCCCTGTCAATATTTTGATAGCCTCAATGTATAAACTTGTCCCACTTGTCGTGAAAATAGACCCCCATCCCCTAAAATATAGACCATTTTGTCGATATTCGGCGCTCCCTAAGGAAACTAGGCTGATTTTCCACCTACTTGATTAATTTTTACTAAAAAACTTCTGATATTTAAGCTTGATTAATTGACAGAGATACTAGGATAATCTCTCCGAGTTGTTCCTCTTTCAGGTAGACAACAGCAACTTCTACTCTACTATCATCCCAGAGGTCTTATTTATTGACTTATTTATCCCATGGCTCGCGCTTCTAATCTCACCATGTGTTCCTTCTGTGGCAAAAGCCATTCGGAGGTCAAAAAATTAATCGCCGGCCCGGGGGTTTATATTTGCAACGAATGTATTGAGGTCTGCTCCACGATTCTTGACAAAGAACTCGCTGGAGACCAACCCGAGCACGTCTCTGTTGCTTCATCTCGCGAGATTCTCGCTCCTTCTGAACTCGTCGCACAATTAGATCAATTTGTCATTGGTCAGGAGCATGCGAAAAAGGTGCTCTCCGTAGCGGTTCACAATCATTACATGCGCCTCTTCAGCGACACGAGCTCGCTCCCCGAAGAATTTGCAGAGGTCGAGGTCGAAAAATCCAATATTCTGATGCTGGGGCCTACCGGCTCAGGGAAAACGCTCCTAGCGCGGACCTTGGCCCGCCTTCTCGACGTTCCTTTCTGCATTGTTGACTCCACTAACTTAACAGAAGCAGGTTATGTTGGCGAAGACGTGGAAAATATTATCCTCCGTCTCCTTCAGGCCTCTGATTTCAATGTCGAAAAAGCCGAACAAGGTATTATTTACATTGATGAAATCGACAAAATCGGTCGCAAAACGGAAAATGTCTCCATCACTCGCGATGTCTCCGGAGAAGGCGTTCAACAAGCTCTTCTCAAAATTTTAGAAGGTTCCATCTGCAATGTTCCTCCTCAGGGAGGTCGCAAGCATCCGCAACAAGAGTATATTCAGGTTAATACCGAGAAAATTCTCTTTATCTGCGGTGGTGCCTTCGTCGGAATGGAAGATATCGTTAAACGCCGACTCGGCTCAAACTTCCTCGGCTTCAAGACTGAAGAAACTGAAGAAACCGAAGAAGAAAAAGATGACGAGAGCACCACGCTTGAGAAACTTCAGCCAGAAGACCTTCTTCACTTCGGCCTTATCCCAGAATTTATTGGCCGGCTTCCTGTCCACTCCACCTTGATTAAGCTGGATCGCGAAGAGCTCGTTCAAATTCTGACCGAGCCCAAGAATGCGCTTGTGAAGCAATACTCGAAGCAGCTTGCGATGCACGATGTGAAACTTAAAATCACTCCTGATGCACTCGAGGCCTTTGCAGATGAGGCAGTTACCCGCGGCACTGGAGCCCGTGCCCTCCGCAGTATATTCGAACGCATTATGCTCGATGTTATGTATGAGATCCCCTCTCGAGATGACCTCGAATCCGTCACCATCACTCGCGATGTCGTCGAAGGCAAAAAGAACCCAATTCTCCGTAAGAAGAGGAAGGCAGCCTAACAAGAACATCTGCAGGATCGTTTAAATCTCATCAATAAACGACGAAGTTTTTGATTTAGGATTTTCAGGAATCCCCTATTATCAGAACTTTTAACGCCCTTCGAGTCGATTTGAGAATACTCTTCACACCAGCCCCCATTGCTCTCCTTATCGGAGTTCTCGCATTATCGCTGGGTTCTTGCGGAACGAATAACCTCGCTGCAACCTCTGAAGAACAAGGACCTTTACCTCCTCCAAGCAACGAGGCAGAAACTCCTGAATCGGTGGAGACTCAGCCGTCCGAAGAGCATCTCCTCCAAACTAGCACGGAGATAACCCCCTCGGGCACTAACGAAGAAGAAAAGCCTGCCGCCCCTGAAACAGAGCAGACACCAGGCGGAACACTTTCCAGCATGGGAGATTTCGAATTTGAAGACCCTACTCAAAACCTTATCGAGAAGAAAGACTTGGTAAGCCCTTCCTCTTTTGATTCAAGCAATACAACTGAGTCCATCGCTCCTCCTCTCGCTTCGCAGCCCTAAAAAGTCTTTGTTAGAACCTCGCATCCGTAGCACCTCCCGAGCTCAACTTTAGCTACGGACCAGCAAAGCAAGGACTCTGCAAACAAGCGAGTTTCGTAAAAAACCAGCT
>CAYUHN010000114.1:0-10020 GCA_964444495.1 uncultured Roseibacillus sp. | reverse complement strand
GGTAGAGGCTGAGAATCATGCCGAAGAGGCCGTAGAATTGGGTGCCTTCCATGACTTGACCGAACATGAAGATGTTCTTGGCGAGGGCTTGTTTGTTCTCGGTGAGGGTGAGGTCGACGTCGCGGCGGAGGGCGCGGCTGTTGGAGACGACGAAGTTGTTCTTGGCCTTGATGGAGGGGATGTCCTCGAACATGGCTTCGCATTCGTGCGGGTTGATGCCGAGGGAGGAAATCATGTAGACAAGGCTGTCGGCGTGGATGTTTTCTTCGTGGGCGTGACGGCCGAGGACGAGCTTGAGCTCAGGGGCGGTGACCACTTCGCGGACTACGTGGAGGATGTTGTCACCGACGATGCCTTCGGCGGCGGAAAAGTAGCCGATGCCCATTTTGATGATCCAGCGCTCGACGTCGGAGATTTCAGAACCACGCCACTGCTCGATGTCCTTTTGCATCTGGATGTCCTCGGGCTCCCAGTGGTTGTTCTTCATCGTTTTGTAGAGATCGTAGGCCCACTGGTATTTGAGAGGCAGGATGTTGAAGAACATGGTGTCGCGACCGTTGATCACGCTCTTGGCGGCGATGGCGGCGTCGGCTTTGTCTTGGTCGAGAGTGAAGGTGCGGTCTCCTACGGTGTAGGTGGTGGTTTTGGACATAAATGATGGAGGTAAGAGTCTTAGGAGAGCTTCTAAAGGTGGATTAATTGGCGTAAGAGAGCATCTCGGACGAGCGTTTGAAGAATAGGTTTCAATGGCAGCTGCGGTCAAAAAAAAACGCACATGTAGTGGTTCACAAATTATTCACATACCATATGTAGTGGTGAATTGAAAATAGAGTCCCGGAGCCAAGGAAGGATTTTGAGAAGAATTCCCCTTTAAATCAGCGTTTTGAGCCGCTGGTAATCGTGATTCAGAAGGAGAAGCTGGTGCTGAAAAAACTTTGTCTGTTTTTTCACGAAGAAGCCAAATTCTTCTTTTTTTAAAATTCGATCAAAATTTCGAACCAGAAATACGCTTTTTAAGGCCGGATTTGATAAAATAACCTACAGATAAAAGTTAAAATTTTATTATGCCTTACTATCGTGAATGTCTTGACAATTGGTCGAGAATTCTCAATTAGGCTGCTATCTAGAGGAGTGAGGAAACCTTTTTAGGGGTTCTTTTACAGGGACTTAGATGAGATTTGCATCCAGTCATTCAAGCGTTTTGTTCGCCCTGAGACGGTAGAGAGAATGGGTTTGAGTACTTTCAGTTTGCTTTGGCCGAAAGAGACGGATTCGACCAGTTTACTCAAATATTGCGTTGTTCGATTCCGACTAAGGAACGATGAAAGACTTTCCACGGCTTACATCGAGTACGCCAGTGCGGGGATCGATGTATTGTTTACCAGTGGTGGGGTCGATGGGGATGGTGGAAGGATCACAAACCTTTTGTCCGCTTTGATATTCGGAGACATCAAGGATATTATAAGGAGGATGTGGAGAGATGACGGTGCCGGGCTCAAGGCCTCGACGAGCCAAGGGACTCGATGCCGTTGCCTGAGGTCTTTCAGGTATGGTTTGGAGGGGGGGCTGAGCCGTTGGAGGTGAAAATAACCAGTCAGATGTTGGGGCTGGGGCTGGTCTTGTTTGTTGAACGGGAGGAGGAATAGGGGTCGGAGTGACAGGGGCTGATTGGCTAGATTCGCGCTGAGATGGGGGAGTGAAATTCCTCTGAGGAGCAGTGTAGTAACTTTGCCCATTGGCGGGTGGGGCAGGGTTGTAGGGAACGCAGGAGATAATGGTGAGCGTTGAGAGAATCAGGGCAGGCCAAGAGAGGTTGCGTTTCATAGGAAGAAGGCGTGGCTACAGATGCAGCGGGTGAAACTTATTGTGGTTTACGTGATAGCAATTTTTCGTCGGAAGCAAGAGGGATTAGCGTATTGGTTGCGCTCGGCCTGTGTTTTCCTCGGTTTCTTGAGTGGTGTGGAGTTTGAGAGAGCTTTGGCGAGGTTTTGTGTTTTCGGAGGAGGGGGTTGGCTTCTGCTCCTCTGTTTCTGCGATCTCTTCTGAGGATTTTTCTTCAGGAAGGAGTCCAGTAGCGAGGCAAACGAGGTTGTAATTGTGATGGATCACGGCGGGAAAAGTGACTCGGCCTGGTTCAGCGACATTTTCACGAAGAAGCTTGGAAGACAAGTCGGCGAGGAGGTCAGTGCCGACTTGGGTGACTTGCTGAACTCCTAGGACTTGGGTGCCCGCTTCGGCGCTGAGTTCGATGGCATCTGAGGTGATTTTTTTCCCCTGAAAAGCCATGGAAGATTGTGCGGAGGTCACGTTGCCATCCTTGTCGATCGTGATCTGGAGGGAGGCATGGTCATCGGAGGCGAAGAGTCCGCGAATGTGGTCGATACGAATGGAGATAAAGAGCCCGCCCTCAAGCGTCTGAGAGACTTCAGGCTTCCAGGTGCGGTATTCTGAGCCTGAGCAATCATACTCAGAAGCGCGGTTGCCTTTTTTGTCCCATCCGCCGAGTTGTTGGCCCAGGGTATCGAGATTGAGAACGGGACCCGCGAGGACGCTCAAGCTCGTGAGGGCTGAGAGAAAAAGGATAAGAAAGCTGGTTTTCATATGGTTCACGATTGATGTTTTCAGATGTTAAAAAAACGGCACTTTGGAGGTGGTTTATTCAATGAATATGATTTTTCTGAGGAAAACCAGAGGGTTGGGGTCATCGAACATTGCTTTTAGGCGGAAATTCCGTCCAAAACAATGTCGATCGATGTGAACTGTTTGCTCAAGGAATGCGCTTTATTGCACCGCGAACTTGATGGTGGCGCTGGAAGCAACTTCTTCATTGAGCATGCAGCGACATTCAGCGAGTCCGATGCCGCGGCGGAAGGAGATGATCTCCGCTTCGATGAAGAGGGTGTCGCCTGGAGTGACCTGTTTGCGCCATTTCACTTTATCAGCAGACATGAAGAATCCAATTTTACCGGAATTTTCGGGCATGCGCAGGACCAAGACACTAGCGGTTTGGGCCATGGCCTCGAGTTGTAGAACCCCGGGCATTACGGGGTGCCCTGGGAAATGTCCTTGGAAGTAATCTTCGTTGAAACTGACGTTCTTGATAGCGGTGCAGGTCGTTTCTGAGAAATCGATGACTCGGTCAATCAAGAGGAAGGGGTAGCGATGGGGAAGGATTTTGAGGATATCCGGAAGATGGAGGACGGCTTCTCCTTCTGGAATCGTGAACGAAGGAACCGAAGTTTTCATGCGTTCGTATTCCTTGCGAAGAAGGGCGGCCATTTGTGTGTTGGGTCCATGGCCGGGTGCGACCGCAATAACGTGTCCTAGGATTCGTTTGCCGCCCAACATGAGGTCGCCGATGAGATCGAGTGCTTTATGGCGAGCAAATTCGTTGGCAAATCGACGCGGTTCTTTCGACATGACGTTTCCATCGCGAATGACCACGGCGTTTTCGAGAGAGCCACCTTTGATCAGTCCCTTCTTAAGGAGGGGGGCGACGTCTTCGTAAAAAGTAAAGGTACGAGCAGGGGCGATTTCGGTTTCGTAAATTTCGGGGGAGACTTCGGTAGTGAAGTGCTCAGTAAATTCATCGTTACGACCAACATTGATGACCGTGAGGCGGAATTTCTTGTCGGGAACAACGGTTATAACCGAGCCATTACCGGTATCAAGGTGGATGGGCTCGCGGATTTGCCAAGTTTTGCGGATTGCGTCTTGTTGGCTGATTCCCGCTTGCTTGATGAGTTCTACGAAAGGAGCAGAAGAGCCGTCGGCAATGGGAGGTTCGTTGGCATCCATCTCTACCAGAGCATTGTCGATTCCCATTCCGACAAGAGCAGAGAGAACGTGTTCGACGGTATGAACACGGTTTGAACCAACCGAGAGAGTGGTGGCACGCTCAACCGTTTCGACCAGATCAACATTGGCTGGAATCAGAGGCTTATCCGGAAGATCGACGCGGCAGAAGACGAAGCCGTGATTTTCGGGGGCTGGCTTGATGGTGAGAGTAACTTTTTCCCCTGTGTGAAGCGATGTCCCTTCCAGAGAAGCCGGTTTGGCTAAAGTTTGCTGCATCTCGGGCATGCTTGGGGCTTAATAGAGGTTGGGGGTTTTGGGTAGCTCAAAATGAGACAAGCAGGTGGGGAAATTTTGGCGTTGAGAAAGAGGGAGGCTTTGAAATGTTAGTCGCATGGTTGACTTGATGACGATTGTGAAGGCTCTCGATGAGGAATTAAGGACGAGCGAGATCCCAGATTACGGTGGTGCGCTTAATGGATTGCAGCTAGAAAATAATGGCGAGGTCACGAGGGTGGCTTTGGCCGTAGATGCGAGTTTGGCAGTGATTGAGGAAGCGGTGAGTGTTGGAGCGGATCTTCTAATTGTTCATCATGGACTCTTTTGGCAGGGCGCTCAGAGGATAACGGCTGGAGTCTATAAGAAGCTAAATGCGGCAATGAGTAATAATTTGGCGGTCTATAGTTCTCACCTTCCGTTAGATATTCACCCAAAATTGGGGAATAATGCGGTGCTTGCCGAAAAAATTGGCCTCGAAAGTCCCGAGCCGTTTTTTGATTGGAAGGGGATCCAGCTTGGTTTGGCTGGAGATTGGTCGAAATCGTGGGAGCAGCTGGTTTCGGCGGTTGAGCAAGAGGTGGGAATTTTGTTAACAAGTCATCAGGAGCGGGAAAAAGTTGGGCGTTTGGGTGTCATTACCGGAGGGGCTGGCGCCGAAGTGCAAGCTGTTCGCGATTGCGGAATTGATACCTTCTTAAGTGGAGAGGGTCCGCACTGGAGTTTCCCACTTGCTCAGGAAATTGGCCTGTCGTACTTGCTCGCGGGGCATTATGCCACGGAGGTGTTTGGCGTGAATGCCTTAGGTAAGTTTCTTACTGAAATTTTCCAGCTCCCTGTCAGTTTTCTAGACCATCCTACCCAACTTTAAGGAAGAAATTTCGGATTTCCTTGCAATTGGGGAGGTTAAAAAAATGGGATGTGGAACAATGTTAGCGATTTTTGTTTGATGAGCAGTAAAAAAAACCCTTGCGGTGCTGTTCGATACCCATTAGAAACAGAACTGAAAGCGCGGGTATAGCTTAATGGTAAAGCTCCAGCCTTCCAAGCTGATTATGAGGGTTCGATTCCCTCTACCCGCTTTCTAAAATCTCTCTATTAAGTCCACCTAAGAGAACAACTTATGAAAAAGACATTGAAATTCGCTCTTGTCGCCGGCCTTTTGGCTGCGGCTCCTACTGCCTTTGCTGGCAATAAGGCTGAGAGCTGTCAAACCGTTGAAGCAGCTGTAGTAGCTGCAGTTCAAGCCGATAACGCCAAGACTCTCGAGGTGGTTGAAGCTTATGTTTCTGCTAATCCTAGCTGTGCTTGTGAAGTCGTGAAGGCGGTCATCACTGCTACTGAAGCCGATAAAGAATTGGTGCGCGATATCGTCGAGACTGCTGTTGTAGCAGCTCCTAGCGAAGTTCGTATCATCGCGCAGTGCGCGGTAGCTGTTGCTCCTGACGCCGTTGCCGGTGTTCAGCAGGTTGTAGCTTCTTTTGATGGTCATGGTGGCGGAGTTTCTGTTAGCGCCAAAGGCGGCCTTTCTAAGGGCGGTCTTTCCAAAGGAGGCACTACACCACAACCTCCAAGTATTCAGAATCCTCTTGATGGACCTTTGGTTCAGGGTGGTCCAGGTGCTGATCCGTTGGTTCCTCAACTTCCGGCATTTCAGCCACCAACTACGACTCCTCCAGGAGCGACTGTTACCAATTAATTGGGCGATTTTTCCAAAACCTTTCTATCTATATAACTAAATATGAACATCTTTAAAAAGCTCGTTGCGCTTGGTGCGCTTGGATGTGCTGGTGTAAGCGCTCAGTCGCTCTACAACATTGCTCCTAACGATGACGAGGCTACTGACAGTCTGCCGTTAACTTGGACCGTCGGTGTAAATGTGGGTTATGATGACAATGCGCTTCCGCTGTCTCTCGGCGGAGAAGACGGTTCGGGGTTTATCTCGGCGTTTGTTCAGGCAAGCATTGCTAGTGTGACCCCACAAACAACTTGGGACCTTTACGCTCGTATTGGTGGTCGTCATTATTTCGATAGTCTTGAGCTTGCTGAATCTAATGAAACGAATGGTGAAGTTCGTGTAGGTGCTAATTTGACCTACCGTGCTAGCGAGCGTCTTCGTTTTTCTAGCCGTAACTTCGTTGCGTATGAGACTGAGCCTGACTTTGATTTCGGTATCGCAGCTGATCGTCGCGTAGGTAACTACCTTCGTTGGAGCAGTCAGAACTCTGTAGGTTATCGTTGGACAGAGCGTCTTGGAACGCAGACTGGTGTTGATTTCAATGGTGTTGTTTATGATGATATTGACAATTCTGATTTCGCACGTTTTCAGTTCCGCCATGACTTCCGTTATCGTGTAAGTCCTCAGACCGTGGTAACGGCTGGCTATCGTTTCGCGACTACCCAGAACGATGTGGGTGGTGATCCTGAGTCTCACTTCTTGGTTGCAGGAATTGAGCAGCAAATTAGCCCAGTTAGCGCAGTTGTGCTGCGTGGTGGTTGGCAGCTTGTTGATGGAGCTGATTCGAATTCAAACTTCTTTGCAGAAGCCGCGCTTCGTTCTCAGTTGACTCAGCAACTTAGCCTCAATGCGTTTTTACGCTATGGTAATGAAGAGTTTAATCGTTTTATCCAGGATTTGGGCGGAACTTATATCTTCGACTCAAATGATACCCTGCGTATTGGTGCTCGTGCAAGTTACGCGGTGAATCCGCAGCTCAGTTTGTTCGGTGGACTTAACTTCATTTCGACGACTTTTGATGATCGAATTGGTGGAACGTCTCCGCTTGATGGGGATGAGTCGGAGGATCTTTTCAATGTCAATGCTGGTTTCAGCTATGAATTCGTAAATAATATTTACCTTACTGGATCGTATAACTTCAGTAATAATAATTCAGACTTCGAGGGGCGTGACTTTGATCGAAATCGTGTCCAGCTTGGTGTTCAGGCTACTTTCTAAAATTTCTTAAAAAAATTAAACTTAATAGCCTCTTCGGTAACGTTTACCGTGGGGGCTATTTTTATTCTGGGACCCGAGCTGTTTTAGGTTTAAAGAACCAGTTATTAAACGATGAGTACTGCAAAAGCACAAACACAAGAAGCATCTCTGCATGCGATAGACTATTGGCAAGTCTTAAAGAATCGCTATGGAATTATCCTATTGACTCTCTTATTGGTATTCTTGACAGCGGCAGTCATCACAAAGATTCTGCAGCCTAAGTATAAAAGCACCGCCATGGTGCAGCTACACGGCCAAACTGGGGGTTTAGTTTCATCTTTTTCTATTCTTGAGCATAGAAATTTCTTCGAAACACAATTTGAAGTGATTACTGCGCCCGAGACTCTCAAGAGGGTTGTAGATAAGATGGATTTGAAAACGACTTGGAATCAGACCGAGGAGCAAGCCGTTAGCACGCTTCGGGGTATGATTGAGACGCAGATCAGTGGAAATTCAGATATTATTGAAATAACGGCAGTTCATATCGAAGCTAAGACTGCTAAGGATATTGCAGAAAACGTCGCTCTTGCTTATCGCGATCGTCGTAATGAAGAAGAGGAGCAATTGGCGCAGAATCAGTTGAAAGCTCTTGATCAACAAATTGAGGAACAAGAAGATCGAGTCGTTCAAAAAAGGAAAGTTGTCGATCAAATTACTCAATACACTGGCGTAGCCCTCTATCAAGGAACAGGAGGAGCTACTTCCGAGTCAACTGCCTATCGAAAATCACAAATAACTGAAGCGAATCGTTTCGAACTAGCGAAGAGGCGTGATGCTTTGAAAATCCGACTTGCAAGCTTTGAAAATGTTGATGGAGAACAGCTTGCGCGAATTGCTGCAGAAGTGCCTGTTGAAAATAATGCGGTCCCTAGTTTACACCAAGAATTTCTGACAGCACGAAGGGCTCTTGATACGCTAAGAGCTACCGGCCTTGGGGAGAGGCACCCTTCGGTGTTGGCTCAAAAAAAGGGTTTAGAGGGACTGCAATCTGATCTCTCTGTTGCGGTTAGTACGCTGAGGGATTCGATGGTAAGGGAATTGCAAGTGGCGGAGAAAGAGCTCGCGAATATGTCTGAACTAAGCGAGAAAGAAGATCGTGAACTTGAAGAAGTTGCCGAAGATATTCATCGCCTCCAGCGTGCTGAGCAGGAATATCAAGACTCACTAGGGCTCTTGCGAGATTTACGGCTTCGCCACTCAACTGAGCGAGTAGCGGCTCTTGCCCCTCGAGAGCCAATTAGAATCCAAGGATATCCTGAAGTGGCGAAAAAGCCCTTTAGCCCGAATGTTCCTCTTTACCTTGTTTTGGGTGCGGTTGTAGGTCTTGTCTTCGGTGTCGCTATTGCCTTTTTCCTTGAATATGCCGACACCTCAGTAAAAAGCTTGGAGGATGTAGAAAAATTCCTTCAAGTCCCGGTTTTGGCTGTTATTCCAAAGGATGTTGGAGTTCTCCATAAGCAGAGTGGGATGAGCCCTGACGCTGAGGCCTATCGCATTCTACGTACGAATATCGAATTTAATCGTAAGAATCCTGATGATAATGCGATCACAGTAGTATCCGGTGGCGCAGGCGAAGGTAAGTCAACCACGCTGGTGAACTTGGCCTATGTTTGTGCGCAAGGCGGTTATACGACGATCATGATTGATGCCGACTTGCGTCGTCCTCGACTTCATACTTTCTTTGATATCAATAACTCTGTGGGCCTTACTAATTATCTGACTACTGACTTACTCCTGGAAGATGTGATTCTCCAAACGCCAGTCGACAATCTCTATTTCATGCCTTCAGGAGTTCTTCCCGCAGATGCCGCAGGAATTCTGAACTCGCGCCGGATGTCTGAGTTGGTCAGCGATGTGAAGCAGCGGTTTGATCTTGTTTTGGTTGATTCGCCGCCTATTTTAGGAGTGAGCGACGCTTCTGTTCTCGCGAGCGAGGTAGATCTGACTATGATTGTGGTACAGCATCGTAAGCTGCCGCGAAATATGCTTATGCGTGTGAAGCAAGCTGTCGAAAACGTTGGTGGCCATGTTATCGGGGTTGTTTTGAACAATGTTGATATTCGGAGCGACAATCAGTACCAGTACTACACTAGCTACTATACTTACTACGCGCCTTCCGCTGAACCTGAACAACCACGTCAGAATAAAAAGGCTGCAAAGGCAGCAAAGGCAGCGGCTCAGGCTCCCGCGGCTACTAATAAAGACATAGATACTGACCTTTACTAAATTTTAATTAAAATGAAAACTATCCTCACTCAATTTGTTTTAGCTACGCTTGCTCTTTGTGGTTTATCTGCTCAGATCAAGAAAAATACGGATTTGGAAATCCGCTTGACAGGTATTCCTGCCGCCGAGCAAAGCCGGATCAATGGTGTCTACCAGGTTGACAGTTCTGGAAATATTCGCATGTGGGAAATCGGAACGATTCGTGCTGCTGGGTTGACTGCAACATCTTTGGCTCAGACGATTGAAGGTCGATTTAAGTCGGCTCAAATCTACACCTCACCTGTAGCAATTGTGCAGATGTCGCAAGTGGACGATGATAATTTCAGCTTTTTGACTGTAGGTGGAAATGTGAGTCGTCCAGGTCAGGTTCAATTTGTGAATGGAATGACGCTTGCTCAGGCGATTATTCAGGCTGGAGGACCAACGGCATTTGGGACTACTAAGCGTGTGACTATTTTTCGAGAAGGCAAACGCTATGAACTCTCTCCGCTCACTAACGACCAACACAAACTTGAGAAAGTTTATCCCAACGATACCATCTCGATCGATAAGGTTGGACCATTTGAGCAAGGTGGGAACTAAGGACTTTTAAGCTTAAGAATAAAGACGGAGGCTGAATGCTTTCCGTCTTTTTTTTTGCCCTGAGCGGTGAATATCGATTTGTAAACTTTTATGTTGAACCCGAATTATGCAGTAGAAATCAGGAAGGGAGCTTTGAGCTGATAAAT
>CAYUHN010000113.1:0-10124 GCA_964444495.1 uncultured Roseibacillus sp. | reverse complement strand
CTCTAACGAATCCACTGTCCAAGAACCCAGACCCAACGCTCTCCTAATCTTGGCCACATTCTCATTATCGCCTCCCTCATACCAATTCACCGTAATAACCGGACCTCTCGGATCAGAAAACTCACCCAAAGTTTCAACCACATTGAGAGCAAAGCGAATCAGATCATTTTGGCTGGTCACTTGAGGCCGCAGGCCTTCCATCCAAGTTGGGTAATCAAAAGACTCATCCTCTCTTTTCGCTTCCCACCAAGCCTTCAGCTCCGTCTTCTTCGCTCCTGATCGGAGAGCATCCTCTTCCAAGCCAACTAGAACCATACTATTTTCCACCCCTCGCGAACCATCTTTCTGAAAACTCTTCAGAGCAGCGTTCATCTCCCACATACAGTAAGATGACCGCCAAAAAACCCTTCAAAAAACCCTTCAGTTCATTACCGAATTTCTCAACAGTGGTGTAAACTTTCTCTAAAGCAGGCTTATCCTGAGTTTGCAAATCCGCAAGCCATCCTTTCGCCATTTCTTGTGCCACTTCCCAATGAGCAGGCACCCCCATTCCTTGACGCTCAATGGTCGTCACCATCGCTTTCTGAACTTGCTGCTTCAGATCCTTAAGCTCCCCTCCCCGGTGCAAGGAATCAACAAAGTAAAGCTCATCCCCCGCCTCCTCCGGAGTTCCCAACTGCTCCACTGCTTGCGCTCGCAAACCCTCGTCGGCTTCCTGTCGATGAGAACAGGCAATGATGATCTCCGGTCGATCCAAGACCCGCCGCGCAGGACGCGGTTCGAATCCGCCTGACCTTCGCTCGCCTCAATACTAGTTAGAAACAATTACCAAACAAAAACCACCATAGGCATTACGATTGCCTGGCCATCTCCCAAGACGATAAGCCAAACGACAAAATTGAGGCGAATTCCTCCACGACCCACCTCATAAAACTCGATTGACCTCAAAAAAGAAGAACACTGAGCGTCTAGCAACATCAGCTTCCGCCGACATCCACAAAATCAAATATCCGAGACTAACCCTCCCAGCAGCTTTCAACCACTCTTACGCCATTCCTCAAACTGAACAATTCGCTTCGCTGCCTCCTCTTGCGCAAGGTCTTCCACTTCATCATGAAGCCTCTTCAAAAATTCTTCGTAATAGAGAACTTCAAAACTACCGTCGAGATTCTCTACTACACAACTTAAAGATTCAACCCAATCTCCAGAATTAAGATAGTGAACCCCTTCTACTTGTTCATTAGCAGGAGTGTGGATATGACCACAAATAATTCCTTCGCAATCACGACGCTTGGCCAAAGCCTGTAGCTGTTGCTGATACCGATCAACAAAAGCATTCGCCCCTTTCACTCGAGCTTTAATTACCTTACTCACTGAATAAGACTCCTTACCGCGCCAAGCACGATAACGGTTGAGGAGACGATTCAACCGCATCAACTGATCGTATCCAATCGCTCCTAGGCGAGCGAGCCACTTGTAATTCGTAACAATTTTGTCGAAACCATCGCCATGAGTGACCAAATAGCACTTTCCATTCTCTGCTTTGTGAAGATGCTCCTTGACCACCTTAAAGAGCCCTAAGTTCAGAGGAAGAAAACGTTCAAGGACATCATCATGATTACCCCGCACATAGATCACTTCCGTCTCCTTGCGTTCCATGATCTTGAAAAGATAGCGAACCACCTTCGAATGTCGCTTACGCCAACGACTGCCCCTTTTGAGAGCCCAACCGTCAATAATATCCCCATTAAGCACCAACTTCTGACAAGTGGTATGCTTAAGGAAATCGAGAACTTCCTTCGCCTTGGAATCCTCGGTCCCAAGATGAATATCCGACAAAAAAATTGTGCGAAATGCGAGGATATGAGGTTTCTTACGCCCAATCGCCCGAGCATTGACAAGTCCGCGAGTCAAATCCCTCACTTCTTTCTCGAAAGTCTGCACCACTCCCTCCCAAGAAAGAGAGCTAATCGAAGCCACCGCCGATTCACGTATCTCGGCACGATCGGCAACGACATCGTCGAGCGCATTCAAAGCAGAGTCCAAGAAGGCCTGTTCGTCCCCGAAAGACGCTTTATAACCATTTCTTCCATCCCCAACATGGTTAGCAGCCGCAGCGTAGTCATAACTCACCGTCACGAGACCACTCGCCAACCCTTCCAAAAGAACATTTCCAAAAGTCTCCGTCTCACTAGGAAAAAGTAGAATATCACAGGACGCATAGTATTTCGCTAACTCTTCTCCCTCCTTTGCTCCGACAAAAGACACCTCAGAATAGGCCTTGGCTAGCATCTCCCTGACCGGACCATCGCCAACAACGACACAACGCGTTCCAGCAACCCGCTCCTTCATCTTTCGAAAGACCTTGAGCCCAAAATCGAGATTCTTTTCGGCGGCAACTCGACCCACCATCAAAATCAAGGGCGTAGGACCATCAACATCTGCCCCAAGTTCCCGTCTCAACTGCAAATTTCGCTTACCCAGAGAATAAAGCTCCGTATCGACGCCACGCCCCAAAAGACGAACCTTCCCGAAACCTTCCTGCTCGAGACGATTCACCACTTCCTGCGAAGGAGCGAAGGTGAGATCTGCCCCCTCGTGCACTTTCCGAAGATAACTTAAGGCCGCAGGCTTGAGCCTTGGAAGCTTATATCGCTCTAAATATTGGTCAAAATTCGTATGAAATCCGGCCACCACTGGAATCTTGAGAGTGTTAGCTGCCTTAATCGCCGAATATCCAAGTAAGCTTTCGGTTGCCACGTAGACCGCGTCCGGCGTACGTTTACGCCAGCGACGCAATAACTTCAGGCGACCAGGTAGCCCCACCCGAACTTCTCGATAGCCTGGAAGAGAGAATGAAGGGAGAGAAGTCTCACCCTTCACCTTTTCGGTGTCGTTTCGTACCGAGGTATGCCAAACATAGACCAGATGACCTCGAGCCCTCAAACCAGCGACCAACCGACCCAAAGTCATGGCTACACCATTGATATCAGGAGGAAAGGTATCGGTAACGAATTCGATTCTCATCGGACGAGCGGCTTTAGAACTTTTCTGCGCATGCGATTGTTGGAACGACACCCTTGCACGATAACCAAAACAACTCGAAAAGACTAAACTCTCCGGTTACGATTTTGGCAGATAGGGCAAGAAAGAATTTCATTCCACAAAACCAATTGAGTATATGAATCCACTCCGACAGATGCCACTCATAAATAGCGTGTTTAAAACACTCGTCCTCGCTCTAGCGTTCTGCTTTTCAGGAAATTTAGCAGCCGAAAACGAGCCCGAACAAACTGGCGCAAATTGGATGCAAGCACTCCCTGATGAGAAAGCTCTCACGCAAATCACAATTCCTGGCACGCACAACACTGTAGCTCATTTTGAACCATGGCCTCATTCCGCTGCCTGCCAGAAGCTAGAACTCGCAGAACAACTTGAAGCGGGAATTCGCTTTCTCGACCTTCGTTGTCGCCACCTCAACGACGATTTCCTCCTATACCATGGAGCCGTAAGCCAGAAACAAACGTTCGACCAAGCCATCGCCACTCTATCCGATTTTCTCACTCACAACCCTTCCGAGACAGTCATTGTTTCGATTGCAGGAGCCGCGAAAGCAAAAGGAAACAGTAGCAGTTTCGAAACAACATTGAGAGCTAAGCTTAAGAAACAAGAAGAACTTTGGTATCAAAAAGAGAAACTCCCAAAGCTTGAGGACGCTCGCGGCAAGCTCGTCCTTTTCCGTCGATTCAATTCAGAGAAAGCACTAGGATTCGATGCCTCACAATGGCCACACGCAGGTTACAACACCTCAAAATCTCTTTGGGTCCAAGATCGCTTTCGTCCGTCTTCTAGTGAGAAGAAATGGGAGTTCGTTGAAAATAGCTTCACTCATGTCCTAGCAAAGCAGCCCACCGCACCTCAAACTCTCTTTCTGAACTACACCAGTGGTTACCTGAGCGGACGAGCTGGCATTCCAAATATCACCGCAGTGAGCAAACATGTGAACCCACTCTTGCTCGCTTACCTTGAAAAAGCTCCCCATCGTCCTCATGGCGTTCTTGTGGTTGACCATGTTGATGAGAAACTAGCCAAGGCCATCTACGGACTTAATTTCTAACAAAATTTCCAAAAATTACTGTCCCGGAGGACGTGGCCAAGCAAGGTGGATATGACCGCTATGCGCAGGATCCCCCGGCCCGAGAGTCTCGGTAGCCCCCATAGCTTCACATTTGCGAATAAAATCGCGCCAGTAAGGAGCCCCCGCTTTGACCTTCACTCCATTGATATAATTCACGTCAAAAGCCACACCCAAATAATGTCTGGAACGGCTGCTATGAGAACTCCCCGCAATCGAAGTCACATTGAACGAATACCCCTCATCGACCATCTTTTTCATCGCAGCGAGCATTTGAGGATGTAACTGAGTGGTCCCACCCGGCGCACGGCCATAATAACTACAAGAAGCTGGCAGACCAGCCGCCGTCTGTTGTATATTATCAAGAGCAGTCGCATTGTCGCGCCGGCCACTGACGTGGTAATTCGCAAAAACGACTTTATCACTCGCAAGAAGAGCAGTCGCTAGCTGCTGGCGGTTGGACAAAGAACGCCGAGATCCATTAGAAACTGAGCAACCCACCACCACGGCAAGTACAGCAATACCACACAACGGCAAGAAACGCGACCATTGGACTTTCATGGAATCAAAAATTAGCTAGAAATTTACTTTTCGCAATCGTTTCGCGGTCATTGATTAGAGAGCAGCGACCACAAACTGCCAAAACCCTTATGCCAAACGAGCCCATCGTCACCACAGCCACCGTCACTGCAGAACGCGACCACCGGACGGTAATGCTCACGCTTCCTAATGGAAAAATCACTTTAGGCCATCTTGCCCGCACTCACCTCCCCCTGCGCCCTCAGCTCACAGCTGGCACCGAAGTCACAGTCGAAATGACTCCTTTTGACTTCGAAAAAGCGCGTATCGTCGAAGTCATTAAAACCGCAGAATAACGCTCTTTCGACTCATTACACCATGAACTTCATCATCGGAACAGCTGGTCATATCGATCACGGTAAATCGAGCCTCGTGCAAGCCTTGACAGGGACCAATCCCGATAGACTCCCCGAGGAAAAAAAACGGGGAGTGACCATCGAACTTGGCTTCGCTCACCTACAACTCACTGGCCCCGATAACCAAGACCTACAGATCGGTCTTGTAGATGTCCCGGGCCACGCCGATTTTGTAAACAACATGGTAGCAGGGGTTGGAGCCCTTGACCTCGCCCTCATCGTCGTCGCTGCCGATGATGGCTGGATGCCTCAATCCGAGGAACACCTCCACATTCTCTCATACCTCGGCATCACCCGGGCCGTGATTGCACTCACGAAGATCGATCTAAGTGAAGATGCTGAATTTGCAGCTGAATTCGTACGTGATGGCCTAGCTGGAAGTGCCTTTGCCGAATGCCCAATTATCCCAGTTTCTTCCCATACAGGAGAAGGAATCCCAGAGCTTCGCCAAGTTCTCTCAGAAGCTCTCTGCGCTCACCCACCAGCAGAAGACCTTGCCGTGCCATGCCTCCCAGTGGATCGCGCTTTTTCGGTGAAAGGAATGGGTACCATTGTCACCGGAACCCTCTCTCGCGGCGCCCTCCGACTAGGCGACCGTCTTGTGCTGCAACCTCAGGGACTCACCGCCTCCGTACGTTCCCTGCAGAACCATAGCCAAACCCTTGAGCTAGCCCGTCCAGGAATGCGTACAGCAGTCAATATCCCCGATGTTGCACTCGATTCCCGTAAAGAAAAAGGAGTCAAACGCGGCCAGATCCTTACCTCACCCGAAGCTGGTGACCCCTCCCTAACGATTGACGTTCTCCTCACTCGGCTTACGCGAAAAATCCCTAACCAACCTGCCACTGAACGCCCTATCCGAAATGGTCAACAAGTTCGAATTCATCATGGCTCAGGACGTTCACAAGCACGGGTCAGACTTCTCTCAGGCGAACTCTTACCCGGAGGTACCACCCTTGCTCAACTCCGTTTCGATGAACCCTTCTTCACTTTTGGCAACGATTGTCTTGTTCTCCGTGATGGCTCAGGAGAAGCCACTCTTGCTGGGGCTCGAGTCTTAGATCCACATGCTTCACGAAGGCTACTAGGAAAAGATTTTCATCAAAAAAACCTTCGCGCTCTCGCGGACAAACCCAGCCCTGCAGGCTTCCTCTCTTTTCTCCTCGAAAAAGAGAAATTCCTCCCAACCAAACCGTCCTCTCAGCTTTTTCCATTTTCTAATCGAATTTTCAAAGAAGCGGTCAAAGAACTCGTGGCAAAAGAAGAAATCGTCAAAGTCAAAAGCGGTTTAGTCCTCGGGCCTTGGTGGCAGACGCTTCTCAAATTCGCTCAACAAAAAGTTCTCAGCTACCACGAGAAAAATCCCGACTTACCAGGCCTCCCCCTGCAAGATCTTCGCCAATCTCTCTCTCGCCGCCTTCCCTCAGCCGAACTGATGACTGAAGTCCTCGCAGGGTTGCATCAGCTCGAAATCGAAAACGAAACGGAGTTCCTCAAATCCGCATCTCACCGCACCGACATTCCTGCCGAGCTCGCAGGCGAAGCGGACAAGATCCTAGCCACTCTCGCGCAAGCAAAACTAGACGCCCCCAACCGAAAAGATCTCGGTCCCACTCCCGCAGCCCAACGTGCCCTAGCCTTTCTCATTCGTATCGGCAAAATTGTTTCCCTAGACGAAAAAACCGTCCTCGACGCCGAGACTGTCGCTGCAGCTAGCCAACAAATCACTTCACATCTCAAAGAGCACACTAGTGCAACCGCTTCCGACTTACGTCAGATCCTCGGCACCTCACGGCGTATCGCCATGCCCCTCCTTGAGCACCTCGATTCCCAGAACATCACCCGCCGCGACGGCGATCTACGCTTTTTAAAGTAATCAAAGTGCTAATCCGTCAACAGCTAAGCAATTTGAAGGCCTCTAAGTTCTGAGATCACTCGTCCAATCTGAACTTCCAAATCTACAAGATATTTCTCCATCTCAACCTGCGAATCGATAGTGGCGGAAACGAGTGGAACATGAACAAAAAGAGGCTTAGCCCGAGTCGTCAAATCACGAGCTGCTAGTAAAGCGCTATAATAACAGTGATTGCAAACGTAAGCACCAGCATGATTCGAAACACTGACTTCGACCCCTTGCATTTGTAGATTTTTCTTAAGATCAGAAAGTTCATAAGAAACCTCTAAAGCAATCGGCCCAGAGTCGACGATACGTCGACCTTCTCTTTGATCGCCTGCAGTATCAGGAATCTGAGCATCATCAACATTGAGCGCAAAGCGTTCCAATTGGATGGAAGGCCCTTTTCCACTCACCCCTAACATTAAAAATGTTTCTTCTTCAGCATTCGCCACAAGCTCTCGAATACACCGTTCACTTTTCTTGTATTCCACTGGCAAGACTTCAAAGATCGCGTTTCGCGACGCCCACGAAGGACTCTTCTTTTGCCATCTCTGCATAAGCAGCCCCGTCGGATTGGCTTTCACTCCAGGAAACTCAGAAAATCCGGTAACAATCATCTTCCCCAGCTTATAAAATTCTTCTTAAGCCTCAATTTCTTTCGTCGTTACCCAAGGCATCGCACACTTCGTCAAGCATAAGTGGGTAAGGGAGACATTTTCCGATCTTTCTTTGGGAGCTTCTAACGTAGTACGATAAACTCCAAATATTTTTATTATTTTCAAGTTTTGATAAAACGATAAGAGATAGAGCATGCCTAAATTTTGGAGATTTCTCGCAAAACAAAAAATTTTATTCGCCTTAGTTCTATCACTTACATCGGCCAGTGCAAAACCAGTTGTAGTTTGCTTTGGGGACAGTATTACGAAGCGAGGCTATCCGCGAGTCTTAGGACCGCTTTTGGGCGTTGAGACCATTAACTCAGGAGTTAGCGGTCATAATAGTCGTCAAGGACTTAAACGCATACGGAAAGACGTTCTCGCGCACAATCCCGATTTTGTCGTTATCTTTTTCGGAACAAACGACATTCGCGTTGATTCCGAAAAAGCTCACGTTCAGCTCTCTGACTATAAGAAAAACTTAGAGAGCATTATTGAGCAATGCCTCGCCATTCAGGCTCAACCAATTCTTTGTACCCCTCCTCCTATTCGGGAAGAAACCTATTTTAAACGCCATGAACTCGAGGACTACGAGCAAGCGGGAGGATTGCAAGAACTCCTCGATACTTACTCGGAAGCAGTTCGTGAAATCGCCTCCGCCCAACAACTTCCTCTTGTTGATCTCAAAAACAACTTAGCAGAATCTACTTGGATGCATCCCGATGGCGTCCACCCATCTCCTGACGGCAATGCCATCATTGCCAAATATATCGCCCAATCACTTCGCCCTCTTTTGGCTAGCCACCGTACTCAAACCACTTCCGAAACATCATTACAAGCGGACCTCATTATCTACGGAGGCACTAGTGCTGGCATCACCGCAGCGGTGCAAGCCAAACGCATGGGCAAATCTGCGATTCTTATTGAGCCTGGCAATCATCTCGGAGGTCTCACCTCCGGTGGTTTAGGAGCCACCGACATTGGAAACAAAGGCGTCATTGGGGGTCTGAGCCGTGAGTTCTACCAACGAGTTGCCCAGCACTATCAAAAAGACGAGTCTTGGACTTACGAAACTCGTGAAGAGTTTTTTGAGAACAAATCTAAGCGGACAACGGAAAAAGAAATTCATGGCCCCAATGGAGCAATGTGGACCTTTGAGCCAAAGGTCGCTAGTGCCATATTTGAACAATTTCTCTCTGAAGAAAAAATCCCCGTCGTCAAGATGGCCTCACTTCAGAAAGTAACGAAAGAAGGCCGAAAGCTCGTTTCTCTCACTACTAACACTGGTCAGACCTACCTTGGAAAAGCCTTTATTGATGCCTCTTACGAAGGCGATCTTATGGCTCAAGCCAAAGTCTCCTACCACGTAGGACGAGAATCTAATGCGACCTATCAAGAGACTCTCAATGGTATTCGGGCTAAAACTCCCAAGAATCAATTCTTCGATAGTGTCGATCCTTATAACACTCCAGGAGATCCCTCGAGCGGGCTCATTCCTCTCATTCAAGAAGGCAACGGAGGCATGCCCGGAGATGGTGATCACCGCGTACAAGCTTACAACTTCCGTCTCTGTTTCACCAACGTTCCCGAGAATCGTCTCTTGCTAGACCCCCCTGCAAATTACGATCCCAACCGCTACGAACTAGCCGCTCGCCAAGTGGAACGAATCCTGGAAGCTGGCGATGAACCTCACATGAAGCAGTTCTGTAATCCTGTCTGGATGCCAAACGGCAAGACTGATATCAACAATTCTCAGGGCATCTCTACCGACTTCATCGGAGCTAACTACGATTATCCCGATGGAAGCATCGAAACACGCAAGAAAATCTGGCAAGCACACGAAGATTACATACGAGGATTTTGGTATTTCATGTCCCATAGCCCTCGCCTGCCCGATTCTCTTAAAGAGCAATTCCTTTCTTTTGGTCCCTGCCGCGATGAATTCCTTACAACCAAAGGTTGGTCGACTCAGCTTTATATACGCGAAGCACGGCGAATGGTCTCGGACTACGTAATGACTGAACACAACTGCCGTGGAAAGCAAGTTGCTAAGGATTCTATTGGGATGGCGGCTTACGGAATGGATTCTCACAATTGCCAACGTGTCGTAAAAGATGGAACTGCTCAGAATGAAGGCGACGTCCAATTTCACGGATTCAAGCCTTACCCAATTTCTTATCGTAGCATCATTCCCAAAGCAGAAGAGTGCGAAAACCTTTCTGTTCCTGTCTGCGTCTCGTCTTCACATATCGCTTTTGGTTCTATCCGAATGGAACCTACTTTCATGGTTCTTGGTCAAAGCGCGGCTGCCGCCGCTTGCTTAGCTATTGATCAGAATACGGCTCTCCAAGAACTCAATTACCGCGACCTTCGCAACCTACTTCTTGCCAGTGAACAAGTGCTGGAGCAAAAGAAACATTAAACTTAGGATCTATTCTTTGGCTTTCTTCTTTTTTACTGTTCCCAACGAAAGTCACTTTCTCCACAACAGCCGATCGCCG
>CAYUHN010000112.1:0-10189 GCA_964444495.1 uncultured Roseibacillus sp. | reverse complement strand
GAGAAGTTTTCGGTTTTTTAAGTTGTTGTGATTTCGTTGAAGAGAAGAAATTCCCAATTTATTTTTTATTGATAATGAATAAGTTAGGTTAGGTTTGACTGGCTCCAAATTGATTCAAAATGGTCAGATACCCGAATTTTCCATTCGTTCTTCTTGAACAGAACATAGCGCTAGTACACTTTGCCGCCCAAATCGGTAAGTTCGAACGCCTCTTTTTACGCTTTTATGTCTAACCCAGTTTTCGTCCCAGAGAATGCGCCCTTTTCACCAGAGCAGCGCGAATGGCTAAATGGTTTCTTTGCTAAACAATTTAGTGGAACCTCGGCTCCTGTTGCGACAGGGCCTGCTGTTCCGGTGACGATTTTATGGGGATCGCAGACGGGGAATGCGGAGGGTTGCGCTAAGCGCCTCAAAAAAGCGATGGGGGCAGGTTTTGAGGTCAAAATTATCGATCTCGCAGATTATTCGCTCGATCAATTGAGTGGAGAGAAGAACGTGGCTCTTATCACTTCGACTTATGGCGATGGTGAACCACCTGATAATGCCACTGATTTTGTTGAGAATTTGCTTAGTGACTCTGCTCCTCGCATGGAGGGGGTGAAGTTTGCCGTCTTTGGCTTAGGCGATACCGAATATCCAGATTTTTGCGAAACTGGGAAAGTGATCGATCGACGTTTTGGAGAGTTGGGAGGGGAGCGTATCCTTGAACGAGTCGATAGTGATGTCGATTACGACGAGCCTTTTGACGGGTGGAAAGCAAATATCCTTCAAGCATTGGGCGCGAGTGTGGTAGCGGCCGAGGAAGGAGAGGTTTCTCTTGAAGATGAACCCTACGGAAAGGCGAATCCATTTCCGTCGGAGATTGTTAGCAATTACGACCTGAATAGCGAAGGCGCGCAAAAGAGCACTCATCATGTCGAGTTCTCGCTTGAAGGCTCAGGTCTTGAGTATGAGGCCGGTGATGCTCTGAGTGTGAAGCCGGTTAATCCAAAGTCGGTGGTCGGGGAAATTTGTGAAGCGGTGCCTTTCAAGGCAAGTCGTCCAATTCCGCTCCCGAATGGTAAGGAAGGGACTCTTGAAGAAGCTCTCATGTATCACTACGATATTCGTAGTTTGAACAAGAAATTGATTACTGCTTGGCAGGAGCGAAGTGGTTCTCCCTTTTTGCGTTCGCTTGTTGAGTCGGATGATGACAAGGCTTGGGATGATTTTATGTGGGGACGTGAGCTGGTCGACCTAGTGGTGGATCATCCGGCTGATTTTCGAGATGGAGAAGAGTTTGTAGGAGTTCTCAAGAAGCTTCAGCCGAGGCTTTATTCGATTTCTTCAAGTCCTAAAGCGCATCCGGGACAAGTTCATCTCACTGTAGGAGTTGTTGAATACGAATCTCAGGGACGTCAACGAGGTGGAGTTTGTTCGACTTTCCTTGCTCGACGAACTGATGGGGTTAAGCCTGGGGTTTTCGTTCATAGCAACAAAGCCTTTCGCCCTCCTGAGAACAATGATGTTCCTATGATTATGGTAGGACCTGGTACGGGAATCGCACCCTTCCGGGCTTTTCTCGAGGAGCGCGAAGCGCGAAGCGCTGAAGGGATGAACTGGCTCTTCTTTGGGAATCCTTATCGTGCCACTGATTTTCTTTACGAAGAGCAATTGATGGAGATGCAGGACAAGGGTGTTCTCGACAAGCTCTCATTAGCTTTTTCGCGAGATCAAAAGGAGAAACTCTACGTTCAGCATTTGATGTTACAAGAAGGAGCAGAGCTCTGGAAGGCATTGCAGGATGGGGGATACTTCTACGTTTGTGGTGACGCTTCTCGAATGGCGAAAGATGTCGACAATGCTCTTCACAAAATTGCGGAGGAGCACGGGAAGATGAGCGAAGAAGAAGCCGTTGCCTTTATCAAGTTGCTCAAGAAGGAAAAGCGTTACGCGCGTGACGTTTATTAGTCGGAACGTTTTGCGGATTCTTCGGGCTAGTTTGTAAAGGAGTATCGATGCACCGAAACAAGCTATGAAAGAGATTTACCGCCATATCAATCATGCGAAGGTGGGGTTGTTGGAGTCGATTTTTAAGTCGGCAGGAATTCCTGTTTTCGTGAAAAATGTGAATCTCACGGTGTCGGGCCTGACCGAGATTCCGATTCGCGAATTTTATCCTGCGCTTTGTATTCTCAACGATGAAGACGAGGAGCTTGCCTTAGAGCTTATGAAGGAGTTTTTAGCCGATGAAGATCGCCCGGAAGGGGAAGATTGGCTCTGCAGTGGATGTGGTGAATCTGTGCCAGATTCTTTTACAGAATGTTGGAGTTGCCAGCAGGCTAGGTAGGGCTAGCTCCGATTCATGATGTAAATGGCTGCTCCGAGGCCGCTTGTTTGATATTGCTTCACTTTTCCGCTTCGGATGAGCTGTTGCAAATTACCATTTGGGTTGGCGGTCGGATCAAATTTACCAGCGCTCTCTCTGAGGTAGGGGATCAGCTTGTGGGCGTCTTCAATATCAGGAACTGGACAGCCAGTGGTGCAAGGAACGCGACCGATGAGGCGCTGTGCTCGGCGCTCGCGAAGCATGCCACTAGCAGCCGGATTGTAGGAATGGATAACGACTCCATTTGGGACATAGCCCCGAAGCGAAGGATCGGGATGAGTGGGGGGATAGAGAATTTCGGCATAGATTCCGCTCACTCCTTTTTTGGAATCGCCGGTTTGAATAGAGGTGTCGCCGTTTTTGGCGATGCGAACCCCGCCCATGGTGAAAAAACCGGTAGGAGTTTGACCATCGGCAATTCCAAGGCCTCTTTTTCCAGTGCCACAGCGAAAAGTCTCATGAACTTTTTGAGTTTCAAGAGAGATGATGTGCATTCGTTGGCTACGCGGGTCAACGACGTAGAGCCACTTAGGGTTGTAGTTTGGATGTCCCGCTGTTCGTTGTGCGGCAATGGAGTTTTGAATTTTTGGCCATTCGCTTCCAAGGAGGCTTACGGCTGCTGATGAGCCTACGGTTTGCGATTGAGCGGGAGAGCACGAAGAGCCGAGAAAGAGGCCAAAAGAGAGGAGCGGGAAAAGAGCGAAAATGAGGCGGTTCATTATAAAAGGGGGATAAATGAAAATTAGCAGGGAAATAGTCGCTGCCGATACCGTTTTCAGCCAGTTTTACAAAATTGGTGTCACCAACTACAAAAATTAGTTCGGATATCGTAATGAAGTGACTTTATGAGCAATTTTCTCATCCCAATAAAATCGATTAATCAATATGAAATTGACAAAACTCGTGGCTCTACAAAGTGGAGCTTTATTGGTTGCTTCTACAATAGCGAAGGCAGACGGTTATTTTGCGGAAGACTATACAGGATCTGGGGCCTTGGCAGGGGCCCTTTTAGGGGGAAGCTCAGATAGTGTTGCGAATGGTTTAGGTGGTTTGGCGGGAATAGGCAGTGCTGATCTTTCTGGTTGGGAAGTTACGGGAGCGACTGGATTGAATCTAGCACAAGGAAATGCCGACACTCTTGGTTACTTTTTGCAGGGCTTGGCGACTTATGAAAGCGATACTTGGGAAGGTCTGATTGGAGCTGATTATTTTTATGCTGAAAATGAAGGAGTAGAGACTACTGATACTTTGCGAATTTTTGGCCAAGGGCAGCGTTTGTTGACTGACCGTTTCTACATTGGGGGAGCGGGTTCGTATTTTCGGGACGAGTTGTCTGATTTGGACTATCGCTTTGATGTTTCTACTTTGTTTGGATATCATGTCGTTAAGACGGATCGTACGACGTTATCGTTCGAAGCTGGTCCCGGATATACTTGGTTAGAAGAGGGTGGCGATCGCGATGAACATCTTCATGTGCGTTTTGGTCAACGCTTTGAGCATCAGCTTACTTCACGTTCGAAGATCTGGCAAAGCGCTCTGTTTGTTCCTGCAGTTGATGATTTTGGAGATTATCAGTTGATTGGAGAAGCGGGCATTGACGTTCTTCTAAGTCCCAATTGGACGCTGCGTAGTGGACTTCGTTACGTTTATGATAGTACGCCAGCGACAGGCCGGCAGTCTGGAGACCTTGTCTTGACCGCTGGTCTTGCTTACTCACTTGGCGGCTTTCCTGAAGAGGCTCCAGCTGGACGGGCTACTTTGAAGCCTGACGCGGAAACCCCAGCTGATCCAGCGAAGGGGTGGACTACGACTGCTGCAGTCGGAGTTTCTCTAGCCAAGGGGAACGCGGATAGTCTTGCGGCCACCTTTGCTTACGATACGGCTTATCGTACTGTCACGGATGAGTGGTTCTTGACGGGCTCTTATCTTTACGGAGAAAACGATGGAGCGACTGCAAGTGACGCTCTTCGTGTAGGCACTCGCTATAATAGGCTCTTCTCGGACCGCTTCTATGGCGGAGCTGGGGTTGATTTCCTTCGCGACGCAATCGCAGAGGTCGATTACCGTTTTACGACGAGCTTGGTGGGAGGATATTATCTCTTTAAGAATGATCGTGCGTCACTTGCCTTGGAAGTTGGTCCTGGTTATGTCTTTGAAGATGTAAACGGAGTTTCGGATAATTATTTTTCCTTACGTGCCGCTGAACGATTTGAACTGGTTCTTAATCCTCGGATGAGCTTCAAGCAGGCTTCGGTAGTGGATTTTGATGTGAACGATTTTGATAATTTCATCGTTACCTCTACCGCTTATCTCGATACAGATATTACTGATAATCTTTCATGGCGAATTTCAGCTACTCATGTTTTTGATAATGAGCCTGCTGCTGGCTTGGAGGAGTCGGACTTGACTCTTACTACAGGAGTCGTTTTTATAAACAATGAACATAGAAAAATGTGGCTCTCTCAAAAGGATTTATGTCTAAGTGATAGGTATGAAGAAATACTGTGCAGAATTAGTAGGAACATTTTGGTTAGTTTTTGGCGGGTGCGGAAGCGCGCTTTTAGCCGCAGGAGTACCTGATGTTGGCATTGGTTGGGTTGGAGTCTCTCTCGCCTTTGGATTGACGGTTTTAACGATGGCCTATGCGATTGGTCATATTTCGGGATGTCACTTGAATCCCGCAGTTTCAATTGGTCTTTGGGCCGGAGGGCGTTTTTCCTCTAAAGAACTGGGGCCTTATATTATTGCTCAGGTAGTTGGAGGGCTTCTCGCTGGTCTAGTACTGATGTTGATCTTGACGACCTCAGGAAAAGACGTGGGAACCTTAGCTTCTAATGGATTTGGTGATAATGGTTCTCCACAACAGTTTAGCTTGGTGGCGGGTTTGATTTCCGAGATTGTTTTGACTGCCTTTTTCCTAATTATCATCTTAGGAGCAACTGATGGGCGAGCACCTGCTGGTTTTGCCCCGATAGCGATAGGTCTCGGTTTGACTCTGATTCACTTGATTAGTATTCCAGTAACGAACACTTCAGTGAATCCGGCACGAAGCACTGGTGTGGCTGTTTTTTCTAGTGATGCAATTGCGTTGAAGCAGCTTTGGATGTTCTGGATTGCCCCTATAGTTGGAGGTTTGATTGGAGCCAGTATTTACAAGTTTATGGGGTCAGAAGATACCCCGGCAGTTAGTTGAGCTCCCTAGAGAGAACTGGAGTAGGTCATACTTCAGAGTGATTTTTAAGCAAAAGCTCAGCCTCTGTATGGAGGCTGGGCTTTTGTTGATTCAAGTGGATCCTTTTGACCTTGAGTCCTCAAGGATTTTCGTTATTCTGCTGGAAAGGCTCGGGATTTTTGTTTTCTGACATGTTAGATTGCAGGGATGAGCTTTGAGTCTTTTTCCTTATTACTACGATTTCGATGAAAGCAGAAGATATCGATGCTATTGATTGCCAGCACCTTTCGGCAATTGCGATGGGTTCTGCAGAGATGATTTTGCCGATTCTTGAAAATTTTAGAAAGAGCTTCAGAAAAGAAATGGCCGAGTTTTCAGCCTTATATTCCGAGGTAACAAATTCGGCTTGGGCCGAATTTTTTCATCGAATTAAAGGGACTGGAGGGACCTTGGGATTGACGAGAATTCACCAAATAAGTGAAAAATTTGAAGAACGGCTTCGCAAAGGAATTTTACCAAGAAGGGAAGAGATGGTCGTTTTCTACAATCTATTCGAGAATTCGTGCGAGCAGGCGGAGTATTTCTTAAAGGAACTCGCGGGGTAGGTAAGCTCGCTAAAGTGGCTGAGATTTTCAAAATCTCTCAGCATTGACGGCCTGTGGCTATTCGGCCTGGCCTCGAAGAGCGCGGAATGGAAGAGAGTGGGGATTAAACTCAATGCGGCTAAAAGCCTTGAGTTCAAAAGTAGATTCTCCAAAGACTTGTGAGTAGCCAGTGATGGTTTCAGAGGTAAGTTCGGACACTTTCAAGGTAACGTGACCACCTGTCACAAAAAAGGCGCGAATGTCATTTTGGTACATACGAGGCCAGCCAAGTTTTTCGGCTTGAGAGACTTCGAATGTGCGAATTTTCTCGATTGGAATAGCCATTTCTAAATATTTAGTAGAAACGTTGAGTTTGCCGTCCGCAATATCCATCACTTTGCCGATAATGGAGTCTCCATTCCTTAGTTTAATGACCTCTCCTTCAAGATCGGGTAGGCCTTCTGGATCGATGAAGGCTTGCGTAGAAGGTAATTCACCATTCCATTCTCGGATTTGTAGTTTTCGGATAGATTGATCTCGGTTGCCGGTAGATGCGATGTGGAGCCAGTGTCCCTCTTGGAATACGTTGTCATCCGTGGCTTTGGAAGCTTCCTGCCCATCGACGTAGAGTGCAAAGACTCCTTCTCCGCGATCGAGATAGAGAGAGACTTCGCTACTTTGTGCTCGGTTCACAATACCTCGAGCACCCAAACGCCTTTCTCCAAGGCGAATTGGTTTTTTGTCTATCCGTTTGAAAAAATTAAGGTCGCGACTGGAGAGGTCAAAGTAGTAGCCGTTAGCTGGTTTTTCAGCGTCTCCTTCATCGGCGAAAAAATGAATCTGAAAGCTTGGAGAGTATTCGTAGTTGACCTGAAAGCTGATAACGACCTTGGGAGGAAGGAAGTTGAATTCACGAGCAATCGAGCCTCGGCTAGAACTATCGACAACCTTGCCTTCAATGGACCACTCAGAAGCTGCACCTGAACGAACCCAAGAATTCTTGCGGCCGAAGCCATCAACAAGAAGAGTCGAAGAGGAGGCGATTTCAATATTCTTGAGCATGTTACGCTGGAGGACGAGTTCACCTGCATACCAAGTGTCAAGAGTCAGAGTCTCATCATTGAAGGATTTCAAGTTGCCTTTTAGGACGTCATTTCCACCATCGAGATGGGCTTGGAAAGTGATGGTTGCCGTTGAAGAAGGCAATTGGAAGCTTCGTGAATTGAATCTGATGGTGTCGATGAGCGATTCGTAGAAGGGGTGTTCATCTTTCACTAAGTGGTCACTTTTCCATATTATGCTGCGATCTTGCTTATCGATTTCCATGCCTATAGGGGAGCCAGAAATGGAATCGCCATCAGCAAAGGTGAGCGTGGAAAGAGGCTCATTTTCGCCTGAGAGCACGGTTGAACTTGCAATGGCGGCGAAAAAAAGGAAGCGCAGCGAAGTCATATAAAGAGAATTAAGAGTTAATGGAGTTCGTGATAGAATCTCACTTTTTTGATGAATCGATGGGGGAGGCGTAAAGTTCCCAAGAGAGGGTGTTCGAGGACAAAGTTTTGACCGTCCATAGTGATAGATTTTGCATTAAGAATCCCATCGTTAACGGTATCGATCTGGAAAAGTGGAAAATCGGTTGCGGCGTCTTTTCGCTGAGTTTCCTTAAAGTAGACGAGGAGAGCTTTCTCTTCTTCGAAAACAAGCGGCTCCTCTCGGAGGGCGGAATTGAGTCGGAAAACCTTGGGGCTATTTTCAATAGGAATTTCGTTAGAAGGACGGGGAGAGTTTAAGGGGTTCTCAAGTAGGGGGTCATCGGTGCTAGGAGGAGACTGAAAGTCGAGAAGTTTTCCGGAAATGCGTTCACCATGAGAAGAAACAATGATGTCGTTGATGCCATCGCTGGGGGCTTCTGTAATTTCGAGTTCGGAGACCGCATCCCAAGCATAGACTTTGAATTCAGAAAGAATCATGGCATCATCTTGATCTTTCAATGGAGCGATTGTTCGTTCGATGAGAATCGAATTTCCTTGAGGGACCTCAACTGGATCGGACATTCGGCGAACAAGGTCGCCATTGAGAAAGAGAGAAAGGTGGCTACTACGTCGATTTACTTGAATTTGGACATCAAGCTCTTTTTCTTGCAGCGGAACTATTTTGTTAAGCTCGTTGTGGCTTAGTTTGATGAGGTCGTACCAGCGAAATTTCCCATTGGTTTGGCGCTTCATTTGCAAGCCGGCCGAGTTGATGTTGATATAGTAAAGGTCCGGAGAATTTTTTTGGTCAGGGTCTTTTGCGAAGCTCATTCGGAAAGAAGGAGTCCGATCCCAGCTTAGTTTAAATTCGATGATGAATTGCTCGGGTAGATCAAAGTCTCGGCTGAGCTGGCCTCGCACATCCATATAGATGCTATTATCGGTTGACTGGGGAGGGAGGCCCCAATTCTCGCGACCGTTTCCATCCCATTCGGAGAGTGGAAGCGGGCCGTGAAAAACTAATTTCTGAGGGCGGACTCCGAGACGAAGAAGTTTTGCTTGTGAGCGAGGAACCTCAAGATCAGAAGTGAAAATGGAACTGAATGTGATGAGGTTTTCATCAATCTCCGAGAGGTTTCCAGGAAGGATATCACCATTTTGTAGGACCAGTCTTGAGTAGAGGGGTTCAGAATTAGTGGGAGGATTGACAAAGTCTATTGTCTTGAAAGTGTCAATTTTGAGGGCTAGAGGGGAATTCGGAGTTTTTGTCGTTTCGAGTAGGAGCCCATTTTCGAAACTTAGCCCCGCCAAATCTCCTGACATCGTGCTTCCTTCCACAAAGGATACCGAGATCGGAGACTTCCCATAAAGAGAGCAAGTGCTGGTTAGCACTACTGTGGAGAGAATAAGAGAGAGAATTTTCCTAAATTGATGCATAAGAGTGGTAGCAGAATTAAGGTGAGAAATCATTTTCCCAATTGTCAAAAATTGTGGTGAGGGAATCAAATTCGATAAGGTAAGAGTAAGAGAGGTCGATGGAAAGTTCGCCAAGAATAGGATGTTCACCTACTAGTGAACCTGCGACATCTTCTTTTGGTTGGAGGGTGAGGCGCCCTGAGGGCTGAAGGTTCACAAGGATATGTGAATCACTATAGGTATCGTCCTCAGAGATAGAGTCGGTGGCAAAATGAATTTTGGCAATCTCGTCTATGGGGGTCTTGAGATCGCCGAGAGGTGAGCGAATGCTAATTATGCCATCGGTAATGCTCTGGAGCTCTCCCGAGATTCGGTCAGTGCCGTTTTCAAAAAGAAGAATATCTCTCTCTTCATGTTGCATGCTGAGAGCGGAGTCGGTCATGCCATTCCAGGGTGCAACAACAAGGTCGCTGATGCGAACTTTTCCTTTTAAGGTATCGCGAAAAGAGAGGAAGCAGTTTTCATCTTGAAAGGGGTCACCGAGGTCTTGCCATTCTGCGGCGAGTTGTCCGTCCACGTAAGCCCGGATGGATCCTTCAGAACGACAAGCTCTAATTTCAATGTTTGCTGAATATTGACCATTTAGCTGTAAACGTGAACTCGAGTTGGTGAACGTTTTTCGTCGTGCATGACCTTCTTCATCAAAGGAAAGGCGAGCTAGACGGCAGTAAGTTGACATGATCGAGATCAGGTAGCCAGAGCCAAAGGTTTCTGCGTCTTCATCTCCCATTCCTTGTTCAATAATATCTCCAAATTCGAGAGGGGCTTTTTCCTCTGGGACGTCTTCTCCTTCAGGAGTGGTTTCTGAAACTCGGCGAACCCTAGTTTCCTTTTCGGGGATGATAGGGCGTTGGAAGTCGGAAAATAGACCGATATTAAATCCAAGGGGAGCTACCCAGCGAACGTTGAAACGAATGGAAATCCGATCTTCGAGTGGAATGTCCAACCGGAGTGGAGCAAAATATTTTTCGTCGCTAATCCATGATGAACCTCCGAAGTACCAATAGTCTCTTTCTTCTTCCTCTTCAGAGGCAGATTCGAATTCGGGAGTTCTCCAGTGTTCTTGATTAAAAGGGCCAGCATAGATGACTTTATTGCCGAAACGATTGGGAGATAG
>CAYUHN010000111.1:0-10383 GCA_964444495.1 uncultured Roseibacillus sp. | reverse complement strand
AGCAATGGGTTCGATTTGAGGTAAAGTAAAAAGTGCTATAGAGGGTAAGATTAAATTATATTTTCCGGCTTTGAGTCTCGATTAGTCGCTGCTACCTACCGGGCATGGAAATTGACCTCGATTTGTTGGGACGTGTTTGTGAAGCACCAGGAGCGCCAGGCTTTGAAAAGCCGATTCGTGATTTGGTGTTGTCGGAGGTGAAAGGTCTCGCGGATGACATACGGGTTGATGCGATGGGGAATGTCGTAGCCCTTGTAAAAGGAGCCTCGTCAGAAAAGAAGACCATGGCCGCAGCGCATATGGATGAAATCGGTTTTATCGTCACTCATATCGATGATAAGGGATTTATTCGTTTCAACCCTCTAGGAGGTTTCGATCCTAAGACTCTCACCGCTCAGCGTGTTTTCGTTCATGGACGGGAAGATGTTTTGGGCGTGATGGGTTCCAAGCCGATTCATATTATGGCTCCCGAGGAGCGTAGTAAGTCGATTAAGCTTCAGGATTTTTTCATCGATACGGGATTGCCTGCAGAGAAGGTAAAGGAGTTGATCGAAATTGGTGACAGTATCACCCGGGAGCGATCTCTTGTGGAGATGGGAGACTGTGTGAATGTGAAGTCGCTTGATAATCGAGTTTCAGTTTATCTTCTCATCGAGACTTTAAAGGTTTTGAAAGGAAAGACGCCTACTTATGATTTTTACGCGGTCTTCACCGTGCAAGAGGAGGTTGGTCTAAGAGGGGCAAACACTTCTGCTTTGGAGATTCAGCCTGATTTTGCGTTTGGTCTTGATACTACGATTGCCTACGATGTTCCGGGCTCTAAGCCTCAGGAGCGCTGCACCTCGCTAGGAAAAGGAGTCGGGATCAAGATTATGGATAGTTCGGTGATTTGTGATCGCCGGATGGTCGCCTATATGAAGGATCTTGCTGAAAAAGAGAGTATCACCTGGCAGCCAGAGATTCTTGCTGCTGGAGGGACTGATACTGCTGGGATGCAACGTATGAGCCCTGGCGGATCCATTGCAGGAGCGGTTTCGATTCCGACTCGCAATATTCATCAGGTTATTGAGATGAGCCACAAAGGTGATATTGCGGCGGGAATTCAGTTGTTAGCCTCGGCGGTTTGCAATTTGGATTCTTGGGATTGGACTCCTTAATTTTTTAAGAGGTTGGGCTGTTGAAGAGCAAATTTTCTAAGAAATGATTACAAGCCAACATTTGGAGCGTTGGGCTGAGGTCCTGGTAAGGCATGCGACTCGAGTGAAAGAAGGGCAGGTTGTCCGTTTGACCTCGGTGCCAGCTGCAGAGCCTTTGCTGGAGGCTGTTTACCGCAAAGTCCTTCAAGCTGGTGGTTTGCCTTTGGTGAATTGTCGTCCTGAGTTTCTTAGTGAATCTTTTTTTGAACTCGCTGGGGAAAAGCAGTTGGATTGGGAGAATCCGCTTGTCTTGGCTGAAACTGAATTAGTCGATGCTACCATCAATCTAGGAGGAAGTACCAATTTGCGAGCGCTGGATAAGTTCGAACCTGTGAAGATGCAGCGAACCGCTAAGGCGAATCATAGGAGTCGTGAGATATTTTTCCAGCGAGCAGCGGCCGCAGATGATCCGGAAGGGAATGAAGGGATTAAGCCTTTGCTCTGGAGTACAACACTTTTTCCGACGAACGCTTACGCGCAAGACGCGGGAATGAGCTTACGCGATTACTCTGAATTTGTGGTGCGAGCGTGTCAGTTAAACCAATCGGACCCGGTAGCTTTCTGGGAAAAATTAGACGAGTGGCAGTGCCAGTTGGCTGAAAAATTGATGGCTGGGAGTGAGCTTCATTTTCAAACTCCCGCAGGCACGGATTTGAAAGTGGATATTTCAGGAATGCGTTGGCTCTCGAGTCCTGGTCGGAAGAATTTTCCGGATGGCGAGGTCTACTCAGGTCCCAATCTCTCAGCTGTAAACGGCGGAGCAGAAGGGGTGGTCTTTTTCGATAAACGATGTGTTTATCAAGGAAGGGCCGTTCGTAATGCTCGCATCGTGATGGAGAATGGACGAGCTACTGAGGTGAGTGCGGAAGAGGGCGAGGAATTCCTTGTTTCCATGTTGGATCAAGATGAGGGCGCTCGTCGAATTGGAGAAGTCGCTTTTGGAACCAATCGCGCTATTGATCGCGCAACGGGGCAAATTCTCTTTGATGAGAAGATGGGCGGTTCATTTCATTTGGCATTTGGGGCAGGTTATCCGGAAACTGGAAATACCAACAAGAGTGCCTTGCACTGGGACCTGATTGCAGGTCTAGGAGTTGGCTCGCAGGTGACTCTCGATGGCAAGTTGTTCTGCAAGGATGGGGAATTCGTTGAAATGCCTCCTGAAGTCGAGTGGCTATAATTCTAAAAACTTTAAAGAATAGGATCGAGTTGTTCCTCTAGGGCTTTTGCTGTCTCTGTGTTGAGATTTTTTCCATCTTTATCGAGAAGATAGAAGGCGTCGAGGGCGACTCCTTTCTCGGTGCAGATTCGCGCGTGGATAATGGAGAGCTCTTTTTCGTCGAAGATCGTGAGAATGTCGTGAAGGAGGCCTCGTCGATCTACCGCTTGGATTTCTACTACAGTGTAGACAGGATCCGTGTCGTTGCGGACCAAAACTCGAGTAGGAACCGTAAATTCTGTTATGGGGGATTTATCTAAAATATTCTTAGGCTGCTCAAGGTAGAGTGTTGGATTGTAGTCTTTGAGTCCCGAAATTTCGTAGAGTGTGGTAACGAATGAAAGCTGGCGAATAGTATCATCGACTGCGTCACGTTCTTCCGAGGTGACTCGGAAAAGGTCTAACGCAGTATTCTCTCGAGTATAGACATCGGCGGAGAGGACGCTGATTTTATGTGCTGCGAGCGCGCAAGCAATGCAGCGAAGGAGACGAGGCTTACTTTCCGCAGCGATAATGAGCTCGCTGTAGCCTTCGTCGGGATGATCGAGCCATCTTACGGCACATTCAAAGGGGGTGTCAGGGCGGCGTTCTCGTCGTTCTCGATATTGCCTGATCGCTCGTAAGTGATGTCGAATGGAGCGTGATCCTCGAAAGCGGAAGTAGCGCTTGGGCATGAGGTTGAAATGCTCTTCGATCAGAGGCGCATATGAGTTGCTAAGTCTTCTCGCGACTCGTTTTTTAACGTCAATAAGTTCCGTCCGGAAGGCGGCATCATATTCAGCTTCACCCTGTTCGAGATAAGAGCGAGTGGCGTGATAAAGTTGCAGCATGAGGCTTTCTTTCCAACCTGACCATGCTTCCTCATTGGTGCCATTAGCATCGGCGAAGGTGAAGACGAGCAGCGAGTCGAGATTGTGCTTGGTCTTCATTTGCGCGGCAAAGTCCTGAATCACTTCCGGGTCTGAAAGGTCTTTTCTGGTCGCTGTCGAGAAGAGAGAGAGATGCTGATCAACTAGAAAAATAATCAGCTTACGGCGTTCCCCATAAATGGCGAGACGATGGCAGACTTTGTCCGTTTGAATGGCCGAACCATCGATGTGTTCCTCTACTCCCATCGCTCGACCGGAATCATGCATCACCAACGCAAGGTAGAGAGCGTAGGGATCTTCGTGACGGATAAGGAGATTACGGTAAATATCGTGAGTTGGTTCTTTTGATTCGAGAAGGTTGTCGAGTTGGTCGATGCAACGAAGGGTGTGTTCATCCGCTGTGTATCGGTGGAAAAACTCATGTTGGACGAGAAATTCCATTAAACCAAATTCAGGGAGGAAGAGGCCAAGAACTCCCACTCGGTGCATGATTCGAAGAGTGGTGCCGACTTTTCCCTTTTTTTGAAGAATTGCTTGGAAGGTCTCGCGATTTTTTTTCGCCGAAAGGAAGTCGTTCGAGATGAAGTGACGGTGAGTCTTGATGAGCTTTCGAAGATCGGGCGAGGGACGAAGATCGAATTCCTGGCAAATTAGAAAGAGGGACAGAAGGCGATTGGGATCTTCCTTAAAAACGTCATCGTTTTTAGCAAATAGACGTCCTTCTTGAGCGAAAAAATAACTAAACTCACGATCAGGTGTCGGAGCTGAAAGGAGGCCCATTCGACGTCGCGGGCGCATTTTGTCGTCAAGTTCGGCGATCTCGAAGATCGTTTCCGTATGCTGTCGAATCCGTCTCGCATGTCGATAGTAGTCATGCATGAGAGATTCGATTCGCTTGAGAATCGTTTTTCTTGGGTAGCCAAAGAAGTTTGCTACAGGTCCCTGTCGTCGCAGGGTGAGAATATCAGCGTTTTTACCCTCGTGGTAATGAAGTTCGTTGCGGACTCGCATCAAGAAATCAAATCCCGTTGCTAGTTCTTCAGCGGCTTCGTGAGAAAGAACGCCTCGTTCGGTGAGGTCTTGAAGTTCTCTCGTTCCAAAGAGGCAGTCGCTGACCCAAAGAAGATTGTGAAAATCACGCAGAGCTCCGGGAGATTCCTTGAGATTTGGTTCTTGCAGAAATACGGTGTCGGAATACTCACGATAGCGGCTAGCCATATCAGCCGCTCGATCCGTGAGAAAGAGGTCCCGGCGTTTTTCGATGACTTCTTTGCGGAAGCGGGTTTGAAAGTCTTCGAAGGCTTCCGCGTTACCAGCGAGGAGACGAGAGTCAAAGAGAGTGGTGCGGGTGTGCGAGTCATTCTGAGCCTCAGAGATACATTCTTTGAGAGAGCGGGAGGCATGGCCAACCTTGAAGCCAAGATCCCAGAGAGGATAGAGGATGGCGTCAATAAAGGACTTTTCGTTTGGGCTGAGGCGATGAGAAGGTTTAGGGAGAAGGAAGAGTAAGTCGAGGTCAGAGCCAGGATTGAGGTAGCCGCGCCCATACCCTCCATTTGCTACAAAGACGATAGAAGAAGGCTCGCCCTGAAGTTCTGCCAGTCGATAGAGCTTATTAAGGAAACCATCGATGAAGCGTGCTCGCTGTGCTGAATTAGCGAGGCCGCTCTGACTGTGCTTGTGATTGTGGAGAAGGTAGGACTCGAGCTCTTTGAAAAATGCTTTGAAGGTTTTTAGTCGCTCTTGAGGTTCGAGGTCGTAAAGGATTTCAGCGGAAGCGAGAGAGGGTTCGATGGGTTCCTGGGACACGATTCGCAAGAATATGATTAGAATGAAACTTCGAGCCAAACACCGAGAGAAGCGAGGTTGTCACCACGGTCGTTTTCTCTATCTTGTAAGTCTTCGTTGAGGGCGAGGAAAGGAGTGATAGATACGACTGAGGAAACGTTGTAAGTGAGGCTCAATCGTGCATGTAAATCGTTGAGACCGCTAGCATCGTAGTAATCATTTGTGACACTGGCCCCGACTTCTAATGCTAAGAAAGTTTTCTTATTAAGAGGTCGTGACCATCCGAATTCGAGTTCGGAATAAAATCCTTCGGCGGCTTCATCGTAAGCGACGAGGAGGGAAACATCCCAGTCCTCGGATAGTTGATAGAAAGCCTGTAGCGAGGCTTCTAATCCATCCTCGAGAATACCCCCAGAATGATCGCGATACTCAAGTGCAGCAGTAAGGGAAAGGTTTTCCCAGGAGTGAGTCAGAGAGAGATTTGCAGCGGTTTGTGAAAAATCTGAACTGCTCTCTGCGAGGTGCCAGGCAGCAAAGCCAAGATACCAGTCGTCTGCGAGAGTGATTTCTGTCTCAAGCTGAGCTTCGAGGGTTGTGTCCGCAAGATCGAAGCCTCTCCAAAGATAGTTGCTGCGAAGTCCTGTAAGGGTCTCGACTCCAAGAGTGAGATCATCGAGTTGCGCGGAAACCGCGAGCGAAGAACCAAATAAGATAAGAGCGAAGCTGCGCACCCCCCTAGAGTGCGTGGAATGTGAAGGAATCGCAATACGGGTTTTTCGACAGAGGGATATTTTTTGGAGAATAAGAGGCAAATTTGGGAAAATCACGACGAGAGGGCGCTTTTTGGGCTGACGAAATAGAGAATTACGGAGAAATAGGCCCCGTTGTGAACTTGCAAAGGCGAAGAGAGGGCACAAGCTTCTTGCAGATGGAAAATGTGTTTGAAACAGCTCTCGTGACAGGAGCTTCTGCAGGTTTGGGAGAGGAATTTGCGACTCAGCTGGCTCCTCGGCTAGATCGAGTGATCTTGGTTGCACGGAGAAAGAGTCGCTTGGCAGAGTTAGCGGAGTCTCTAAAAGCCCGCGGCGAGGTGGAAGTGATGACGATTGAGGCTGATTTGTCGAAGGAAGAAGATCGAATCAAAGTTTTTGAGGAAGTGAAGGAAGTGGGGTGGCGGGTCGACCTGTTAGTGAACAATGCTGGTCTGGGTGATTATGGAGAATTCGTTAGCTCCGAATGGGAAAGAAACAAAGCGATGCTGCAGGTCAATGTCGAAGCCTTGACCCATCTTTGTCAGCTCTTTTTGCCGGCCATGCTGGATGTTGAGAGCGGAGCGATTGTCAATGTGAGCTCGTTAGCTAGCACTCTGCCTATACCTGATTTTGCTGTCTATGCCGCAACCAAGGCTTATGTGAGCAGTTTCTCGGAAGCTTTGCGAATGGAGGTTCGTGAGCTCGGGGTCGACGTTCTTGCGGTTTGCCCTGGTCCGGTGAAGACGGAGTTTGGTGAAATTGCCGCACGAGGTGAAAACGAGATTCAGATGCCGGGTGGCAGAGCTTCCTTTTATGTTTCCAAACAGCAGGTTGTAAGAGAGGCCTTGTTGGCTCTTGAGAAAGGTCGGGCTCGGGTCTACCCGGGATGGAAGGTTAGCTTAGCGGCAGCAGGGATATCATTGCTGCCGCTGGTCGCGATTCGCATGATTATGGGCTCCCGCCCTCGACGTCAGGATACAACAACTTAGGCTGCCTAACTGTATACTTAATTAGAATTTTTCCCCCTTAAATTCATGGCTTCAAAAACAACAAAAACTTTCCCTCTCTGGCCTGTTGTGGCCGGAGTTCTTGGTTTGCTGAGTCTTTTCCTTCTTTTAAGAGGGCCTCGCGTCGAGACTCGAGAGGTTGAGAAAATTGTCGAAAAAGAAGTTGAGGTTTCGGTGGAGAAAGAAGTGATTCGTGAGGTGGAAAAGATCGTTGAGGTGCAGGCTCCGCGATTGGCTATTTCCTCGGGCGTGGAGCTACAAACGACTTCTAAGGGGTTTGCTTTTGGTTCCAAGGTGGTGCTTGAGAATGGCGAGCTTGCGATTGATGAACGAAGGAAGAATGATACCTATCGTTCAGAGCATATTCTTACCGTGAAAGTTCCTCGCGCAGCCGCGACATTGTCTGAGTTGGAAAAAAGTTCTCCGGGACTTGGGCGAGCATTTCCGGGACTCGAATCAATGGTGGAAAACGCGGTGGTTTCAGACTTTTTTGAAACGCTCTATAAGAACAAAAGTGATCGCCTCAAAAAGAATAGCGCTAAGTTGGGAAGCTTACTGACCAAGCACAATTTCTTTGATTGCCAGACTATGTTGAACCTTCGTCACGAGAGTGGACGAAAGGTTTTCTTACTACAAGGTGATATGGATGTGGTGAGCGATGGATCGGATGGAGATCGTTTACCTGTTATGCCAGATGAGATTGTGAATTCGACCTATTATCAGCCGACTACAAGTTATGGTTGGGCGAAGGTGGGGCGGACTCCGAATCCTCTCATCTCAGGTTACGAGAAGCGCTTGCGAGATGCTCGCAAGGAATTAACAGACCCAGCGAAAACTGCGGATCGTAAGAGTTGGGTGCGAGGACGAATCAATGACTTATTAGTGCCAGGAATAGAGGAGATGAAGAGACGAAGTTTCCTCATTGCGGAATATGATCCTTTCATTGTTATTCCTATCAATATCATCGTTGATCGTCGTGATTCATATGGCCCCAAAGTGGGGGATTATGCGGTAGTGATTCACAAGGGGATTCTCTATCCTGCGATTGTGGGAGATGCTGGGCCAAGTTTCAAGGTAGGAGAAGCTTCTCTTCGAATGGCTCGTCAGATTGATTCTCGTTCTAGCTCCTACCGTAGGCCTGTGAACGAACTCTCAGTGACTTATCTTTGCTTCCCAAAGACGGCGAAGAAGCCACATCGTCCACCTAATTACGAAGATATACGTAATGAATGTGAACGCTTGCTCAATGAGATTGGAGGAGTCGGAGCGGGGGAAGAGCTTTTCCGCTGGGAGAATACTCTGCCAGGGCAAGAAGTTGATGAGGCTCCGTTGCTTCAGCCTTAATCGATTTCGGGGCTTCTAGATCTCTGAATTGTATTGAGAAAAAATGAAAAGACTTTTTGATAAGTTTTCTTCGAGTTCTCGGTAAGGATGAATCAAAATGAGATTCTCCATCTTCTTCAAAAGTTCCTTTTTACTTCTTTTTCTTTTTCCGCTTTTTGCCATCGAAGAAGGCAATCGTGGACGTTGGGAAAGGCCTGCGGATTTTGGACCTGACAAGGAAGTTCCAGGTTTCCTCATTAATCTTGGACCTACCGGAGCACGTGCGACTCTTGAAGCTCGCTCGTTTACAATCAAATACGTTTTTAAGGGTTCGCCTGCTGACGGTCAGTTATTACTCGATGATGTTGTTATTGGGGCCAATGGTAAGCCGTTTGAGACTGACCACACGTTTGGCCATCATATGACTCGAATGAAGGAGTTTCCAGATGTCGGGTATGAAGGCCCTATCATGGACCTCGGAAATGCAATCGAGGAAGCTGAAGGAAGCGATGGCAATCTCACGCTCTCTCTTATTCGCGAAGGCCAAGCTCTTGAAGTCACCATCGCTCTTAAACCCATTGGGAAATTTTCAGAAACTTACCCGCACAATTGCCCTAAGTCGGCTCTTCTTGCTAAACAAGCATCTGACTATTTGAGTGGTCCCGGTTACTCGTTTGTTGGAAAAGAGAAATGTCACGGCAAAGGCATGACTGGGTTAGCCCTTCTTGCCACAGGGAAGATTGAGCAGGCCGCTGAAATAGCCGATTCTTGGAAAAAAGCGCCAGGCGATGGTATTTGGGTTTGGCCAGTCGGATATCGGTGCATTTTTCTCTCTGAATATTATCTCATCACTAAGGACGAAAGTGTTCTTCCTTTTATCCAGTCTCTTGCTGCTAAACTGGAATACGCGCAGGTTGAAGATATGGCTAATTATGCAGAGCGCACCCATGGGAAAATGGGGAATGTGGGGCATAAATTTCGCACGGGAGGCATGGGGCACAATACGAATGTGGGTGGTTATGGGACTATGAATATTACTACCAGTCTTGGACTCGCTGCTTGGGAGCTTGCCAAAATGACTGGAGCTACCGTAGAGCAAAGCCAGGTTCAACTCGGCTTTGACTATCTTCGTAAAAGTACTGCCGAAGATGGTTATATTGGTTACCATACGCATAAGGGAGCCTACGCCGCCGCTGGTCGCCAAGGCCTATCGATTGTTGCTCATCATCTTGCTGGTGAATCTCAGCATGATTCAGATTACTTACAAACCGTTACTCGCGGTCTCAAAAATTCTCATAAATATTTTCCAGATGCACACGCTGATGGCATGCTCGCAGTTTGCTGGGGGCTTCTAGGGACACGTCTTTGTGATGATATCGAAACCGAAAGGCTTATTATGGATTACAACAAAGCTTGGTTTAACATGGCTCGTTGTCATGATGGCTCTTTCGTTGCTCTTCCTGGGCGGGACAAGTATGATTCTTGTTACTACCTCTCATCTCGCCATCAGCTTACTGCCACGATGGCACTAATACTGAGTGATGAATCTGTGTTAAAAATTCAAGGTCGTGAATGTCGTGAATAGGGATTCGAAGCCGCTATCAAGCTGATGAAAAAGATAGGAATAAAATGCGTCTCGATTTTACTTCTTCTCGTCTTTGTCAGCTTTTATGTGATTTGGGATAGAGGGCGCGTTAAAGATTGGGGCTTTGAGGCGAATGCTCCAGCTTGGTTGCCTAAGGGCGCGGAAGAAGTGACATTTTTGCGAACAGGTTCTTCCTATTTGGCAGAATTTAAAATTGAGGAGAAAGAGCTGTCAAAGTGGTGCCGAGATACAGGAATGGGCTTGGGGATGTTGTTAGGGAGTGAAGAAAAAGTGGTGCAACGTCCTCATGTTGCTTTGGCTGAACGTGGGCTGATTGAACCTTTTTCTTTGCCTAAAGAGGGAGTGACCGAGTGGGATCTCTATCGCCAAAAGAAGTGGCGTGAGATGAAATTTGTTGTAGGGGATTATTTTTTTACTTTGCCTTATGATTTGACGAAGCCACGTAAATACACTCTGGCCTATGACGTTAACAAAAGAAAAGCCTACTATTCGCGTTCTTTTTGATAAGGAGAATACTGAATGAGGTATCCTAGGTATACCTTAAAATAAGATTCGAGTAAAAATATCAATTATCACACTACACGACAAAAAATGAGCGGGTAACTCGTTGAAAATAAGTGGGA
>CAYUHN010000110.1:0-10478 GCA_964444495.1 uncultured Roseibacillus sp. | reverse complement strand
CTTTATTATCCCTTAAAATATTTGTGTCATAAATCAATCAATATGGATGGCATCATGGATAAGAGAGATAAGACACAAACACTGTATCTTGAGCTTATTTGTGGGAAGAGAGCTTCCTTTGCTCTAACATCTAGTTTCCCCACAAATTAGAAAACCCCCTTTTAAATCAGCAGTCCACCGCTTTTTCGGAGTTCGGCTAAATGAATAGGGATGTATTCTTCCGCTCAGGAAAACCCCAACCAGCCAAAAATTTTTGGGGCCGAGCTCTTCTTAATGGCCTCCAGCATCCCCTGTAGCACCCTCGCGATGGTGTTCGCCAAGCTTTCCAACGATAGTCGAGCTGGCTTCATTAAGTCCGACAACTTCGACCTCAGCGCCTTCGCGGCGATACTTGAAAACAACTTTATCAAGCGCTCCTACCGAAGTCAGATCCCAGAAATGGGCTCCGCTCACATCAATCGTGACTTTGGATAGAACCTCACGAAAATCAAATTTCGCGACAAAATCATCCGAGGAAGCAAAGAAAAGTTGGCCAGTTACGAAATAGCGGCGGCTCTCTCCATCTGCTCCAGCTTCACTGGTGACATTGCAAAGCTGAGCCACTTTGCGAGCAAAGAAAATCGCCGAAAGAAGAACCCCTACTCCTACCCCAATGGCTAAATTGTGCGTCCACAACACAACTCCTACCGTCGCTAGCATCACTATTGAAGTGGTGGGAGGGTGAACCGTCAAATTTTTGAACGATGCCCAGTTAAAGGTTCCAATCGAGACCATCACCATCACCGCAACTAAGGCTGGCATGGGGATCTTTCCCACCCATTTGGCTAAAAGGATGCAAAGAATAATGAGCACCACTCCAGAAATCAAAGTCGAGAGTCGAGTTCGTCCGCCAGATTTCACATTGATCACAGACTGTCCAATCATGGCACAACCGGCCATTCCTCCGAAGAATCCGGTAACAGTATTGGCTATACCCTGCCCTCTTGCTTCTCGGTCTTTATTCGAATCTGTGTTCGTAAACTCGTCCACAATTTGAGCGGTCATAAAAGACTCCAGCAAGCCCACCGCCACAAGAGATAGGGCCACAGGCAAAATAATCTTAAGGGTTGTAAAAGCCCAAGGTACGTCAGGAAGAGCAAAGGTTGGCAATGCTTTTGGAAGATCTCCCAAATCCCCTACTCGTCGAACCCCCAGTCCCATGAACTCGGCAACCACTGTAAGTGCGACAATACAGATTAATGGCGATGGTACGGCTTTAGTGATAAGGGGAAACAAGTAGATAATCGCGAGGCCAACGGCGACGAGCAGGTAACTCATCCATGTGACCTTCTCCCTGCTGAGGTCTAGTTCTGGGAGCTGGGCAAGGAAAATCACAATTGCAAGGGCATTCACGAAGCCAGTCATGACTGACTTCGAGACGAAGCGCATCACGTAACCTACTTTACAAAACCCAAGCCCAAACTGAATGAGTCCCGTCAGAATCGTCGCGGCAAAGAGATATTCCACACCGTGATGTTTCACGAGGTCTTTCATTAAGAGCGCCATTGCTCCGGTTGCGGCTGAGATCATGGCAGGTCGACCTCCAACGAAAGCGATAATGACCGCGATGATAAAAGAAGCATAGAGACCCACCTTCGGGTCCACTCCAGCAAGAATAGAAAAAGCAATCGCTTCCGGAATGAGTGCAAGAGCAACCACTAATCCAGACAGGATATCAGCGCGAGGGTTCGAGAACCATTCTTTGTGAAGCGTCTGCGAATTCATGGTGTAGCAGCGGGCCATGCCAAGAGGACTCAAGAGATGCAAGGCCAATTCTACTCGTGGTGAATCGGGAGCGTTGTAAAAATGATTCAGAAGAAGCCTTTTTCAGGAATTTTCCTTGAGAACTATCCCTTACTTACGCCCGAAGCGTCTCTCCAACTCGCTGTGGGAGAAGTGAATCAAAGTTGGACGGCCATCACGGGTGCAATAAGGAAGCTGGCACATGAACAATCGCTCCAAAAGCTTTTGGCCAGCTTTCTCATGCGCTCGCTCACTGCGAGCCCCATTGCGCGCAAATTGTTGCGCAAAAATCTCATACGCCACTGCTCGGCCCGCACGCGTTCCTTCTGAGGAAACAAGCTCATCGATCAAGCCCACGATAAAGCCTTCCACTTCTCCTTCCGCCAAAAAAGCGGGAGCACTACGAACCTGAATCGCATTTCCTCCAAATTCATCGAGTTCCATCCCAGCCTGAGAGAAATTTTCACGATTAGAAAAAACCACCGCAGCATCTCGTGCATCGAGGTGCAAAACAAGCGGCACCAACAAATTTTGGGAGAAGCTAATTCCTTCATCGCCCAGTTGCCCTTGCAATTCCTCAAACAAAATTCTTTCGCGCGCATTTCTCGAATCCATAAGAACCAGCCCTTCTCCCCCCTCTAGCAAATAGTATTTTTCAGACAGAACTCCCAAAAAGCGAAAGCTGCCAGCTTCATCCTGCCCTTCCTTTTTTTCGTTCGACTTTAGAACTAAATCTTTTGATTCAGCAACCTCCTCAGCTTTTTCTGAAGTCTCCATCTCCAGCTCCTGTTGATTTACAGAGGAAAGACTCTTTGGAACGAATGTTTCACGCACAGGAGGAGCATCTTTCACCAACTCTTGAAGGGCTTCTTGCGAAGGCAGCGCAGGAAGCTTCGATGGGCCTTCGAATTTGGGCGACTGCTTCACCTCTTTTTTCGAGCTGAGTTCCGCAACCTCCTCTGAGGTAGTTTGCATCTGACCGCGAAGAGCCGCGCTTATAGCCTCGATGAGTAAGTTGCGCACTTCGCTGGGGCGGTGAAAGCGTACTTCTCGTTTCGCAGGATGAACATTCACATCAACTGAACCTGGAGGGAGTTCCAACCATAACCACGCAACTGGGCAGTGCCCGCTAGGTAGTCGCTCCCCATAAGCATCCGCCACGGCTTTCCAAACGACCCGATCATCGATGGGGCGTCCATTTAGAAACATCGCTTGCCCTCGGCGAGTCTTCCGCGCTTTCTCAACTGGCAAGATATATCCCTTCACTTGCATCCCTTGCAGCTCCCATTTTACTGGTAACATATGCGCCATGGTCTCTCGACCATCGAGCTCGCCAATCCGCACTCTCGCATCTTTGCTTGCCGGAACATCGAAGACAGTTCGTCCATCTTTCCTAAAAACAAATCGGACTCCCGGTGAAGCTAAAGCATGCATTCGTACTTCATGCTCCAAATGCCCGCTTTCAGTTTGTTCCGTGCGAAGAAATTTTCTCCGAGCAGGCACATTAAAAAAGAGATCTTTCACCTCCACCTCAGTTCCAACCGCACAACCAGCTGCTTTTACCTCTGGTTCTCGCCCACCCTCAGTAATGACTTCAGTCCCGTCGCTGCAATCCTTTTCTCGAGTCAACAATCGAAAGCGAGAGACGCTAGCAATACTCGGCACCGCTTCGCCTCGAAAACCAAGCGTCCTGATCCCGTCCAGCTCTTCGACTTCTTTCAGTTTGCTCGTAGCATGACGTTCAAGACAAGCTACAGCATCCTCCGTAGACATTCCTAAGCCATCATCTCGCACTTTCATTAAGGCGACACCACCCTTCCTCACCTCAACGATCACCTCTCGCGCACCTGCATCAAGCGAGTTTTCAATCAACTCTTTGACCACACTAGCAGGCCGCTCGACAACCTCACCGGCAGCCACTTGGCTAGCCAGGACATCGGACATGACTTTAATGCGTCCCATTGTAAGGGGCAGGCTTTAACTAGCCTCCAATATCAATCTTATCCAATTCCCCTGAGAGACTATTACGTGTCCCGACCCAACGAGTTTTGCCGCCCGCAGTCTTTTTCGCCAGAGCCCAAAATGCAATCGCAGGCCCTCCCAACGAACCTGTTCGCTCAACTAGAAAGATTTTTCCTCCTGCGTAGTTATGACCAACAAGTGCATTCGTTCCAACCACTCCACGAAGATAGCGAGTGGCATTGTGCCATTCCAAACCAAGCTGAATTTCTTTGGTTCCTTGCAAACCAGAGTAACTTGTTAAACCCACTTGCCCCTGCGGACCAGGTCGTTTGTTTAATTTGAAAACAACCGCCGTTTCCCGGCGTCGCTCATCAAAGAAGCGTCCTCGTAGGTTTCCAGTCTCTTCTCTTACAAAACCACGTCCTACTCGGGCCCCTTCTTGCCAAGCCTCAAAAACGACGCCTCCTCGCTCCATCTTTCCGCCATAGAGAATAATAGAATCGCCACGCTCAGCTAGAAAAACTCCACGCCACATCTTATCATCAAGCCACTGCCCTGCGAGCAAACCACTTACGTCCTCAAACTGCCCGTCATAAAGGCTAACTTCGGTAGTAATGGGAGAATCTCCAATGGCTTCTCGCCAAGCTACAACTCCTGCACCGCTCGAATCATGTTGGCTATTAGCAACGCTTCCAGCACCATCAGCACGACCTCCCAACCCCTCCGCCTTAAGCCGAATCGCGCAGCCCTCCAAGACTCGGATGCGATAGCGAGTGAGCTCCTGCATCGTCAAGAAATAGGACTTGGGATACTGTGATTTGCCGGAAACTCCATCAGCATCTGCTTTCGCTTGCTCCTTTACATACTGAATCCACTCATTTTGAGATTTTTGGAACATTTTACCGCGAGCGGAGTCCGGCCCTCCTGCAAGCTTAACCACCTCCTGTAGAGTCTCTTCCATAATTTTTCGTTCTGCTTCAGCAGAACCGACCGCCTTTTCATTCGGAGTTCTCCCTGTCTGAGCACAAAGAAAACTACTGAACATCAAAAAAATAACAGTCCAATTCAGAAAGCGGGGAACAGTCGAGACCATGGGGCGAAATTCTTTTCCGCTCATGCCATCTCGTCAAGTCCACGTCTCGCCCTCATCATTCTTCAAATCCACCAAGAAAACTTTCTCCTCTTCGTCACCTCACTGATATTAGCGGTGAGGACGGTGAAAGAATTTCACCAAATTTCTAATCTTCATTTTCTGCGCGAGGTGCGCCTCATGTTCTACGAAGGCAGTATGAACAGTGATTGTCTTATCAAATTCATGAGAAAGTTAATTAAAGATGCGAAGCGGCATCACTCCAAAAAAGTGAGAGAGTGGGTCGGAAAAAGACAAAATCCAGTATGCGCAGCCTCGCAAAGAAGCCTAAACGGATTCTTTGCCACTTTAACGCAACCCCACTTAAATATATTTCCGAGGCAGCCTGATTAGTTGCCGAGTTAATAACGTCTCTTCAATGGAGAAATGCTGACAACAGTAGACCCTAAAAACGACCCTCTACGGTTGGCTTTTATAAGAAACGTCGCTAGGCTCCCGCAAAGATCCACACGCAATCTCATGGAATCACAACCTCCTCCCGGGCTCACTCATTCATTCACAAATCAACAACTTCGAGAAGACGAATCACACCTCAAAGCTCTCTCCATTTGTTACTATGTCCTAGGCGGCTTGTCATTTGCCGGCATTCTTTTCCTTGGTCTACACGCGCTCATCCTTCTAGGTCTAATGGGTAGCTCATTTGCGGGAGGGAGCTCTAGCGCGGCCGCACCCTTGGTGTTCATGGGGTTTTTCTACCTTATAGGCTTTGTTATTCTAATTGCGCTTGGTCTCTGTAATATTTTTTGTGGAAAATGCCTCGTGCAGCGTCGGAATAAGCTCTTTGTTCAAATTATCGCTGGTTTGAACTGTCTTAATATGCCGCTTGGCACCGCCTTAGGAGCCTTTACTTTTATTGTTTTAACTCGCCCTTCAGTGAGCACTCAATTTGACTCAACTGGACCACTAATTGTTGACTAGCTGATCCCCCAGTTTTCCCTGACTCTTTCTTTACTCTCCTCCTTCAAAGATGAATTTCCTCGACGCTTCTGCCGTTCTCCTCACCTTCGCGGCGATTTTCGCCTATATCAATTTTCGCTTTATCAAGCTGCCCAACACTATTGGCATCATGTTAATCGGGCTTTTCTTTAGCACGATTCTCATCGCGTTGGGAGACTACATCCCTGCCGTTTCAAGGGCTGCTGACCACTTCGTAGAGGGAATCGACTTCGATAAAACCCTCATGCAGGGATTGCTCAGCTACCTTCTCTTTGCTGGAGCTCTTCATGTTAATCTTTCTGATTTGAAAGACCAAAAAAGACTCGTGGCTACTCTAGCCACTTTAGGTGTCATTATTTCAACTGTCCTAACAGGAACGCTCTTCTTTTTCCTTTTTCCTCTTCTTGGTTTCAAAATCCCTTTCATTTGGTGCCTCGTCCTCGGCGCCATTATCTCTCCTACCGATCCTGTAGCGGTCTTGGGAATCTTAAAGAAAGCGAAAGTGCCCAAATCTCTCGAAACGAAAATTACCGGAGAAAGCCTCTTCAATGACGGAGTCGGAGTGGTCGTTTATCTCGCCCTCCTCGGTATCGCAATGAGTAATCTGAACGACACGGCAGCATCGCACGAAACCACTCCCGTCGCAGCGATCCACGACAACGTCCACAGCGACCACAACACAAGTAGCTCGGATGAAACCAATCTCGCAGTTAACCCCTCCCCTGATCATACTACAGAAGAAGAACACAACGAACATGGAGAGAGTCACGCCCATGAGGCCCAAGGCTTCTTAGGGATCACTAAATTATTTGTGGTTGAAGTTGCCGGGGGGATTCTTTGGGGAGCTCTCCTCGGTGCCGTCGGCTATTACCTCCTCCGTTCTATCGACAACTATCAGGTGGAAGTCCTTATCACCTTGGCCCTAGTCACTGGTGGCTATCGTGCTGCCTCTGCAATGCACATCTCCGGACCACTGGCAATGGTTGTCACTGGCCTCATGATCGGAAACCATGCTCGCAAGTTAGCTATGAGTGAAGTCACCCGATCACACGTTGATAAATTCTGGGAGTTGATCGACGAAATCCTCAACGCTGTTCTATTCCTTCTCATTGGCTTGGAGCTTTTCGTTCTCGATCTTTCTTGGCCTGCAATGCTTGCCGGAGTTCTTGCCATCGTCCTTGGCCTAGGCTCTCGATTTCTCGCAGTATCACTACCAGTCCACGTCCTTAAAAATCATCAAGAATTTTCGCCTGGGGTGATTCGAATCTTAACTTGGGGTGGCATTCGAGGCGGAATCTCCGTAGCCCTTGCCCTGGGTATCCCTGAAGCCTTCGAACACCGCAACACCTTCTTAGTTATTACCTATGTGGTCGTTATTTTTTCAATTGCAGTCCAAGGATTGACTCTTGGGAAGGTTGTGGCTCGCTACCTCAAAAAAGAATCTGCTTCAGCTTCTGATGCCCCTTTAACCTAAGAGCTTGAGCTTGTCATTTTTTTTAACATCTCCAAGAACTTGGCCCTCCATTCCTGAGGTGTTAGAACTGATCAATAAGTTGCCGATCTCTTCGAATACCTCAGAGCCTTGAGACAGATCTGAAGCGAGAGAGTCACCCTACCCATCTTGAAAAATCCTTCTCGAAATGGACTTTCCATGTCCATCTATTGATATCCCTGCTAGGTGGAATACTTTTTACCCTCGCAGATTAGAAATATTTGGGTTAGAAACCTGTCCCGATTTTTCATTTACACCCCCTAAGGGAAAACGTCATTAATCATGAGTCGAAAAACTGCGAGAAAGCGCATGAGCAAAAAACCATCTGAAGAAAATAACGGGCAGCTACCGCTACCCGAAGGCCAAACAGACCCTCAGGTCGACCAAATCAGGCAACTGATCTTTGGTCAGCAAATGACCAATTACGAAGAACGATTCCAACTCCTTGAGCAAAAGCTCAACGAAGAAATCGATACTCTTCGAATCTCGGTGGAACAAAACCTCGCTGAACTTCGAGAAGCCATGACTAGTCGTACCGACGATGTCGAATCAGCATCTGTTCCTCGTAGTCAGATTGCTGACTCGCTAGAGAAACTTGCCCGCACCCTCAGAGGTTGAGCCTACCCCCCTTAAGGGATTAAGGACCTAACATCTTCCTTGAAGAAAGCTATCGCTCCGGGCAGCTTTTTTCGCTTTTTTCAGGATTAACGCAATCCACGATGGAAGACACCGCAGAACAACTCTCACATGAAGACGAAGGCGAATTCGTCTCAGAGGGTTTTTCTGCCCGTGAAGTTCCGTCTCATCATTCTGGGGAGACCTTCTCTCAGCTCAAAGCGCTCCTTCTTGGCCATGAGCAACGTGAAATCGAGGCCCTCCGTGAGCGAATTAGATTCCTAGAGGAGTCAAAGCTCTCTACTCTCTCCGAAAATCTTCCCAATGTCCTACCAGAAGCGCTGCCGGAGGCTCTCCCCGAAGCGCTTAAAGCAAGGGGACGGAACGAGCAGGAATTCGAGGAATTTGTCGCTTCGCTAGAACCTGGGACGATTTCCGCCATTAAAAGAAGCGTAAATACCGATAAAGACGCTCTCGCTGGCACCCTCTTTCCCATTATGGGGCCGGCTATCCGCCAGTACGTAATGTCCCTTTTCAGAGGCTTCGCCGAAGACCTCAATGAAAACATCCAAAATGCGACTTCAATCGAGAGAATCAAGTGGCGCTTCGAAGCCAAAATGGCGGGGACGCCCTACTCCGAATATGTTCTTTTAAAAACGCGAAGTTTTCAGGTTTTAGAGCTCTATCTCATGCAAAAAGAAACGGGGCTTCTCGTTCTTCACGCTGCCGCAGATACGGAGGAGGCCAGTGATGAAGCGGATCTCATTTCAGGAATGTTCACCGCTATTAGAAGTTTCGTAAAAGATTCCTTTGGGAATGAAGAATCTTCAAACCCCGAAACTCAAGACGAAGAACTAAACCGTTTTTCATTCGGCGATCGAGAAATCCTCATCGAGGTCGGACCTTCCCTAGTTCTCGCCGCTGTTGTTTGCGGGTATCCCACTGCTTCAGCAAGAGAAGAATTCAAAACAATCTTAGACCAACTCCATACCGATTTACACTTTGTTATCGAAAATTTTTCCGGTAATACGATGGAAGCAGAGGGCTCACGCCCAACTCTTCGACGCGCTCTCCTTAAAAACACTGTCGAAAACGAAAATGAGGCAAACGGTGGCAGCCCTTGGCGGATGTGGGTTACTCTTGGTATCCTTGCTAGCGGAATTGCAACCCTCTTCGTTTTTAGTTTTCTAGAAAAGCGAAAATGGAACCACTTTGAGAAAGCTCTGCGTTCTGAACCTGGATTTGCTGTCACGGAAGTTCAAAAGAACGGATGGTGGCGTAAACGAAAAGTCTTAGGCCTGCGCGACCCCCTTGCCGTTGCTCCTGAGACAATAGCCCAGACCCACGACATCAACCTCAAAAAGACCACTTTTCGTTTTGCTCTTATGCAATCGTTGGAAGGTCAATTTGCCGACCAACGAACAGGAGTTTCTGCGAAAGAAAAGGCTCAACTTCTCAGTGAAGTCTCCCAACTCCAAACCGACCTCGACACCATTCGAAACGCACAAACAGAAGACAGGAAAGAAGCTGAACACAGAACGGAGACCTTAGTCAGAAGCCTCCTCAGCGAAGTTCAAGGACTTAACCTTAAGTTTGAAGACGAATCTCTCATTCTCAGCGGCGATCTTGCCTCTAAAGATCTCGCTTTTGTCAAATCTCGCATAAGCCCGCTCACTGGCTTTCGCAAAATCGACATCTCAGGCCTTACCGATGACACCGAGAGCCAACTTTCTAAGCTCATCAACGAGATTGAAGGTACTTCTCTTCTCTTCGAGGAATTGTATTCTCTTCAAGAACCATCACAGATTGAGAGGATCATTGAACAACTAACCCATTTGGAGAAACTTTTACTCCAATCTAACCGGGATTATAAATTAAAAATTCTTTCTCACCCTCTCATCGGAACAAATCGAGATGCGAATCGAGTCATTGAGCAACGAAGAGCCTCCGAATTGTTCAAACAACTTATTGCTCATGATTTGAATCCTGATAACTTCGCGCTCTCGTTGAGCGAGAATTCTGAATTAACAGGAACAGGCATCACACTTGAAATCTCTCTCTTTCCTTCCGAACTATGATTAAGAAAAAAGTTTGTCTCATCGGTGGCTATGCCGTTGGAAAAACAAGCCTCGTCCAGCAGTTCGTTACTGGTATTTTCTCCGAAAGCTATCTGACTACGGTTGGAGTCAAAATAGACAAACGAAACGTTGAAGTCGGAGACAAAGAAGCTCTTCTGATGATTTGGGACCTCGCAGGTAGCGATCAATTTGCCTCTGTTTGCCAGTCCCATTACCGTGGAGCAGAAGGATTTCTCTTTGTCGTTGATGGGACTCGACGCGAAACCTTAACCGCAGCTATGACTGAGCAAGCCGATATTGCTCAAAATTTCCCGAAAGCTTCTTCGATTATTTTAGTGAACAAAAGTGACTTAACCGACGAATGGGAAGTCAACGAAGATGACCTGCAACCGTTTCGAGACTTGGGGATCACAGTGTATTACACGAGTGCCAAAAGCGGAAAAAATGTTGCTGAAGCGTTTCA
>CAYUHN010000109.1:0-10577 GCA_964444495.1 uncultured Roseibacillus sp. | reverse complement strand
TTAAAATCGTTTTCCGTGTATTTTTTGCCTTTTCGAACATGCCCTAATCTTACCTTGACCGGATTAGGTCAGGGCGGCGCTCTTGCTGGCAATGGCGGTCCGGTTGAGACGATCCTTATCCTCGAAGGTGGAATGGTTCATAACCTTCAGAATGCAGTTGCGTCCGCCGATGGCTTTGATCTCGATGGAGATGAATCTTTCGCTAAAAGAATGTTTGGAAGCCAACTAGATAGGTGAGGGCCTCGAGGTTGCCGCCATTTCGAGTGGCTAGGTTTTCGTAGGAGACTCCAAGCATGATCCGCATATTTTTTTCGCAAGGGTGGAGGTTAAGGCCTCCGTATATATGGTGATAGATGTCGCCGCGGCCATTATCATCATCGACGAATGGGTTGTCGTGTTCGCCTCGCAAATAGCGGCTGCGAATCTGGATTCCTTGCGACTCTTTTGAGCCGAGAAACTGATATTGCCCTACGAGTTGAATTCGATCTTTTAGGAGCCAGATCCAAGGTGTTGCGACTACACCGTAAAAGGCTCCTTGCCTACGCTCTAAGAGCTGAAAGTCATCCTCGCCATTCGTGCCGTAGGCTCCGATGAGACTGGCTCCCCAACGCTTTTTCTCGTAGACAAAGGAAATGGCTCCAGCCCGCTCAAAGCCAAGGGCGTTGGAAATTCCGGAAGAGGTAAAGGATTCGGACGGATCAGTATGAACATAGTCAAGAATTACATCTAAATTTTTGGAAGCTTTGAGTTTGATGCTGCCGTAGTAGAAGACCCCTTCGCTCCAATCGCTGATGACGTTATCGTTTTCGTCGGCATTAAAAGCGCCAAAGGTAACGTCCCATGGGCCTTTTTCTAAATTCAATAGCACTCCAGTTGGTCGTTGGGCTTCTCCTCCTAAGATGCTTTCTAAACTGGAACGTTCGATGGTAGGGATTTCACGGGAAGAGGTGTGTCCTTCATGAGTGAGGCGGAGACGCATTCGCCCGGCTTTGAGTTTGAGCTCATCGACAAAGGAGAGTCCCAGAGCTTTCTCAATATCAAATTCGAGTGAAATCTCATCGAAGGGGCCTTCGCCAAAATTGACTGAGCCTTCCGTATTTCGGCGAAATCGAGTGTCGTCGACTAGGTTCCAATTCACCTCGGCTGTGAAAAATTGCAAAAATTCCGTTCTGCTTTCTAGACGCAAACGACGGAATTCTTGATAATTGTCATCGAAGCTGAGGCCATTGACGTCGTTGCCTTGTACCCAAGCTGCTTGATAGTTAAAGCGTCCTCCGATTCGAAATGATTGTAGCCAAGGGTTTTCTTTATCAAGATCTAGTTTGCCAGGTTTATCACTCAGCCATTCGCACCAGTCTCCCATATTCCATTTTTGAGCGGAATCAGATGCTGGAAGCTCTGGGTCAAGGCCTTCTTGTCCCAATGCCTCTGCTAGGAGGAGAGGGAAAATTGAGAGCAAAAAAAGAGGCTTCATCTCGTAGAGTCGAGAGGGCAAGTCTCAAGAATTGAATTCATTTCCGGTAGGAGTGAGAACAACCTTATTGTTGCCACTTGCTTGATGAAGAGCTTCAAGGAATTCAGTAGTTTGAATGTCTACTTTAAGTTGAAGCCCGTATCTCACTTCTGTCATCATTCCCGCTTGGGCAGAGCTTACGTTGATGAGACTAGCTTGATCGGTGTAGTCTTTAAATAGGGGGTCAAGTAGCTCTTCGAAATTCATCCCTGCATTCAAACGAATGGTTAGCATGTGTGAGGCCCGTTTGGGAGCAAAGGCATCGGTTTTTGCTAAAGCAAGAATCGTTGTTCCGACAATAACGGTAATGATGATTGCCATTAAGTGGTTACCTGCACCGACAACCATTCCAATCGCCATTGCAAAGAAGACAAAGGCCAAGTCCCTTGACTGCGATAAGGTGCGACGAAAGCGAATAACCGAAAAGGCAGCAAACATGCCGAAAGCAATTGCTCCATTTCCTGCGACTACCATGATAAGAACAGTGGTGACTACACCAATGATAATGAGAGTTTGTACGTAGTCCTGTGAATAACGAGTGCCTCGGTAAGTCTTGCGGTAGATCAGCGCGATGAGGAAGTTAAGAGCGAGGCTTGTGATCATTGCTATAATGACTTCGAGGGGAGAGTTGCCCGCTGGTTTATCGCTGAATAAAAAAATTTCTTGGAGGGAAAGAGAAGCAATCAAAATAAGGAGTTATGTGTGTGTAAAAAAATTAAATAGACCAAAGAATTATGGGGCAAGGATGAAGAAATGTGCTCGACGAGAATTTTTTCATTTTGAGAGCCCCAGCTGGAGTTCGTAGAGTTCTAAAGAAGTTGCGTATTTGCTAAAGCCGCGGGGAACTAGGCGATATCGACCTACGAGCTCTCGAAACCAGTATGGAACAGCTCCAATTGTTTTTACTTCCATTAATGAGCTTTCAGGTTCGAGAAGGGGAAGTTCGAAATTAGGATCCCCTGGCTTCAAGGGCTTTCTTTGAAAGCGGCAGCATGGCTCTTCATCGAAAGTAATGCGAATACGACCCTCGGGGCCGCTATCAAAGGCAAAACGATGATAACGAATTTGCACCACGGGTTCACAATCTTGTTCTGTGAGGAGGCTTTCGATTTCTTTTCGGACCAATTCGTCGGCCTGTTCTAAGTCGTCGATTTGTAAATTGCGGTGAGTGCAGAAGTCTTCCATCTGCTCGATGTTCACATTGACTCGTCGTTTAACAGTTGTGCCTGCGTATTTGTGTTTGACCTCAATAAAAGCGCTTGGGGCGATTGTCCCAGCACGATCACCATACACTCGGGTTCGAATCTTTCGCCGATTCTTAACTCCGAGTTTCTTCTGCCAGTAATTCAGGCGTTCATCGGAATCAAAATATTCTGAAAGGACGGGATAGCCTTCGGTAAAGCCTCGATCAGCAACCAAATGTTGGCTGACTTCGTTACGAATTTTTTTCCCAATCCCCGGCAAAAGAACAAATTTGAATTCTTCTCGTTGCCTGTTTGCGTCCATAGTGAGTTTGAGGAGAATAATTTTAACTTTTTATTCTTTTCTTGCAAACTAAGAATTTAATTTCCTGAGGGAACGAGATAGCGCTTTGCTCGCTTTTTAGGACGATTTCAGATTGTCGTTTTTCGACAGATTCATTTCCAAGCTACTGTAGAGACTCCTATGACCAATTCTCACATTTCTCGTCGGAAAGCTCTTAAACAAACCTTCGGGTTTAGTGCTGCCATGTTGAGTGGGCTTCCGCTCATGGCTGCTTCGAGTCAAGTATCCGCCGGTGCGAGTCACTTCACGATGATCGGCGATTGGGGAAAGGCCAATGATCTAAGGCGGCAGAAAGCAGTAGCCAAAGGAATGGTTGATTACCTCGAGAAAAATCAAATTCAACCGGAAGCGATGTTTTTTCTAGGGGATAATTTCTATGGGAAAATGCCAGGAGGAGTCCAATGCTCGCGCTGGAAAACACAGTTTTCTGAAATCTATCCCTCCGAATCCTTTCCGGGGCCGTGCTACGCTATTTTAGGAAATCATGAATACGATGATGAGCCGGAACGTGCGAAAGTGAAGGCGCAGATTAATTACGCTAAGCATAAGCCTAAGACTCGCTGGCGCATGCCCGCGCAGTGGTATCGGCTTGATTTAGGGCCTGAGGATAACCCGCTACTCACTGTTTTATGTTTGGATTCGAATTTTTCTAACAGGAGAAGCCAGCTTACTCTAGAAGAGAGAAAGGAGCAGCTTGCATGGCTTAAGAGCGAGCTTAACAAGCCTCGTAAATCTCCTTGGCTGGCGATTAATGGCCATCATCCTCTGTATAGTTGCGGGCATTACGGAGACTTTCCCGAAATTGTCGCAGAGTGGGATGAGTTATTCCGGGAACATAAAGTTCACTTCTATTTTTGTGGTCACGAGCATGACCTTCAGCATCTTGAATTTGATGATCATCCCACTTCTTTCGTTATTTCCGGTGGTGGTGGTGCTCCTATTAGAGAGCCCAAGGGGCCGAGCGAGCGTGGTCCCTTCGTCGAAGGAGTTCTCGGCTTTACTCATCTCGAAGTTACTCGCCAGCGATTTATTGTTCGTCATGTCGACAAAAATGGGCGAACGCTCCATGCTTTTTCAAAGTCGCCGGAAGGAGAGGTTAAATTACTAGACAAATGATATTATTCCAATGGTTACGCGAATACCAATCAGGGGCTTTCTCCATAGAACAAGACTTGGGGGTGCGAGGTCGGAGTGTGGCCAGATTTGCTCGATTCCTGAAAATAGTCTTCTTACCTTGAGAGCGAAGCCGAATAGGCTTACTTTCCTTTTTGAAATGAGACTTTGGCCTGTTCTTATCTTTTGCTCGTGTGTATGTCTAGAGGGGCAAGAGATACCCTTTCGCGTCGATTTGCTGTCTGAAGATTTTAAAACGCGGAAAGCTGCAGAGGAAAAGGTTTTAGGCTGGCTAGCTGAAGAGGATGGGAAAAAGGAAACGAAACGTTTTGATCAGCTTCTGAGCACTTTTTGTGAAACCACAGATCCCGAAGAGGTCTTTATTCTTAGAGAGTTACTTTGTGAGGCGGAGCAAAAGATTCCGACCAAGTCGTTTCCTCGTCGTGGCCAGGGTTTCATAGGGATTTCGATGCGAAATCTACCTCCAGTGCAGTTTCGCCAGAAGCTTCCTCAGGCGCCTATCGAATTACCAAAGGGGGTTTTGGTAATGGGTGTGATAGAGGGGACTCCTGCGGATAAGGCAGGTCTGCAAGTGGGGGATGTCATACACGAAGTCGCCGGGCAATCCCTTGTAGATGCCCCATCTCCGGCGGACTTATTGAAGGAGGTGATTTCAAATATTGTTCCGGAAGAGGAAATTTTGGTGAAATTTACCCGCAGAGGTGAAAATAAGGAGGTTAAGCTGCTTCTGATGGCGAGAGAGGCTGTTGATAATGCTACAGGAGTCGTCGATCTGCAAAAGCAGGCTGATTTGAAGAGGCAAGATTATCTTCGTTGGTTGAACCAACAGCGGATTCAACAGACAAATAGTGAATTAGAAGCCGTTCCTCAGTTAAATTGATTCGACAAGGTCTATTTACTATCGGAGAGTATCTTCCGACTCAGTTGAAGATGGCTGTAGTTTTTTTGGAAGTGATGAAATTTTCGAGTTTGCTTTGTGCGTCCCTCCTTTTCGTGAGTTGCGCTTCTTGGCGCGCTGAGGGCGAGACCGACTTCAATGATGTTGGTAAAGTGATGACAGGAATGCTTAAAAACAAGCATTTCGCGAGTGTCAAGTTTGATGCCGCTATGGGAGATCGAATCTTGGAGGACTATTTCCGAGATCTCGACCCCGCGAGGCTTTATTTTACGCAAGCGGACATCAATGGCTTCCGGAAAAAATTTGGAGCTGTTGGAGGAGATAGCATTGATCGGTTGATTGAAAGCGAGCGCGCGATGGAGCCTGCAAAGCAGATTTATGAGCGTTTTGTTGAACGAGCCCAGGAGAGGATTCGATATGCTCAAAAATATGCTGAAGGTGCTGAGTTTGATTTTGAGAGCGACCGGACTGTGATGCGTTCTCGTCGGGAAGCCGATTGGCCTAAGGATTCTGCTGATGCGGAAAAGCTTTGGGCTCTTCAAATTTCGGAAGAAGTTCTAAGCGAAGAAATGCGCCGCGAGACTATTCGTAAGATCGCGGAACAGCAGGGAAAAGAGGATCCGCTAGCTGATGAGGATTCTCCAAGGAAGAAGGTAATCACACGTTATGAGCGGTTTCTAAAAGATATTCAGGGTGCAGACCTTGAAGATATTGCTGCTTACTTTTTGAGTGCAGTTGCTAGAGCTCATGATCCTCATACCGATTACATGAGTGTGCGGCAGATGGAGCGTTTCGAGGCAAGTCTCCGCAACCAGTTAATCGGAATCGGGGCTCTTTTACAGAGAGAAGACGACGGGACAACGAAGATTATTGGTATCGTGGTTAACGGTCCTGCAGATAAACAGGGAGAGCTTCAGCTAAATGATCGTATTGTTGCGGTTGACCCAAATAACAATGGCGAGCTCGTTGATACCCTCTACATGAAAATTGATCATGTGGTAGACCTCATTCGAGGAGAACAGAGTTCTAAGGTTAAGCTTAAGGTCGAGCCTGCTGATGGCGCGCCCGGCGAAGTGCGGGAAATTGTGATTGAACGCGATCGAGTTGAGCTCAAGGACGAAGCTGCTTCTGCAGAGTTGATTCGCTCTCAGCAGCCCGATGGAACAGTTAAAACTGTAGGATGGATCACTTTACCGAGCTTTTACCTGAATTTTGAAACAGGTAATCCAAGTGTTTACCATGATGTTCAGCGTCTGGTAGCCCGCCTGAAGAAAGAAGGGGTTGATGGTATTGCGATTGATTTACGAGGCAATGGTGGAGGAGCTCTTGAGGAGGTCAGATTGATGACTGGTCTCTTTGTTGGACGAGGGCCTGTCGTGCAGGTGAAGCAGGGATGGGGAGCCGTTGATCCAAAAGAATCGAGTGCTCGTAATCCTCTCTTTGAGGGACCTCTTGTAGTTGTGACAGATAAGACTAGTGCTTCTGCTAGTGAGATTCTCGCTGGAGCGCTGCAGGACTATAACCGTGCCGTAATCGTTGGAGAGTCCTCCACATATGGAAAAGGCACGGTGCAGCAACCGATAGGGATAAGGCAAAATATGAGGTTCTTCCAGAACAGAGACCGAGCTGGAACGCTGAAAGTTACGGTTCAGAAATTTTATCGAGTTACCGGTAGTTCTACTCAACTAGAAGGAGTTGTGCCTGATATCATTCTCCCTTCATTGACTGATGCCTTGGAAATTGGAGAGCGCTTCCAGGATCATGCTTTGGCTCATGATATGGAGGAGGCAGCTCGTGGCTTCAAACCAGGAGATCGAGAAAGCCTATTTATCGACGCTTTGACTGAGCGAAGCAATAAGCGCCTAGGTTCTTCTCAGGATTTCAAGTATGTGCGTGAAGATATTGCCAGAACTAAGAAGCGCATTGAGGAAAATAAGGTAAGCTTGAATCGCGAGAAGAGAGAAAAAGAATTGTCTGAGTCCGAAGAGCGACGTGAAGTTCGTAATGGGGAGAGGCGGAAACGCTTTGCTGAGATGGAGAAGGAAGACATGGAGAAAATGACTTTTTATCGCCTTACACTCGGTGATTTGGAGAATGAGGCTTTGACCGAAGTAAATCTCCAACGAGATGCAGAAGCTAACATGCGTCGCGCTAAGGATGAGGTGGCGGATCTTGATGATACCCCACAGTGGCCAAGTGGAATTGATCCGGTGAAGCGTGAAAGCCTCTCTATCTTGAACGATTTGATTGAGTTGACTGCTTCAGCTGAGCTAGCTGGAGTAGTCGAGTGATGTGTTCATGATTTCCTGAGAAGAACTCACCGATGTGAACGGCTCGTTGGAAGAACGTTTCATCGCCGTCAGGGAAAGAGTCGCCGATGCTGTGGCTCGTGTCGGCCGAGAAGCTCGAGAGGTTAGTCTTCTTGCGGTTAGCAAAACTTTTCCTGCTGATGCAGTGGTTGAGGCTGCTCGGTATGAACAAGTTGATTTTGGTGAAAACCGAGTCCAGGAAGCGCTTGCTAAAATGGAGGTTCTCACCGCTACTCCTGATGTAGAACCTCTGCGCTGGCACCTTATTGGTCCTTTGCAACGTAATAAGGTCCGTAAAGTTATCGGGAAGTTCGAGTGCATCCATTCGGTTGATTCCTTAAAAATCGCAGAAGCCCTTAATCGGGTTGCTGAGGAAGAGTCGTTGACTCAAAAAATTTTGCTGCAAGTTCGGCTGGGTGGCGAAGACAGTAAAAGCGGATTTGATGAAGATGAGTTAGTGGCCTCAATTGAGGACTTGGCTGCTTGTTCTTCTCTTCATTTGAGTGGACTTATGACAATTCCGCCTCCTGTGAGTCAACCCGAGGAAGGAAGGCCCTATTTCTCAGCTCTCCGAGAATTGAGAGATAAGCTTTCTTCTCGAGTTAATCTTCCTCTTAAGGAGCTCAGTATGGGAATGAGTCATGATTTTGAAGTCGCGATTGAAGAGGGCGCGACCTTTGTGAGGGTTGGTTCCGCACTATTTGGAACAAGGCCCAAGCCTAAATAAGGGCTGTCGCTAAGTTTACGTGGTTGGTTTTAACTCCTTTCTTGACCTCTGGAGCTTGCGCGCCATCCTATTCCTCAACCAAAGAATAGCGGAGTGGATAGCGATTTGTTGCATACTGAGAAGATTTTGTCGGACCGGAAAATTTTTTTCCTAGACCTAAAGGAAAATTCAAGAGGACGTGTTGTTAAAATTACGGAGGACGTAGGCGGTAATAGGGATACGATTATGGTCCCTAGCGAAATTCTTGGAGATTTTATCGCTGCTTTGAACGATATCAAAGCAACTAGCGACAGCCAGTAACGCGCCCAAAGCCCTTATTTGAGGGGATGGCAAATTTTCGTGGGAAAATTTTCCCGAGAGCTTGACATCTGGAGCGGGTTCACTATTTTCCGCCTCCGCCGCATTGAGAATGCGCTCGTAGCTCAATTGGATAGAGCGCCTGACTACGGATCAGGAGGTTTGGGGTTCGACTCCCTACGAGCGTGCTCTCAGTGCGGCGGTTTTACATCTGGAGTTTCGACCGGTTGGCGCCCCGGTAGGTCGAAACGGCTGGGGCACTGCAGGATGGAAAGTTAACCTAGGAACAAACCTAAACAAATAATATGAGTGCGGATACCGCAGAAGTCGCGAACACTGAGTTGGCGGCATTGATTGATCAGGAGTTTCGTGAATTTCGCGAAGGCTCGATTGTAAACGGAACTATTCTCGACATTCGCCCACAGGTGGTGATCGTCGATATCGGATACAAATCCGAGGGAGTGATTCCCGTTCAAGAATTTGAAGACGAGGAAATTGAGGTCGGCGATGAAGTCGAGATTCTCCTCGAAAAACTAGAGGACGACGAAGGAATGATCGTTCTCTCTAAAGAGAAGGCTGCTCACAAGCAGAACTGGGACAAGATTGTTGCCGTTTACGAAGATGGTGGTCTTGTTCGCGGTAAAGTGAAAGCCGCAGTTAAAGGGGGCCTTATGGTCAACGTTGGTGTGGAAGCTTTCTTGCCTGGTTCTCAAGTGGATATCATTCCTCCGAAAGATCTCTCTGAATACGTTGGAAATATCTACGAATTCAAAATCGTTAAAGTCAACGACGACCGGAAGAACATCGTTCTCAGTCGTCGTGAAGTCATCGAAGCTGAACGCTCTGAGCGTCGTCAGAAGTTCCTTCAGACCGTGGCAGTGGGCGACAAAGTTACTGGTCAGGTCAAGAACCTCACCGACTTTGGCGCCTTTGTTGACCTTGAAGGTATGGACGGACTTCTTCACATCACCGATATGAGCTGGGGACGCATCGCGCATCCTTCCGAGCTCTTGCGTATCGGTCAGGAAGTCGACGTGCAGATCCTTGAAGTGGACCGCGAAAAAGAGCGTGTCTCTCTTGGACTCAAGCAGATGAGCGACAACCCTTGGGCAGACATTCAGGCCAAGTTCCCAATCGGAAGCGAAGTTTCCGGAAAAGTTACCAAACTTCTCCCATACGGTGCTTTCGTCGAACTCGAGCGTGGAGTGGAAGGCCTCGTGCACGTTTCCGAACTCTCTTGGGTCAAGCGCATCACACGTCCAAGCGACGTTCTCGAGCTCGACCAAGAGCTCAAGGCGGTTGTTCTTGGAATCAGCGAAGACGAGCAGAAGATTTCTCTCGGTGTTCGCCAGCTCGAGCCGAATCCATGGGACGAGATCGAAGCCCGTTACCCAATTGGCAAGCAAGTCAAAGGCGAGATTCGCAACCTTACTGCTTACGGTGCCTTTATGGGACTGGAAGAAGGAATCGATGGTATGATTCACGTGTCCGACCTTTCTTGGACCCGCAAGATCAACCACCCATCCGAAATCCTCAAGAAGGGCGACGAAGTGGAAGCAGTGGTTCTCAGCATCGACAAGGAGACCCAGCGTGTGTCTATGGGCGTCAAGCAGCTTGACTCTGATCCATGGAGCGAAATCGAAACCAAGTTTAAGGTTGGTGACGTTGTTAAAGGAACTGTCGCGAAGATTGCCAGCTTTGGTGCCTTCGTCAGTCTTGACGGTGACATCGATGGTCTGATTCACATCTCACAATTGAGCGAGGAGCATGTGGAGCGCGTCAAAGACGTCATTAAGGTTGGAGACGACGTAGAAGCTCGTGTTATCAAAGTTGATAAGATTGAGCGTCGCGTAGGCCTTTCTATCAAGGCTGTTTCCTACACCGAAGACCAGCTCGAGAAGGAAAGTCAGAGCTTCGAGACTCTTCGCCCTGCGGGAGACCTCGTTGGACTCGAACAGGCCTTTAACTTGGCTGCCTCTGGAGGTAACGAGCCTGAAGAGTGGAGCCCAAGCGACGACGACGCATAAAGCTAGCTCTTTAGTTGGAAATATTTTTTCTACAAACGCCTTCCCATCACGGGGAGGCGTTTTTTTGTGCGTCTAATGAACTTCGAATTTTTCTGACCTATCAAAATAGGAGACAGAATTTTCTTTG
>CAYUHN010000108.1:0-10736 GCA_964444495.1 uncultured Roseibacillus sp. | reverse complement strand
GCGCCAAGATTTGCAGGGACTGATTTTTTACTTGCTGACCAAACATCTTCTTCAGGGGATGCGCAGGTTAGTGCGAATACTTTCGCTATTGGGCAGCAAGCCTATGTTTTTATTCGTGATTCCGATCAGCCCGTTCCTGGTGCGGAGTGGTTACTCTACACAAATGAAGATCCGGTGGATGCTTGGACATTCCCAGCTGGCTCTGATGGTCAGCAAGCAGGAATCCCTCTTTCATGGGTTTTACAAGAGGCTGATACCGCGGTAATTGGCTCAATCAATACCAATACTGTTGGAGGTGGTGAGTTCACAGACCCAGGTGGTGATTTTGATTTCCAGACACATACTTTTGTTCCAGAGCCTTCTGCTGCTCTTCTCTTGATGCTTGGTTCTTTTGGATTAGTTGGGCGTCGCCATCGTAAAGCCTGATTTGGCAATTACAATTTTTTCAATATCCCGTGTCGTTTGTAGCGGCACGGGTATTTTTTTGTGCCTGTTAAAGCGAAAAATGTTCGCCTAAGTAGTGTTGCCTCGCTTGGGAATCGTTAGCAATTGTCTCTGCTGAGCCTTCAAGAATCACTTGGCCTTCTACGAGAAGGTAGGTTCGGTCAGTTATATGCAAAGTTTCACGCACGTTGTGGTCGGTAATGAGCAGTGCGAGATTGTCTTCTTTGCGTAGCTGTAGAATGATGCTTTGAATATCGTCTACTGCTCGTGGGTCCACTCCCGCAAAAGGTTCGTCTAGGAGAAGAATTGTGGGATTAGTGCAAAGGGCGCGCGCGATAGTGAGACGTCGTTTCTCGCCGCCGGAAAGGGTGATGGCGAGGGATTTGCGGATGTGAGTAATGTTGAAGCGCTCCAGAAGTTCATTGGCGCGTTCTTTGCGACGTGATTTACTCATTCCTTTTTGAGCTTCGAGTACTCCGAGTAAATTTTCTTCAACTGTTAGCTTTCGGAAGATGGATTCCTCTTGAGGAAGATAGCCAAGGCCAAGACGTGCTCGCCGGTGTATGGGTTGTCGTGAAATATCGCGACCTGAAAGTACGACCGAGCCTGAGTCTGGGGGAACCAAGCCTGCGATCATGTAAAATGTCGTCGTTTTGCCAGCTCCATTCGGCCCCAAAAGCCCGACGATTTCGCCGGCTCCGACTTCGAAATCAACGTTTTGAACGACGGGTCGTTTTCCGTAGCATTTACGTAGGCCTTTGGCGGAAAGGATAGGTTTGGTGCTCACGAGACGAGAAGAGGAAGTCATTAACGTTGGATGTCTTTCCCTCCTATTTTCCAGCCATCTTCGGAGGTGACAGCGGTTAAGCCATCGGGACCCATTTCAATCTTCACATGAGCGCTTTCATTTGCCGCTTGTAGCTGAAACTGAGCCTTACCTTTTTTGATCCAGAAAGTAGGTTTTCCACCTTTAAGGAAGAGCGTTTTGGTTTGATCTTCGTAGGTCGCTGTCTCGGCGGTGGCCTCCACTGGGTTGCCGTCTTTATCAATCCCGCTAAAGTTGACTCCTCCAGTAGCGGCGAGACGGTCAATATCCGTTATGTTGAGGGAAGAGAGGTCGTCTTCATCTTTGTCCTCTTTGGGCTCTTCGCTTAAAAAGAAAACTTTGAGTTCGTTTCGCGCAGTGAGCGTGAAGCGTCGTTCGTTGACCACGACATTGCGGAGGAGGACGAGAAGGTTTTGGTTGCCATCAAAGAAACATCCCCCATCGCATGTGATGGTAATATCTGGGTTTTTGAGAGGGGCAGGAGTTTCCGGTTCTTCTTGTTTCTCCTCTTGTGTAGCGACGATCAAGCGAGTGAGCGATTCGGAGTCAACGGTGTCTTGGAAATCACTCAAAGCCATATCCGCTTTCTTTGAGAGAGATTTGTTATCAGTTTCTTGCTCTTCAACGGCTCGGTTCAGTTTTTCAATGGATGGCTTGGAAGAGCGGGCGAGGGTCTCGACTCGAGCGAGTTCTGCCTTGCTAGTAGTTGGTCTGGTTTCTTGTGAGTAGGAAAGTTCCTGTGTTGAAACGAGAAGAGGAATAAGAGGAAAAATGGGTGAGATATTCATGGAAGAGAGGCTTGAAAGTGAATGGAGTTTATCGGATACGAAGCCACAGTGTATAGGGCCAAAGAGGAAGCCGCGCCTGGTATCTAGATGAAAAATTGCTCCGTCGCCTTGGAGCTGGAAAGTGGGGCTAGTAGCGGTGATTTTTTCAGAGACGGATAGGATGCCCGGAACCATGCGATAGCGAGCTCGCTCCATACCAACTGCTATATTACCGTGTAAACTGGTCTTCATCTGTAGGCTAAGGTCGGTGCAATCAACCATGATGGGTTGTTGGCCGTTAGCCGTTTCTTCTCCATCCGCTAAGACTTCCATTAGGTCGGAAGACAGATAGGCCACCCGTTGACGAGATGAATCGTAGCGAGGAATAATGACTTGGCGAAGTCTGCTATTAAGGGGAAGAACCTGCAGAGTAGGGCTTAGCTCTTCCGCAGTTAGGGAAGTTATTCCTAGAATAAAACTGATGAGAGTTGATTTCACTGGAAAGTGAGAGGTTAGGCTGATTGAGAAATCGCTTCGTGCACTCGCAGGAGGGTGCTGAGGACTTCTTCTAAATCTGAGAGAGGGACTTGATTTGGGCCGTCCGAGAGAGCTTCTGCTGGATTGGAATGAGTTTCCATGAAGATTCCATCTACTCCGGTGGCAACCGCGGCTCTTGCGAGAACCGGAGCAAGCTCGCCATCCCCGCCTGTTGTTTGGCCATCGCCACCGGGCCGTTGCACGGAGTGGGTTGCGTCGAAGATAACAGGAACTCCCTCTTGGCGCATCCAGTAGAGACTACGCATGTCGGCTACAAGGTTGTTATAGCCGAAGGTTGTTCCTCTTTCGGTTAGGCAAAAGTTCTCACAACCAAAAGAGCGCATCTTGGCTACGATATTTTTACAATCCCATGGAGCGAGAAATTGGCCTTTTTTAACATTGATCGCACGGCCTGTTTTGGCAGCCGCTTCGAGAAGATCAGTCTGACGACACAGGAAGGCAGGAATCTGCAGGAAATCGATGAATTCACCAGCGATAGCGGCATCTTCCGGGCTGTGAATGTCTGTTGTCACAGGAATGGAAAGTCCTTTCCCAATTTCGGAAAGAATCCGGCAGCCTTCGGCAACACCCGGCCCGCGAAAAGAGGAGGCGGAAGTTCGGTTTGCTTTGTCGTAGGAGGCCTTAAAGAAAAAAGAGATACCTAGTCGATCAGCGATGTCTTTGATGCTGCGAGCCATTTGCCAGGCAAAGTCTTCGTTTTCGAGTCCACAGGGACCAAGAACAAAGAAAAGATCGGAGCCACCAAGGGTCACGTTTTGGACGTTGAAGGAATGGTTCATATAAGAATGACTAGTCTGCGTGATTGTTTTTTGACCCCTCACTTTCAGCTTTTTCTAGGAGCGTTTCAATATTGGACACGGCTTTGTCGAGAAAGGCCTTTTCTTCTTCGATTAGATTCCCCTTTGTCTTTATTTGAAGCATCTCCAGAGAATCGAGGACACTCTGAGCAGCTCGTATATTAATTGTAGTTTCCCCAGTTGCGGGATTGGGAATTTTTCCAAGGAACAACCCAGCATTTTGAGCCTGAAAAAGGACAAAATCCATAAAGCGTTTATCGAGAACTTCAGCCATGAGTCCCAAGGAGGTTGACCTTTACTCTGGAGCGTGTCGAGAGGTCATTGAGATATTGATTTTAGATTGAGGGGGATTTCCGTTTTCCTCCTAATTTTTGATAGGTTTCACTGAGAATTTACGGTATTTCAGTCCCGCATACAGCTTGCAATGAGGACTTTCTGAGCACCAATGATTTGCTTTTCACATTTTCCTCTTAACATACATACAACGACATGAAGAATCCCATAAATATTCTGTTCCTTTTGGCTATTAGCTTTCTTTGCTTCTCATGCGGTGGGGACGGTGGAGGCTCAAGTGCTTCATCACCTCAAGATTATTACATCAAGGTCACGAATCGGACAGGATACCAAATCGCGGTGATTCAGGTCAGCCCTGAGAGTTCTTCAAGCTGGGAGGAAGATGTTCTCGGGAGCAGTTACCTTGACAATGGCGACACCTTTCGGCTCGATCTTACGGGTTACAGTTCGCCAATTTTCGATGTTCGTTGCATCGATGAGGATGGAGACAGTTACACATTTTGGGGGATCAACGTGGCTCAAAAGGATTTGATCGTTCAAATTTCCGACCTCGATTAGGCTGATTTTTGTTAAATGTTTGCTTAAAGAGCCGATTCAGACTGCTGAGACGGTCTCTTTCGCTACAGGTTTGACTCCAAAGTCTCGCTCGTGAGGTAGAAAGAGTCTTGCTCTTTTCGTAAAAAAGCCGCGAGATAACGCCCTTGAGAGATCTAAAAGTCGAGCCTGCTTGGGAGAGCAAGGATCTCGGTTTACCGCTTCCAGATTCCCCACATGCATGTTCGGTTTGTCTACCGACCTGGGATAGTGTGGTCGGATATGAAGAAGCTCGCGACAAGGTGCTCAGAAAGCTCCGTTCGGGGTACCCTCGCTTTTTCACATACCCTTCGGTTAAGGCTCTCAACGAAGAGGCGGAACGCCTTATTGGTCACCCTGGTGAGCGAGTGGTGGTTTTTCCAAGCCGTGAGGTCGCCCAAAGAGTTCAGCGTTTTGTTGAAAAAAATCTTGGTTCGGCTTCTCGCATTGCAAGTTTCGAGGGATTACAGGCCTTGGCATTTCCTGAGGATGCGCTTGAGACAGTAATGAGCTATTGGCGTTTTTCTGGCGAGATCCTTTCCAGTCGGGCAGCGGAAGATATTCTCGAACATCGTGAGGCGGGAGAGCTTGGTTCATTACATTCATTTCTAGCGGAGCTCTTTGCGTGCGATTCGGAGCATTTGTTTCTCTATGAGACTGGGATGGCAGCTCTCTTTTCCCTCCATCAGGTGATTACGCGGATGTTTTCGGGGCGAAAGACATTACAATTAGATTTCCCGTATGTAGATACTTTAAAGGTTCAGGAAAGCTTTGGTTCCGGAGTGGTTTTCTTGCCCGAGTGCCGAGGGGAGAATTTGGAAGAGGCATTAGATCGCCTTCGGAAAGGGGAGTTTGCAGCAGCTTTTTGCGAGCTTCCAAGTAATCCGCTTCTCTATTCGGTTAATCTCGAGCAGGTTTCCGATGCAGCTCGAGCCGGCAGAGTTCCTTTGTTTATCGATGATACGGTTTGTACGCATTTGAACGTAGATGTCATGCCGTATGCTGATGTTGTTTCAACCAGTTTAACGAAGTGGATTTCAGGAAAAGGAAATGTCATGGGAGGGGCCTTGCGAATCAATCCCGACTCTCCGCATTTTGCCGGGATTTATGCCGGGTTGCTTGAAAGCAACCCCACAATGAGTCGGGTTTACCCTGCGGATTCGAGAATTTTGCGTTCGAACGCTGAGGGCTTTTTTGAGCGAATGAGCCAAGTGAATCGTAACGGCGAGATGCTGGCCGAATATTTGGAAGAGCATCCTGCAGTGGCAAAGGTTTGGTATCCTAAGCTTGTCTCGAAAGAAAATTACGACCTCGTTCGCACTAAGGAAGGGGGATACGGAGGTCTTGTTAGCTTCCGACTACGGAACGAGAAGCGAGCCAGTAAGGTCTACGACGCTCTGGCTTGGAATAAGGGCCCCAGTCTGGGAACGGAGTTTTCTCTAGCCTGTCCATACACGCTTCTAGCTCATTACGACGAGATTGAATGGGCAGAAGGATGTGGGGTATCAGCAAATTTGATTCGACTTTCGGCAGGAGTCGAAGACCCTGAACTTCTCCTTGGAGCACTGGCCAAAGCGCTGGAGAATGCATAATGACAAATTTTTTTATAATTTATTTAAAATTTAAGGTTATTTTACGTTGTCTGAGCGCATTGCGCTAGTCTCCAATTACCTTGCCTTATGAAACGTAAAACCGTCCTAGCTGTCCGAGTTAACGAAGACAACCCGAACCACCACCTTTGGAATAACAGAGGAATCTGGTGGTGCCATCTAACAGTTCACAAGCCTGATGCCACTGCCGAGCGTCTCCGCTTTTCACTTAAAACCCGCGAAGTTGAAAAAGCTCGTGAGCGTCGTGATCGAATCTTCCGAGAAATCGCGAAGCACTACGACATCGCTGCTTAATTTTCTTCTAAAAATCCCCAGGGCTACTTCGGTTGACGACAGCGTCAACGGTAGATGTATCAAAGTTATTCCCATAACGGTACCATCAAAGATGATGGTGCCGGGAATTCTTGATTTTTTTTTACACTTTAAGGCTTATTTTCTAAATGCGGTCTTGTCATTGGTTCAATTTACGAGCATCAAAGCCCAGTTCGCAGAACAATTTGGGGCTGTAGCTCAGTTGGTTAGAGCAGGGGACTCATAATCCCTTTGTCGAGGGTTCGAGCCCCTCCGGCCCTACTTTCCTCGTTTCTCATCGAAATCGATTTTTGAGAGCGAATTTTTTTTAAAAATTTGCTGAACACTCCCTAGAGGATGACTCCCTGCATTATTTGTAGACGCAGGTTACGCAGGTTACGCAGAGTGGTTCGCAAATTTGATTGTTTCCAATAAAATTTGAACAGATCGAAGAAGTCTATTCGTGTCCTCGACTTGATCAGTCGTATTTCTCGTCGGCTGATTCCTTGATTTTTTCTATCTCCACTAACTGTTCGGAAGAGGTACTCAATACTCAGTACCCCTTTGCCGTATTCGGTTCTTTGAATCTGTAAAAACAGCCTCCCACGAGCCTCCATCACGGTAAATGTCACACTGCCGCAGAACCGAGAACGTGAGATTCCAACTTAAAGGTTGTCCACTCATTTTAGTAATTTTCAGTCGAACGTTTGAGTCCAGTCACGCACTGCCGAGAGCGCGCTCCGTATTCAGGGTTAAGGTTTGAGTGTTCATTGGAATTTCTACTCGCGGCGGGCAGTGCGTTGATCTGCGACGACTTGTTCTGTGTTGGTTAGTCTTCCGTGCTAGCCTGCGTCACAGTTTAGATTGGAAAAATCTCGGCCTTCAAGCTTCTGCCTCTCGATGAAGACCATTAGCTTGTCGCCATCGTGCCAACACCAATCCAGTTGCTCATGGGAGCGCAGTGTGATCAACGAGATCCAATCACCCTCCGGAGTTGGGTCGTAGGCTAATGTGCTGAAGGATGGATACCCCAGTAGGTAGTCAGTAGGCGCATTGATCTTCTCGGGAAGCTCGTAGAAGAACCGATCTTCATCCTCACCTGAAAATGGATACTCCAGCTTCAAGTCGGGAGAGCTAGGAAGCCCTACGGATGACTCCAATGCGATCTTGCAAACGTGAGGATCAGGCTCCTCGGGCGAAGCCTGAGGCACGAGATCTGCCACATCATGGAAATAGTATCCCAGAACGTATCCGGGATCTCCCCAGAAAATCTCGCCATCGGGATCAGTAGCGAAGAATAGGCTCAATAGTCCGGATGAGGGCAACGGGGGTGGAGCAGATTCAATCTCAGAGAAGTTGATCTGGCCAAGAAATTGGTAGCGCCCTAGATCGTGCTTAGGCCACTCGAACCCTGGCGGCAGAGCTGGCGCACCACCGAATCTGCTCTCAAGCAGCCCGGCGGTACCAGAAACAATGCGAACATCAACGGTCTCTTTGGTCGCCTGACGAATGAATTCGGAATACGCGCCTAAACCCGCTTGGGTCGCTGCGTCCACAATCGAATCAGTGTTCATGTTGGTGTGTGAGATTTCTTCACAGAACGTTTCAGTGCACCAAATCCGACCGCCTCAGCGCACTTTCACTACTTCTATCACGTTCCCCCTGTCTGTCAAACAGTTACCCACCAGCGCGGTCGGATTTGGGTGGCACGTCTCATAAGATGGATTTATCGCTACCGAACAGCTATAACAAGTTTTCCTAACAGGAAATAAAACAGCCACGTGATGCAATCTGATGGCACGACAAGATCTCAAGAATCTGTGAACAAGATAAGGCATCACGTGGCACTCCTGACCTTCAAGTCCGAGCAGCATCTTAGATCACTTTGAATCTGTTTTGATGAGACTGAGACTGTCCGTCATGAGTTGTTTTAAATCTCCCTAAGGAAACCGATAACAGGATGAAAACTACTTCAATCACTACCACCACACCAGTCTTCTTTCTCGGCATTGATGTCGGAAAAAATGACCTCTACTGCCACCTCATAACTCCAACTGAAACCCGTTCCCAAAGATTCGAGAACAGTGATTCCGGTATTCAAAATCTGCTCGCATGGCTTCAACCCCTCGCCGACTTCGCGCAACTCGCAGCTTGTCTCGAACAAACTGGCCCATACGGAAAAGCAGTCGCCAAAGCGCTCTATCTGCGGGGGTGAGAACCGATCAATCGACCTTAGGTCAGACGATGGTGCAATTTCATGGGGTGCAGGCGAATGGTATTGTCTGGGTTGGGAGCCGTCCGGCTAGGCACGAAGAGTTCAAAGAAGTGTGGATCCACACGGTGATGAGCTACGATGAGCAATCGGGAGCGAGTAAAATGTATGTGAATGGGAACCTGATCTTAGAGAAAGAATTTTATGGGCCGGTGAGTCGATTTCATCACTTACTAATCGGAACGTATCGAAATGAGAACAGCAGATTTATGAAGGGAGTGGTGGATGAGGTTTCGGTCTGGGACCGAGCGTTAGCAGAGGATGAGGTGATACGCTTGCACCGGAATTTAGGTGGATTTTAGAGACGCTTGTTAAGTTTTTTTTCTAAGAAAAATTCGAAGCTCTAGAGGCTCAGATATTGGCTGAGTGAAGGCATTTTTCTTGTTCGCCGTGTGTATGTACCCTAACGTTCTTCAAAAATGACTGTGATTTCGCAAGTTCCTGATTACTCGCTCGACGATTCGTTTCTCGAAAGCAACGATGCCACGGTGCTGTTTCAAAGTCTTGAGACTGAAGTTGAATGGGATAAGAGTATCAAGGCGAGAATGACGGCCTGCTATGGAGAAACTTACGACGAGTCGGGGGTGGATTACGAAATCAAGCCAATGCATGAATTACTCAATCCGCTTTGTGAGGCCATTGGGAAACGACTTAAATTCAAGCCGACGAATTGCTTACTAAATTATTATAATGATGGGAAATCTACAATGGGTTTTCACTCAGATACTATTTCAAATTTAGAGAACGGCACGGGTATTGCTATTGTGTCTTTAGGCGCAGAAAGAGAACTTACGTTCAGACATATTGAGAATCTAGATTTGAAGCATACCTATTTGCTTCCACATGGTTCTCTGTTTTACATGACTCAAGACACTCAACGGCATTGGAAGCATGCAGTGAAGAAGGCAGCAGTTGATAGTCCTCGAATTAGTCTGACCTTCAGAAGAATTTTATCCGAGAAAAAGTAAACAGTCTTCTTACGAGGACGGCTGACATCCAATCACGACTGGCGATCGAGTTGAGAAAGATAAAGTAGTGTCCACATTGTCTCAGCCCGGATATCACCCTCCAAAAAATCGAATGAACTCAAAGAGAGCCGTTTTTTGACTGGATGGCCGAGAAGCATGATCTGTGAAATCCTTATCCCGCCGTTCGCGCAAGCCGACAACGGGAGTCTCTCATGGGAAGGCTGTCTCTTCCGGCCACCAAGTAGCCATCGAATCTCACATCCTTGAGGGATAAATTCCTAAAATATCCCTCAAAAAAGAGATGATTCTGAGGAATAAGCGATGATTTTGCCGTTTATCCGCAATAAGAGCGCAGTTTATTCGCAATCGTAATGAGGGGATAAGGAGTGACCATAAATTGACAATCTTTGTATCTTGGATAGACTGCTTCGTAACTTAACTCAGTTCCACTATGCACATCTCATTGACTCCCAAGCTCAAAGATTACACTCGTGAAAAGGTCGATTCAGGCCTTTACAACAACTCAAGCGAAGTCATTCGAGAAGCTCTGCGTCTCATGGTTGCAAATGACCAAAAGAAGGCTCTTCTGAAAGAGGCTGTGAGTCATGGCTTTGAAGAGATTGAAGCTGGTGACTTCACTGATGTCACCAGTCGCGCCGAGTTTTTAGCACTCGCTCGGCAACCATGATTTTAAGATTCTCAAAAAGCGCTCAACGCGATCTTCAAGGTATCTCTCAATATACTCAAAAAAATTGGGGCCTTGAGCAGGAAGAACTCTATCTCAATACTCTTTTTGATCGTCTCGAAGGCATTAAGGATGATCCAAAACGTTGGCAAAAGCGAGATGACCTCGTTTCTGGCTCTCAATCAGCCTCCATCGGCAAGCACATTGTCTTTTTTAGGTTGCATGACGATGTCATCCAAGTTGCTCGTATTCTCCACCAGCAGATGGACTTCATGAGGCATCTCGATGAGAGAGACTTCGAGGTGAATTCGTAGCCTTCTTTAAATATCCACAGAACGCCTGATGTAGGGAAGTCTTCCTCACTCCTTATTGTAATCTCTCCAGCTACGGGGGATTTTCTTTTGCTTGTCGCTTCGCAACCTAGAACCTCCCTGCAGTCGGCCTCCAAGTTGCCCCCTGGCTTCTCGGGATTGCTCTGACTCGTGAGTCGAAAGGCTCTCCTTATTCTTAACCATTTCACTATGGTAAAATCACAAGCTGACAGCTAGCGCCCTTTTTCGTTGATTTCATGGGGCTTGGAAGAGTCGGCTTGAGAGCAGGGCGATCAAGCTAGGGAGAGTAATTTTTCTCTGTAGTCGTGGTCAAAAGCAG
>CAYUHN010000107.1:0-10813 GCA_964444495.1 uncultured Roseibacillus sp. | reverse complement strand
AAAAAGGTGACGACATCATCATCCGAGGAGGCGGCGATCCACTACTCGCTTCCTCTTCCCTCAATGTCGAATTTTCCGCTTGGGAGCAAGCGCTTCGCCAACAAGGCCTAACCGAAATCACCGGCACCCTCATCGCCGATCCTTCCCGCTTCGAGTCCAAAGTCACCCCCAACCAATGGCTCTGGGGCGATATCGGAAATTATTACGGAGCTGGCATCAGTGGACTCAATTTCCACAACAACAGTTACCGCATCACTTTTAGTCCTGGACGCATTGGCGCTCCAGCCTCTCTTTACGCCACCTATCCGAAGCCACCCGGAGTCACTTTCGAGAATCTCATGCGCACTGGTTCTAGCGGCAGCGGCGACCAAGGATACGCCTACTGCGGACCACGTAGAAAACTCGTCACCCTCCGAGGCACCATTCCCGCTGGCGGACGCTTCACTATCAAAGGAGCTCTCCCGGATCCTCCTCTCATGTGCCTACACGCCTTTCAAGACTACCTCACAGAAAAGGAATTTAAAGTCGCCAAGCTTGCAGTGGAATCCCCCGACCTCAACGAGCTCGAACCTTTTCACATCACCGAAAGCCCCACTCTAGAGAAAATCATCGCCTCCACCAATCTACGAAGCATTAACCTCCAAGCCGAATGCCTCTTCAAAGCTCTCACGCCGGAAGGAACCACTACCGACGCCCAGAAAATAATTCAACAACACTGGAGCGCCAAAGGCATTAACCTCGCTGGGCAAAAACTACACGACGGCTCTGGCCTCTCGCCTCAAAACCTCGTCACCGCTCGTCAACTCGCTCTCCTGCTAAAAGAAATGAGTTCCTCTCCTAACGCCAAAATATTTCGAGACTCTCTTCCAGTAGCCGGACGCAACGGAACCCTCCGCAGCTTCGGGCGAGGCACCCGCGCCCAAGATCGAGTGCGAGCCAAAAGCGGCTCTATGGAAGGAGTACGCGCCTACGCCGGCTACTACAAAGACCGCAAAGAAAACGAGTGGGCATTCTGCTTACTTCTCAACCACTATAACGGCAGTGACGGCAGCGCCCGCGCCGCCGCCGCAAGCTTTCTCGCAAATCTATGCTCTTCCTAGCGTCTACAAGGATGAAGTTTGATAGTATTTCAGTTTGTCAGGCCTTCGCTGAGATATAGCCTTGCCCTTTTCACCCAATCTTTATTCCTCCGCCTCCATGGGGTGCTCTTTCAGCAATTCTTCTGGTTTCCAAAAGCTACTCCGTTCGCTATTTGCTGCGCGAATAACCCTAACTGTCTCGACCTGAATCGCAGGCTCCTTATTGCCCCAAGAATTACGGACATAAGTAAGAACTGCTGCCACCTCTTCATCATTTAAAAGCTCCGCAAACCGAGTCATGGGAGGCACTCCTCCTTCAGGACCATAATGCTTACCCTTTACCGTAATCGGCCCCCAAAGACCATGAAGCGTGAGCTTGATTAGACGTTCGTCACTCCCTTCTAACCACTCACTTCCTGCAAGTGGAGGATAAGCCGGATCCAATCCTTCCCCGTTAAGTTGATGACAAGTCGCACAATGGCCTTCCCTCTGAAAAACCTCTGCCCCTAACACGTAAGCCTTACGGTAGTCCGCACTCAGATGCGCTGGCACCTTGACGGCTAATTTCTCTTCCTCTTTTACTGCAAACTTTACTCCCTTCGTTAGATCAGCTGGCCCCCATAAATGCTGCACTGTTGCAGCCGCGATTCGCGCATGCGGGTTCGGAGACTCCAACACGGTCTTCAATAACTCCGTGTTTCTCACGTTGTGCTGCTGACACACCCAAAGCGCTTCTAGAAGATGATGAGCATGTTCTTCACTCTTCGAATCAAAGCCCTTAATCCACTCAGATACAGCACTGACGACCTTTTCAGTGGCACGCTCGCTCAACTCGACACGAGTACGCTGTCTCACATCGTCGATCGGATGCTCTAGATTCTTGAGAAGCGCGGGAATGGGTAATCCATCAATTGCCACTTTTTCCTGCAAAGGATTCCCTTTATAAACCATGCGATAGATTCGCCCCTTCTTCTTATCACGCTTGGGATCGCGAATATTATGCTGCATGTGCCCAATGATGACATTGTGCCAATCCGAGATATAAAGCGCTCCATCTGCGCCGAATACGGCGTCACTCGGACGGAAATTCTTATCCGAACTTTTCAGAAAATTATCTGTTGGCGCGCCCCAAAGCTCACCCTGTTGATAATTCGTCTCTCCACCCTGAAAACCATCACGGTGGACATCATAACGCTTAACTCCTAAATATCCGATAACGTTCATTAAGATGAAATCTTGCTGAATTTCCTTAGGAAAATTCGCACTTGAAATAATTGCATTCGCAGTCACAGGACGAACTTGGGTCTTTAGAAACTGAAACTTTTCAAAGCCTTCGCCCTCAGGACGAACTTGGAAAGTCTTCCCTCCTGTCCCGTCGCTAATGAATTGATAACCCCAGCGATCAAAACTGATTCCGTGAGGATTAGGGCCATTACCTACATGCACCGAAATAGTATAGCTTCGAGGATCGAACCGATACATCGCTGTCGCATTCGTTTTGAGCGCCGCGCCCCAAGGATGCTCAACGCTGTTCTTCAAGAACACACCACTTTGCCAGTAGATCGCGCCATCCGGACCATAAACTAAATTATTGGCCGAATGGTGAGTATCAGCTGAACCAATTCCCTGAAGAAGCACCACCCTAACATCAGCAACATCGTCACCATCCGTATCCTTGAGAAAAAGCACATCGGGCTGCGAAGTCACAATCACCCCTCCATTCCAAAATTCAAAACCCAAAGGATTGTGTACCTTCGCAAACTCAATCACCCGATCCGCTTTGCCATCGTCATCATCATCGGGAAGAATGAGGATGCTATCAGTCATCTCTTGAAGAGGCTCCCACTTCGGGTAGGTGCTCCAACACGCAGCCCACAAACGCCCTTTAGTATCAACTTGCATTTGCACAGGATTAATCAGGCCTGGACTCGTGCTCTCATCAGCAAAAAGATTCACCTCATAGCCTTCAGGAATTTCCATTTTTTCAATCGCCTCCTCACCTTCAAGATATTTATCCGAACCTTCCTTCTTAGCGTTCGAACTCTTACTTCCTCCCCCAACATTCGAGACCACCGGAACCGCGACAGGCACATTGGAGTCATCCACAGTAAAGTTCCTCCCATTTGCCGCTGCCCAAATTGCTGAATCGCGATTTGCAGTCATCACATCAAGCATCACAAGTTCATGTTGCAGGACCTCCGCATTGGTCTGCCCATCCACAAAAGCAAGTTTAGCTCGTGAACCCCAGACATCATTCCCATCCGTTGCTCGATAGCGATTGTGCCAATGCCAATTCTTATCAAGCACCGCCTGCCGAATCGCCTCAAGCGGCTTGTTGAGGCTTACCGTTTTTCCGGTAAGAACTTTCGCGATGATTCCGGCTAATTGTTTATTTCCCTCAGGAAGCAAGTGAATCCCATTGAGAGTAAGAGGCCCTTGAGCGCTCGCGTAAAGTTCCCGAGTGCTAGAGAAGAGATCTACAAAAGCCACTCCTTTTGCCTCAGCCACCTCGGCAATCGCCTTGGTATAAAGAGCAAGATTACCATTATTAAACGAGCCGTCAGGAAGATTAGCATCCTTCAAATCTTCATGCGCAATCGGAGAAAAGAGCACAAAGCGAGGAGCGGATTCATGATTAAACTTCGACTTCCGAAGCTTCTCGATCATACCACCAAGATCCTTCTTAAAACTCGCCACTCCTTCCTCACCGGCGAAAGACTCATTGTATCCAAAAAAGAAAAACAACACATCGGCCTCACAATGGGCCAGATACTTTTCACGAGACATAAAGCCCGCACTACGAAGACGAGAAGTTACCGTATCACCAGAAAGAGACAGATTACGAAAGCTCAGCTCATGCTCCGGCAACTCACTTTGAATGACCGTCTCCACCCAGCCATCGTGCTGCATACGATCTGCTAATCCGTTACCAATAAGGCAAATCTTATCAGATTTCATCAGAGGAAGCTGAGCCTCGACCGAAGTCATGCTCGCGAGGAGCACCGGCAACACGGCCAAAGCTTTCATCAGGGAACTTATTGAATAGGTGATTCTCATTTTGAGTTCTTTACTAGGACCTTCGCCACATCTTTCAGAGACGGAGAAAATAACGAATGATTCTAGTTCATAAGCAAGAGTATCAGTCTTTCCGAATAATTTATAAAAAATAAAACCGAGCATATTCGTACTCACTAAAAAGTACGTCAAAGGCACTCTTCTTTAGGATAACCGGACAATACCATTAAGTTGCCGAAAGCAGACGTCCTGCATCGTCTTCACAAATTCGATCATATAGGAAGCTTGAGCTCCCGCCTTTGTGGTCGCAGCGTAAAGCTCACAACGAAGACCTTTAGAGGTAATAGGCCGTCCTATTACGTACTCGCGGTCAAGATACGGTTGAATCGCCCATGCTGGTAGCGCGGAGATGCCTCGACCGCTGGCAACTAACTGAAGGAGGGCCTCGGTAAGAGTAGCGGTGCGACGCTCTGGGCTCACTCCTGCCGGCTCCAAAACTTGCCGAATGAGGTCGAGACGTTCGTCAGGAATCGGGTAGGTAATGAGTGTTTCTCTAGAAAAATCGCTGGCCGTAAGATGTTTTTTCTTTGTTAGAGGATGCTTACGACTGAGTATTGCTGGCATAAAGTAGGCAAACAAGGGGTGAAACTCAACTCCTGTCCGACGTTTCTTCCGAGACACTATCACAAGATCGGCTCGATTCTCTGCTAACAATTCTATCGGATCAGGATGAAAACCGGAGACCAAATCCATTTCAACTTCTTCCCAATTCTCACGAAAGACATCCATTGCCGGCATGAGCCAATCGAAGCAAGAATGGCATTCCACCGCAATCCGGAGTTGCCCAGCCCGTCCTTCCAAAAGTCGAGCCACTTCACGATTGGCATCAGCGATTCGACGAACAATATCGTAGGCGAGTGCGACAAGACGTTCTCCTGAGGGCGTCCACCGTAGCGGAGTGGTTTTTCTCTCAAAAAGAAGACTACTATAATGGCCTTCGAGCGCTTTAATTTGGTGGGAAAGAGCTGACTGGGTTAGCGAGACTCGTTTCGCTGCCCCGGCAAGACTTCCGGTTTCGGCAAGAGCAATGAGAGTTTCCAAATGGCGAAGTTCAAGCATGCGAAAACCTGATGTAACTTGAATGAGATTCAAGTTTAAATCAAAAATCTTTCGGTTGGTTCACTTTCAAGAACAGGGATAATACAGACATGCCATCGATAAAGACGCATAACCTCGGATATCCTCGCATCGGCGAAAAACGCGAGCTCAAGAAAGCAACGGAAGCTTATTGGGAGGGTAAATCACCTCTTGAAGAGCTACTTCTCACAGGAAAATCACTTCGCGAAATGAATTGGAAGAAGCAACGAGATGCGGGAATTGATCTCATCCCAGTCAACGACTTTTCCTACTACGATCAGATGTTAGACATGAGCTGTTTGCTCGGCAATGTGCCACCACGTTTTAAGTGGCAAGGTGACCAAACCGATATCGATACAATGTTCACAATTGCACGTGGCACCCAAGGAGGCGCCTCGTTAGTCGAGGATGAGAAGGATTGCCAAACAGGTAAGGTTTCTACCTTCGCTAGCGAAATGACCAAGTGGTTTGATACCAACTATCACTTCATTGTTCCTGAATTTCGGACAAATACAAAGTTTGCTTTGAGCGGGACGAAAGTCTTTGATGAATTTGAAGAAGCAAAGGCTCTAGGACTCAATGCCAAGCCTGTCCTCATTGGCCCAGTAACCTATTTATCTCTCGGCAAAGTGCAAGATTCGAAAAATCCTGACTTCGACCCGTTCACTCTCCTTGATAACCTTGTCGATGTTTATGAGGAGATCATAAGTAAACTTGCGACCATGGGCGCTGAATGGATTCAGTTGGATGAACCCGTTGTTTCTCTAGACCTCGACGAACGACAACGTGAAGCACTCGTGATTGCTTATGGACGTCTAGCCAAAATAAAAGGAAATGCAAAGCTACTCGCGACCACTTACTTCGGGGGAGTACAAGACAATCTTAAAGCCTATCTAGGGTTGCCAGTGGATGCGCTACATTTTGACTTCGTGAGAGGAAAAAACGATGTTGATGCCGTAGTGGAAAATTTTCCAAAGGATAAAATTCTCTCCGTTGGGATTATTGAAGGGCGTAACATCTGGAAGAATAATTATGAATCTTCGCTAGCTGTATTTAAGAAACTTCAGAACGCCGTTGAACCCAAACGCTTATGGATCGCTCCCAGTTGCTCACTCATTCATTCCCCAGTGACTCTCGCTCACGAGTCTAAACTTGATAACGAGTTGAAGTCTTGGCTTGCCTTTGCCGATGAAAAACTCGTTGAAGTGGTTGAACTACGTCATCTTCTTGATCGCACCGGCGGTCAAGAAGCTTTTATCTCCAATCAAGCCGCCGCAGTATCACGTCAGTCGAGCAAACGCATTCATGATCATGTCGTCAAATCGCAACTCTCCGCAGTCAAAGCTGATGACTACCAACGTTCTTCGGATTTCTCACTCCGTCAGAAAAAGCAAAGAACAAAACTCAAATTACCCGAATTCCCAACTACTACGATTGGATCTTTCCCGCAAACTCCTGAGGTTCGAACAGCTCGTGCTCAGTGGAAAAAAGGCGCGTTGAGCGATTCGGACTATGATCAATTTCTCAAAGAGGAAACTGCTCGCTGCATCGCTTTCCAGGAAGAGATCGGCATTGATATGCCCGTTCACGGCGAATTCGAACGCAACGACATGGTTGAATATTTCGGAGAAAATCTCGCAGGATTCGCGTTTACCAGTATTGGATGGGTTCAGAGTTTCGGCACTCGTTACGTTAAACCTCCTATCATTTTTGGAGATGTGAGCCGCCCCAAACCAATGACGGTTTACTGGTCAGAATACGCTCAATCACTTACCGACAGCCCGATGAAAGGCATGCTGACAGGGCCGGTGACAATCTTGCAATGGAGCTTTGTTCGTGACGATCAGCCACGTTCAAAGACCACCCATCAAATTGCCCTCGCTATCCGTGATGAAGTTGTAGACCTTGAGGCTGCAGGCATCGCAGCTATTCAAATCGACGAACCAGCCTTTCGCGAAGGCTTACCTTTGCGTCGTAACGAGTGGGATCATTACCTCGACTGGGCGGTGAAGGCATTTCGCCTCAGTGCCTGCGGGGTGAAAGATGATACTCAAATCCACACACACATGTGCTACTCGGAGTTCAACGACATCATCGAATCGATTGCCGCAATGGATGCCGACGTGATTACGATTGAAACGAGCCGTTCGAACATGGAACTACTCGATGCCTTTGTAGACTTCCAATACCCTAACGAAATTGGACCAGGAGTCTACGATATCCACTCGCCACGAATTCCTACACAGGATGAAATGGTGAACTTGATGAACAAAGCCGAAGCGGTCATTCCCCGCGGCAATCTCTGGGTGAATCCCGACTGCGGCCTCAAAACCCGCGCTTGGAATGAAGTGAAGCCGAGCCTCGCACACATGGTCGCAGCGGCACAAACACTCCGAGTTCGACAAACTGTCGACGTCTAAGCCCCTTACTCCCTAACAAGCCTATCTTTTAAAATTGAGCGAGTTCTTAGGAACTCGCTTTTCGTTTCGCTTCTCAACATGCATATCAATGACATTTTTGGAAAAGCTAAGGGCCCGACGATTTCTTTCGAATTTTTTCCGACAAAGACTGCCAAGTCGCGGAAAAAACTCCACGAAACCATCGCGAAACTTGCCTCTACGGCGCCCTCCTTTGTGAGTATCACCTACGGTGCGGGAGGATCCACTCGCGATGAAACCAGAGCCTTAGTTAAACAAGTCAAAGAAACGATGAAGCTCGACCCGGTACCACACTTCACTTGCGTGAATCACTCCCAAGAAGAAATTGATGCCACTCTTCGTGATTATGCTGAATTGGGAATCGATAATGTGTTAGCCCTTCGCGGCGATGCCCCGAAGGGCTACACCGACTACGACCATCGTACAGATTTTTGCCAGCAGGCCGCCGACCTAGTTGAATATATTCAGAATTTTAATGCTGATGGGGTACACCGTGATCGTCGCGGATTCGGTATCGGTGTGGCGGGTTTTCCTGAAGGACATCCTGCCACGCCGAACCGTCTTCTAGAAATGGACTACCTCAAAGCTAAAATCGATGCAGGCGCAGACTACATTTGCACACAGCTCTTTTTTGATAACCACGATTTTTACGATTTCGTTGAACGTTGCGATATCGCCGGGGTTCGTGTGCCCATTCTCGCAGGAATTCTTCCAATCACCAGCATGGCAAATTTATCCCGCATGGCCGAACTCGCTGGCAGAACCCGCATTCCCGCAAAACTTCTCAGTCAGCTTCTTGCTGTCGAAGATAATAAGGAAGCTGTTTATGAAATTGGCATTGAGCACGCGCTCAAACAAAGCTCTGATTTGATAGCCCACCAAGTCGCTGGAGTTCACTACTACACACTTAACCAAGCAGAGCCAACATTGAAGATCTTGCGAGAGCTCGAAACCAATGCAATACCCTCGATAAGACAACTTGGAAATCTTCAATGAGCAAACAAGCCCCGGAAGATTCTCTAATATAAAAAATGTGCCTCCCCTTTCGGAGGAGGCACATTCGTTGAAAGCCAATTTAGGTATGAGCTCCTTTAGCTTTTAGCCTTTTCAAGTTCCTTCTCAGCGGCTTTCCATCCGCTGATTCCAGCAGAAAGATGCTTCACATTAGTATAACCTAATTTTTCCGCAGCTGCAGTAGCCCGTGCATGAGCACCACACTGAGGTCCTCCACAATAAGCAACGATCAATGCATCCTTATCTTCAGGAAGAGCCTTAGCCAAGTTCTTGGTCCCCTGAAAGTCGATAGCGGTAGGAATATGGCCCTCCTTATAAGACGCCGTTCCATTAACATCAATAACCACCACTTCTTTTGCTTCAATAGCTTTTTCCAGCTCTGAAACAGAGATGTCTGATCCAGCGAAGGCTGCGCCCGCTGTTACGAAAGCGGAAGCAATAATTGCGAGTAATTTTCTCATTTTGTTATTTCTATTTTCCAAACTGGCACATGATCTCCAGCTCATTAAAGAAGAGGAGAAAAAGAGAGAAATATTCCTCGAAAATTACCTTCTCAGAATAAAAACTACTATTTGACAAAAGGAAAAAATCGGCAACCCTCGGATGTACGATCACTTAGCAAAAGCTATTATCAACTTACCCAGAAAAAATGCTTTAAATTGACTCTATGATATGTCTTTGCGCCTGTTGCTTAGCACCGCCTCCTCCCCCTCTATGCTGAGTTTGACTCTGGCTCACAACAAAAACCCAGAAGAAAGACTTCTCTTGTCTTCAATAAGAGCGAACTCTGTCGAATGAACTCACCGAATGCTTTAAAATCAAACATTAGAGCCCTGCTCTCAGGAATTGCTCTCGGAAGCTTACTCTCTGCGCAAGCAGAGCCTGCGAAAGAACGCGCACTAGGACAGGTAGGTTCGAATAAAGCCCATGCCCTCTATATGGACCAGTCTGCCTCTCCAGAAGCACGGGCAAAAGATCTCATCGCTCGCTTAACGGTGGAAGAGAAAATAACCAGCCAAGGCGGGGTCAATTCCATGAACTTTCGCGCGATCCCCCGCCTCAATCTCCCTGCACCCATGATGGCGGATGCCTCCCAAGGAATTCGCCTCACGAATGCTCTCACAAACAAAATCACCGGCAGTGTCGTCGATCAGGCTAACGGAATTTCCGGCAAGGATCTCAAGAGTGTCTCCTTCCCCGGAATGCTGCCGATGGCAGGGACATGGAATCCTGAACTAGCAAAAGCACTCGGTGAGGCTATGGGTGAACAATGCCGATTACTCGGAGTCGATATTCTGTTAGGACCCGGAATCAACATGTATCGCACCTCTGCTGGAGGACGAGCATTTGAATACATGGGCGAAGACCCACACCTCACCTCCCGCATGGTCGTCCCCTACGTTCGAGGGGTACAAAACAAGGGCATCATCGCCACCGCAAAACACTTCATCTGCAATGACGTTGAATTCTGCCGCCACATGGCCAGCTCAGAGGTCGACATGAGAACCATCCGAGAAATCTATCTCCCCCCTTGGCAAGCGGTCATTCAAGAAGCCCAGACTGGAGCGATCATGACTGGCAACAATCAGGTCAACAACATCCCCATCTGCATGCACAAACCATTGCTTCAAGATATTCTGCGCGATGAATTTGGATTCAAAGGCATCTGCATGAGCGACTGGCAAAACACGAACTACTACCAAGACAGATTAGACCTCGTTCTCCCTTCTGGCCACTCCCTCTACATGCCGGATAACAACGGGTTTCGTAAATGGTTCCTCTCAACCTGGGAAGCAGCCTCCGCAGAGCGACGTCAAGAAATGGAGAAACAGTTAGATCAGATGACCTTGCACAACCTCATCCCGCTCTTCGCAAGTGGATATTATGATCGAGGGGAAACCAAACCCGGTTTCGCTCCCGTTTTTGAGAAGCATAAAATCATCGCCCGCGACATTGCGGAGGAGGCCATCTGTATGCTCAAGAATGCAGAGAACACCCTGCCCCTCAAAGAAGATGAGAAGATTCTCTTTATCGGGAAAGAAGAGCTTTGGACAGGTGGCGGGAGCGGATTCGTCAGGGGCTACGATCACACCAGCTACAAAAAAGCACTTAAGAAAACATTCGGAGAGA
>CAYUHN010000106.1:0-10828 GCA_964444495.1 uncultured Roseibacillus sp. | reverse complement strand
GAAACAAAAACAAAAAACATTAATGTTATGAAAAACACCTCATAACTCAGAATCGCACAAGGCAGTCAAAGACTGCCTTTGTCGTTTTTGGCAACAAATATTACGCCACCAACTTTAAACTTAAACTTTTCAGTTATTCAATTCATCGACTGCATGTGCCAATATTCAAAATATTCATCAAAAGCACAACCATATCAAATTTATAGACTAATTAGTTTTCCCATCAATCACCCGGAGCCCACTTTAATTTAAAGACTCTTAAAGTATTCCCCAGTATTCCCCGTAATAGAAAACCTATCTTATTCAAAAATAACATCCTCTTCCAAAACTGACTTGGGAATAAAACTTAAGGAAACTCCCTCAGAATTTCGCAAACCGTTGCGAAATTCATTTTTCTTTCGTAGGCTTTCGCCTCGCAATTCAAATCAAGTCTGTTAACAAACCTTCCAGCTAATCTTCATACATGAAATCGTCAATTCGTTTTCTCATCACGACCACTCTCACAACCGGATTCATCCATTCACTCTCGGCGAATGATGAAATCATCGTCGCCTCTTCCCCCTTCACAGTCGAACGCGAAATTACTGGTATCTGCGTGCCCACTAAAACTCAAGCCGTATTACTCAAACCAGAGGCGTGGGAATCTTTTGAAATCACCTCTCTCTCTTCCTATGGCGCCAAAGTTGCTGAAGGCGATACGATTATCACCTTTAATGCCGATCCCCTCGAAAAAGCAATTCTTACCAAGAAGAGCTCTGTTGCAGAAAAAGAACTCAAGCTTGCCATAGCGAATCGCAAACTCGCCGAATTAGAGCAAAAAAATGCTCTCTCCCTTGCGCAAGCGAAAACCAGTCTTGAAAATGCTGAAAACGACTTGAATTACTTTAACGAGACTCAGCTACCTCAGCGCGAAAAGGAGCTCGACCAGCAGATTGTGCGAGCGCAAGACTATCTTCGATACAGCAAGGAAGAACTCGATCAGCTACAAAAAATGTATGAGGAAGATGATCTCACTGAAGAAACAGAAGAGATTATTCTTGTTCGCCAAAAAGCAGCCGTGCGAGACGCTGAATTCAATCTCGCTAAAGAAAAACTTTCTGTCTCTCGCAAACGCGAAGCAGGCCTGCCGCGTGAACTCGTCACACTACAAAACAAAGTCACAGAAACACAAATCGCTTACGCCACTGCTAAGCTCAATCTCGAAAGAGAACTTGCTCTTGAGAAGCTCAATACCGAAAAACTGACTCGCGAACTTGCCGACAGCCAAGAGGAGCTAGCCGACCTTGAAGCTGATCTCTCGCTTTGCGAAATTAAGGCTGAATTCGCTGGCAACATCATCTACGGAGAAATCAGTAACGGCGAGTATAAAGTGGGAAAACTAGGAGAAACTCTCCGACCAGGCGGAAAAGCCCCCTTAAACAAAGGCATCCTTACCGTCATTGCTCAAGATTCCCCGCTCACCTTACAAGCTCTTCTCCCTAGCGAAGAAGTCACGGAAATCACGACTGCTATTGAGGAAGGTGCCGCTAAAACCAGTGAGCCCGAAGAAACAGAAAGAAACAAAGGCGCAGAAATCACCTACGCTCCTTTCCCCAATGCCGCTGGTCAACACCTTGTCACTCTACCTCTCCCTCAACCAGAGCCAATGACTTTCCCCGCTCAAAAAACTTCAACCACCATTACCTTCTACACCAAAGAAAGCGCGATAACTCTACCAATCAAAGCGATCGCCTATGAAGAAAATGATGACAAGACTCCCTACGTCATGGTTCGCCAAACAGAAGGAGAGCCCGAAAAATGCGTTCTAGACCTCGGTCACACTCAGAACGGAGTCGTCGAAATTCTTTCAGGTCTCGAGCCTGGGCAAGTCGTCATTCTTCCGTAGGAATCTTTCTGTGAAAATACCACGATTTCTCTCTTTCTCGATTGGCTTCACCCTGATTACGAACCTTCTCGTAGCCGAACCTGGCAAGGGCACCTCGCCTAAAGATCTCGCAGCGGAAGAGGCTCCAACGCTCGTCTACCAAACAGACACCATCGAGGCTACAAAAGAAGAAATCGCGGATAAACTCAACACCCGTCTCAACAAGGCGATCACCCGCGGAGTTGATTTTCTCGTTGCCAACCAAAACGAAAATGGTTCTTGGGGAAATGCCACCCTTACCAAAGAGCTTAATATCTTCGCCCCTTTACCCGGTGGACATCACGCCTTCAAAGGGGGATCCACCGAGCTAGCGCTCCAAGGACTTCTCGTTTCAGGAGATCGCCGACCCAAAGTTGTCGCCGCTATCGAAAAAGCAGAACAGTGGCTACTTGAAAAGCTCCCCAAACTCCGCCGACCCGAACAACTCACTGTCTACAACAACTGGGGACACGCATACGGAATCCGAGTTCTGGCCGACCTGCACCATTACCATGAAGGCAACGCTTCGAAACAAGCCTCCCTTGCTCGCTTAGCCGAGAGTCAGGTCAAGATGCTCTATCGATACGAGTATCTCAACGGCGGATGGGGTTACTACGACTTTAAGGCTCAAACTCAAAAACCATCAGGAGATCCAACCTCATTTACCACTGGATCAGTTCTCATTGCCCTTCACGAAGCGAAAGAAGTCTTTGGCATTGAAATCGATCAAAAGATCGTTTCCCGCGCCCTCCGTTGCCTTCACCATCATGAACTCCCCGATGGAGTTTTTATCTATTCCTTCCCTCACTGGAGAGCTCCTCGACGTGGCATCAATCGCCCTGCAGGTTCGCTTGCTCGCTCACAAGTGTGCAATGCAGCCCTGAGGTATTACGACGATGAGTCTATGACTGACGAACGTATCGAAGAATGGCTCGTCCGTCTCACCAAAAGGGATGGTTTTCTTTCTATTGGACGCAAGCGACCTCGGCCCCATGAAACCCACTTTCAAATTTCGGGCTATTTCTATTATTACGGTCACTATTACGCGTCCGAGGCCCTTCTCCTTCTCCCCCCAGAAAGGCAAGAACCCCTTATTGAGCCTTTGAGTAATATTATTCTCGAAAAACAAGAGAAAGACGGCAGCTGGTGGGATTTCCCCTTATACAATTATCACAAATTCTACGGCACAGGCTATGTTGTTACGACTCTCTCTCGCTACCGTAGAGCCCTGCAAACGACCCAAGCAGGAGAATAAGCTCTTAGCTCATTCTCTTGTTCCCTCTTAGCTCATTCTATGCTAGATAAGTGGTTAGTATGTCCTCTCCACGACTGATCGCTCTGATCACAGCCTTCATTATTCTTGCTGGCCTCGCATTCTATTGCCTAAAAAATGGACCTGATGCCGAAGGGAAAAAACTCACTTCTTCCGAGATTGATCTCCTAATCGAGACCTCTCTCTTCGACTACAATGAAGATGGAGATGGGGTCATCGCACTCTTCGACGAAAAAGAAGGTCTCAGCTCAGAAGAACTTGGCAACGGTGAAAAACCCTCAGCCAAACTCAACGCTGCCTACAACAAATTCCAGGGCGAAAGCAAATCCATCAGCCCGATCATTACTCTCGGAGTTTTTGTTGCCGCAGGAATCGTCCTAGCTCTCATTATTGTCCTTCATATTCTTCCGGCGTTTGCCCAAAAAGCCTCTGAAGAAATATTTGGTTCTAGTGAAGAAGTCGATCACGATGACCCCAACATCAAAGCACAGTCTCTAACTCTTCAAGGAGACTGGGAAGGAGCCATTGAACAATTCAAATTGGCCAGTGAACAAGATCCCGCAAACCGCCTCCCTCTTATCGAGATTGCTCAAATTCAACGCGAACGCTTAGACCAGCCTAAGGAAGCTCTTCAAACCCTCACAGAAGCGATTGCTCGAGGAGGTTGGCGCGAAAACGACGAAGCCTTTTTCATGTTCCGCCAAGCCGATATCTATCACGAAGACTTAGAAGACAATGGCAAAGCCGTCTCAGTCCTCCGCGAAATCATCGCAAAATATCCTCAAACCCGGCATTCCGCCAATGCAAACCACAAGCTCCACGAGTTCGGGGCCGAATAATACCCTTAGCCGCCTTCCGCTACTAGGACCTTGTCTAGGTGCTATCATAGGTATTTTTCTCGCTCACCACGCATGGTGGCTTCTTCTTAGCCTGCTCGTCACTACGGCGGTATTTGTTGGCTTCTATTCTCGTCAAAAATCTTGGATCTTAGCTGGGCTTACGATTCTTGTTATCAGCCTTCTTCATCACAAGCGCGTAACTCAACAAACCGCGCTCGAAGATGTTTCAATCAATCGAACTATCTCTCTAAGAGGAACGATTCTACAATCGAAGGCTGACGGTAGCGGCGAAACTCTCTTCCGCACGTTTGAGGGAACAGCTATTCGACTACTCAAAGTTCCATCTGACTATCCGATTGGTAGGAAGCTAAAGCTCCAAGCCTACCAACTCCCGCCTCAACGACCAGCCAATCCCACCGCCTTCAACGAAGAAAAAATTCTTAAACAGCAAGGCATCTACTCGACATTCGTAACCCTTTCAGCAGAGCCGATTGGCTGGCATTGGGGCCTCCCCTTTCTACGACGACAGGCTGCTAGCCTGAAAGATCAAATCGGTAATCGAATCACACGCAGTATCTCTGACCCTGAGGCAATCGCCCTTATACGAGGCGTCACCCTTGGGGAAAAAGACACAAATGGCTCCTCCTTCATTTCCTTCCGACGTACGGGAACGATGCATATCTTTGCCGTTAGCGGGTTACATGTTGGCTTGATAGCTCTTCTCATCATGCTCGCAGGACGACTCTGTCGAGTTTCGCCCCGCACTCTCACAGTCTTAGTAATCTTTGGCATGTACACCTACGCTTTTGTTACCGGTCTACAAGCGCCAGCTTTAAGAGCTGCGCTCATGGGAAGCTTTCTCTTAGGACGCTTTCTCTTTCTACGCTCACCCTCCGCGCTCAATAACCTTCTTGCCGCAGCTCTCATCATTCTAATCTGGGATAGCTTTTCTCTTTTCCAACTCGGATTTCAACTCAGCTTTGTGGTTGTTCTTTCCATTGCAATCATCGGATCCCATCTCTGGAAAAAACTACAACCTACAATTCAACCAGATCCTTTTATTCCTGAAATTCTGCTAAGCCGCTGGGATAAATTCTCTCTCCATTCACGTTCAAATTTCTTCCAAACCCTCACCATCTCCACTGCTGCATGGCTCGGTTCCATTGGCCTCACTCTTCTCTTCTTCGGATGGTTTACTCCTGTTGCGATAGTTGCAAGTATCCCTCTTGCTCTTTTTGCCTTTTGCATCTTGAGCCTCAGCTTCCTCTCTTTCTTCATCGGACTCATCATTCCCGTCGCCTGCCCTCCCATCAATCAAATCAATGCCCAAGCAGCACTCTTAGCAAAAGATTGCGCAACCTTGCTCGAAACAATACCGGGAGCCTACCATCGATTCCGTAAACCACCCCCTTGGAAAAACGGTCTCTGCATCTTTCAGAGTTCTTACGGAGGAGCGGCTATTCATCTCGACACCCAAGAAGGCACTTTCATTGATGCTGGCAACCGCAGTGAATTCCGAGAAACGATCAGACCTCTTCTCGATAGCTACCGAATCGAGTCCTCAAATCTTATAGCCAGCCACAATGATTCCGAACATGTTGGCGGCTTCCATGAAATTCTCCTTGAACACCACCCACAACAACTTGTCTACCCTCCTCTAGAAGAAAACTACTCCTTAGGAGAAATCCTCCAGCTTGCCTCCAAGCTTCCTGATTGCAAACTCCTTCCCGCACATAGTGGACTCACTCTTACTCTCGATCCCCATGCTCACGTAACCATCCTCTCGGTAGGCGAAAGCCAATCTCCATACTCTAATGATCGTTGTCTCATCATGATGCTTCACTGGCATCAATGGCGGATCCTCATCACTAACGACGCTCCCGACCTTATCGGAAAAGAGTTACTAGCAACTAAGACAGACCTTAAAGCAGATCTCTGGATCGCAGGCCGCCATCACTACGATTTTCTTCAATCTAACCATGAATTTGTCACCGCAGTTTCCCCAGCCTTCATGATTGTCAATGACGCGATCGCCCCACCGTCCGAAATTATCCCAAAAAGCACCCAAAAGTATTTCGAATCGCTAGGAATCACTCTCCTTCGACAAAGTAAGCATGGCGCCATTTTCGTCCACCCCTCAAAAAATAAAATCACCCTCGAAGGCTTCCGAAGCAAAAATCATTGGCAGCTTTCGGACAACTAAACACGCCGACAGAAAAGAGTTTGAAGCGACTTGCCCTCTGCTTCCCACTGCCTCTGAAAATCAGACTTCGGATCAAATTCTTCCGGACGAGCCACTGCTTCGAAAAGAGGTGATGCCTCTACGACCTCTTCCGACCACTCGAAATACTCCTCGTGATCAGTCTTAAAAAGAAAACGTCCGTCTGGAACCAATAATTTGTCCAAAGTCTGCAAAAACGGCTCCTGCACCAGGCGACGGCGATGATGCTTTACCTTTGGCCAAGGATCAGGACAAATCAGGTGTAATCTCGACACGGAAGCCGCAGGAAGCAACCACTCCACCACATAACTCGATTCCAAGCGAAGAACCTTCAAATTTTTCAAGCCTTTCTGTTCCGCCTTTCGCGAAGTCTTCTGGACCCGCCCCAGCAATCTCTCGACTGCAAGAAAATTACGATCTGGGTAGTGTTCAGCAAGAGCAACCACATAGGAGCCATCCCCCGATCCTAGATCCACTTCGATTTCATTCTCATTCCCAAAAATTTCCTGAAACTCTTTTAGACTGAGTCGACGGAAATAATCTTCCGGCACAAACTCGTGCGGAAATGCGGGACGAAAACGAACTTCGGTCAAAGCCATGAGAGTCTTTTCTTAAATCGACTCTTACAAAGAGCAACTTTGAAATCTCGTCTTCAGCACGAATCGCCCCACGCTCTAGCCTTTTTTCGAAAGCTGCTTAATCTCTTTATAGAGCGCTTGATAAGTCTCTGCGGCAGGCATCTCCAAGTCCGGCTTGCTACTCCCAGCCGTCATAATGCTCACCTGCCCGTTCTTAAAGATTTTATTCAAAAAGCCCTGCCGTTGTTGAAGGCTATCGACTCGGTTCAGAAGCACGGTCGCTTCGCGCTTAAAGAAAATTCCCCAAGAGGATGCCACTCGACCTGCCTCGACGCGGTAACGACAACGCTTCACGCCAATAATCGTCAAGGGAAGGGTAATTGGAAAGATGAGGAGCAGCGGGAAGAGTATAATGCTAAGAAGAATAAGCGTGACCAGTGAGTTACCCAACCCTCGCTTCGACTCGACCACCACTGGTAAAGGATCGGCAGGCTGAGCCCAAGGGCTAACCTCAACCCTACCACCGAGGATATCATCCAAAAGCTGCCCTTTAGAAAAAACACGTGGTAGATATCCTAAAGTAAAGGAACAAGGCTTCGTTATTTTTGAACCTCCCTTTTTCTCATTCTCTTGCCCAATCATTTGCTCCCCCGCCACAAAAATCTGCAACGAACCATCCTTGCCACAAGGATACTGAGTCACGAGATTTTTCTTCACATTCCGATAACGGGCAAAGTAAGAACTTCTCGCGATTATACCTTGTGTCGCTTCAACATGGTGATCCCTAAAACTCAACCGCTGCTGACTGTAGAACCCCCAAGAATAGGCTAAACCGATTACTGCGAGAAGAGCTGGAACAGAGGCCAACGTAAAGAGAATCGTCTCTCCAGAAAACACAGCTCCCGCAATTAATCCCACCGTGAGGAGAATCCCAAAAAAGAGAGCAAAAGGATGAGCTCGCATCCAAGCCCATGGAGAGAATTTAGTCGCAATCTCACGCTCTTCTTCCGTCTCGGTAGGGATCCCGATTTGATTCAGCACCGCCTCCAAATCGACTTCATTTTTTTTCACATGAGCCAGCTCCAAGGTTTTACTTGAGCCAATCGACCAAAACTGCAAGGTGAACGTTTTGAACATCCTATCCCAAAGATTCTCTTTCACGACTAATCCTGTAATCTTATCATAAGCAAATTCACGCTCATTAGTGGTAAAAAATCTATAAGAACTCCCAATCGAACCACCTCCTACTGTGTAGTTCGTACACATAAAGGCAATAACGGCTCTAATTGTTGCTGAGATCCATAATGGAACAGCTGGGAGCAAAATTAGTAACGGCACCAACGTTCGGGCTGGATTCATTCTAAGATCTGTAGTCCATGCATTCTCTGGTAAAACAAGTGCTGGTTCATCTTGAGCAAACTCTCCCTCCACGCTTTGCGCGCTACTCTGCCCGCTCATAAGCTCTGCGGGAGAAGGATTTTTATTTGCCTCAATCACCAACTCATCGATGCAGTCACTCAACTCGACACCCCTCTGAAGCAAATTAAATTTAATCTCCTTCGCCCCCCCCTGACAACTGATTACAACATTGTAGATATTGAAGACTTTTTCTAAGAATTTTTGTTTCGTGGAGGCATCCGCAATATTTTCATAAGGAATCAAAGCTTCGAACCGCGTTAAAAAGCCCTTATAGTAAACCACCGCATCATCATAAACACGATAAACCCTCCGTCGCATATCAAGAAAATAAACCACTAGAAAAACCAAAGAAGCGAAAACGAATAAAACAGCTAGAACGCCGACCAACCATTCGACCCCCATTTCGGATGCAACCATATAACTCATACCTAGCGTCGACCAGCCCAACGACAATGCAACAAATACCCCTACACCAATCTGAAGAGCAGTGAGAATAAGCCCTGCAACAGCAGGTCGCTCTTCGTGGAGAAGATTTTCTTTACGAAGCTGATAGCCATTGCGCTTCATACGCTCCGCAATACGTTGATAAACCTCTTGTGGCGTCTTAATTGAATTCAACAAGACAGGTTTTGAAGTCCCTGCTGAATCAATCGAAATTGTCCCTATCCCGAAAAGCTTATGCCGAATCCAAGGCAACTTAAGCGAAACATGAGTAACATTACAAATTTCCACTTCAATCGTCTGGTCACTAAAAAGACCTCCCTGATGACAAAGCACGGTAGAACTCGTAAGCTCATAACGTTCCTTCTTGTAACTAACAAAAGCAGCGTAAATAAAAATTGCTAACACAAGGAGGAAAGCGACGGCAAAGGCAACCAATCCAAGAAAAGGAGAAAGAGTCACAGCACCACAAGCCACTCCCGCTACAACACCCAAAATAAGAGAAACCACAAAACCAGAAACAATACGCGGAAAAAGAAACGAGCCTTGGCGAGGCTTCAATCCCTCATCTTGGATCGGGTCAAGTTCGGAAACGGCAGCAACACTCTCAGGGCCTGCGGTGGCACTTTCCTGCGTCTTCTCAGGAAGAGCTTCCATCAGCGCAGGATCCACCATCTCTACTACGGGCGCAGAGGACTCAACTGGAGCCAATGGAACTACGTCAACGGGAGCAGATTCAATCGGAGCGGGTTCAAGCGCAGATTCAGAAGCAGGCTCCTCCACTTGAGAAAGCTCTGGGGGAACGAGACCAGCAAGCTCTCGTGCGGAGAGCCAATCTGGATAAGAAGGAGACCACACCAAAGTATCACTAAGAATGAAGCCTTCGTTCGCCAACTCCTTGAACTCAGCAACTCGAAAAGGACCTTGCTTCTCGCCGTGCGGATTCACGTAAAACCAACTTGGTTCTTCAATCACCTCAGACATAGTTTTGGACATCTAAAACAGATCTCGCCCAATAGAAATCCCAATTTACGCTAAAAAACTCGATAGTTTGGGTCCTTTCATCAATAAGATTAAAATCCAATTCCCGTATAAATTTATGCTAAAATTGTCACATATTTTTCTAAATTTGACTCTCTCCTGTAGCAACGATGAAATCCCTCTAGTCTACTCACAACCTCAATGAGACTCGTCCAACAACTCAAACAATCTTTCGAGAATGCTCGTGCTTGGATCGTCGGCCCCACATACCGCGATCTAACCTTTGCCGTAGCCGAAGGGACCGAGCTTTGCCTCGATCTCTACCTCCCTCTCTGGAAAACAGATTGCCCTCTCGTTCTCTATCTTCATGGCGGAGGCTGGATACATGGCAGCTACAAGGAGGCTGGAGCCCGTTGGCTCAGCGCTCACGGCTTTGCAGTCGCGAGTGTCCAATACCGCTTCACCGACGAAGCGCAATTTCCAGCTCAAATCCATGACGTGAAAGCCGCCATCCGCTGGCTTCGCGCCCATCGCTCCGAATTTGGATACAATACCGAAAAAATCGGAGTTCTCGGAGTTTCCTCCGGCGGACACCTCGCCATGCTAGCTGGAGCCCGTTCTGATAACAGCGAGCTGGAGGGACAACTCGGCGATCATCTCGATGAAAAAACGACCGTTGATGCAGTAATCAATTATTTCGGAGCGAGTGACTTGATTCTTCGTTCCGAAACCCAACCCAGTCAGACCGATCCGACCTATTCAGTTGTCCACCGGCTCCTTGGTAGCACGCCTCGCGACAATCCCTCTCTCGCCAAACTGGCTAGTCCTGCTTTTCATATCACTTCGAAATCAGCGCCTATTTATGTGATTCATGGTGAAAAAGACGAGCAAGTCTTAGTGAACCAAGCTCACCGAATCATCGAAGCCTACCAAAAATCGGAGCAAGACGTCCTAGTCGATCTCATTCCTGAGGGAGGCCACGGTGGCCAAGGATTTTCGAACTCTCGGATTCACAAAAAAGTTGTCTCATTCCTCAAGAAAAACCTAGCCAATGGCCTATAGAGAGCAAAAGAACGAGTACCATCAAGCCACTTAATATCTCCTCTTAAGTAGTCATTACAGCTCAACTGAATAAGGCCTTTTCCTTATAAAGTGTCTGTCCCCTCTTACGCT
>CAYUHN010000105.1:0-11068 GCA_964444495.1 uncultured Roseibacillus sp. | reverse complement strand
ACTAGTTGTGTAAATGGATGGATCGATGATTCCGATTGTAGAATACTTTCAACCTCCGATGATGATCTCTCTGAGAGTGGAACTCACGAGCAACTTATCGCGAATCAAGGGGCCAGCCGCCTTTTGGCTGAGACTCAGCTTTTGTAATTTAGCAGGGTGATCTCTGGGGATATGAGCTGAGCTAATCGCTCTTAGGAGATATGAGGCTCGTATTCCTTTCATTTTTTCTGATCTTGTGTTGCGAGTTGCGAGTTATTGCTTACTGCGAGAATATTTGCTTAGGAGTTGTTTGTTTCGTGTGATGCTGAAGGAGGGGGGCGAAGTTTGTCTCGAACGTAGATTGTTATTACTAGAACAATAACAAGTAGATGGAGCTAGAGCGAGAGAAAGGAAAAGATAGTCGCTTGCTTGGTCTAAGCGGAAAAGCTGCGATAACGACGCACGTGGGGGAGAAGGGAATTCAGGTTCTTCCCATTTATCCCAGAAGGAGGGATCGGTGTCGGGATGACGGCCGCTCTCGAGGGCTTGGGTAAGGTGAATGGATAAGGATTCGTCTCGCATTTTGACTGCCTATCTGGCTTTTTTGAAATATGATAGGGACTGCGGTATGAGAACAGGATCTTGTCTGCTCTTAGTCGCCATGAATGGCTTGAAACCATATCGCTAAAAATCGTCTCTTCACCATTGAGCCAGCGTAGAAGGAGGAGCTGATATCGTTCTCGATTAAAATGGGCTTGGGGATATTCTTCGATAGCTGAACTGACGAGTCTGATTGCTTCTTGGAGGTCCTTGGGATCGGGAGATTGTCCTGATTTAGATGCTTTGATCCAACGGTGGGCATGGAAGGTTCCAAGATTTGCAAGGGTTTTATAGTGGGTGCTGGGTTGGCCTGGAGCGACGTCTTCCTTTTCCGCGAACTGCTTCTTTTTTTCGATCCAGGCGATCGCCTCAGTGGGTTTCCCAAGTCGATCGCAGGCTACGGCTGCATCATCATAGAGTGATGCCTTGGCGGGAGACTGTTCCATTTCTGCAGTCACTCGTTCCAAACGCATCTTATAGTAAAGTGGAGGATAGCGATTGAACCAGCCTACAAGAGTTCTGACGTTATCAGTCTGACCAGAGAGCTCTTCCCGAATCGTGTCGCTACCAAAGGCAAGCAGGGAGAGGGAGAGCTAGGAGCATAAAAAGAGAAAGAAATTTCCTCATTCCCTATTCTCTCAGATTAGGTGAAGACTTTCAAGAAAGCTTTCTAGCAGAGTAATCTCTGGGAATATGAGCTGAGCTAATCGCTCTGAGTAGATATGAAGTTTGTATTCCTTTCATTTTTTCTGATCTTGGCGGCTTGTCAGGCTGCTCCGGAAGCGTCAAAGAAAACTGACCGAGTTGCTCTCTGTCAGTATTGCTTTTGGACCGGGGAATTAAAAATCGGAGCCATCGAGGGAGTAAAAACAACCGAGGCTGGATTTATCGGAGGTCGTGAGGTTACCCTTGTGAATTATGATCCGAAGGTCACTTCTCTTGAGGAAATTCTCAAGCAAGCCAAGGCCGATGGTGTGGCCACTGCGGTCTATCTTGATGATCCATCGAAGCTTTCCGGATCTAAAAAGATCAGTGGTTACCGGACTGCGCCAGCGCATGATCAAAAAAAGCAGATTCAAGGCACTCCATTCGCAAAACTCAAGCTCACTCCGGAGCAAGCGACGAAGGTGAATGCTTACGCTCGGGGCAACCCGAAGAAAGCTCTCAGCTATCTGACGCCTGAGCAGAAGAAACAGCTTTAGTTTGGGGATTTCTTCAGTCGGCCCACCCTAGGAACTAGGGCCAGTTCTTGCATTTTAACATATTTGAAAAGGTAAGAGCAAATCCCTAGTCCTCCTCACTCCGTTGGTTCTGAGGCTTGCGCTGGAATTGACGAAGCTCAAGTCTTCAAGCGTAAAACCGCGTCTGTAAGTAAGCGACTGGAAGCTGTGGTATTACAAACTACCTAACAGAAAAATATTAAAATGCGCTGCATTAAGTCGTTTTCCAGTAACGTAAACGATTTGGTATTTCTTGAAATTCATGTCGAGGACTACTCAGAAGAGAAAAAGGTTTTGGGCGTTCTTTGACCGCTCGCGGTTCTCCTCGATCTGGCTTGATGAGCTTCTCTCGCCCTATAATGAGCGCAAGTAGCTCTTCAAGTCTCGAACGCCTCATGATGACTCTGAGACGGCCGTTGTTGAAGTTTTTGAAGCTCATAAGCTGACGTTGAATGAGCCCCTACCTTTTCCTGATTAAAAGATTAGGATCCTGGAGGATCGCTGGGGCGTGAGGGCGGCTGCCAGAGAGGCTCGGGCTTTGGTCCGGTTCCTTGGTCCCCTGAGAGGGCTTGCGCTTTGACTGCTTTGGCGACGGTCTCTGCAAGTTGATCACGGTAAGCGGGGTCTGCACAGAGTTTCGCTTCAGCGGAATGAGACAGGTAACCGAACTCGAGGAGAACACTCGGCACGTCGGGGTTTCTGGTGAGACGTAACCTTCGGCGACGAAGGCCAAGATTTCCTTGTTTAGAAGGAGCGACCGCTTCCATACTGCGTTGAATACGGGTGGCCAGTCCGTGGGAATCTACTCTCCAGTAGTAAGTCTCTGGTCCGTGTATGGATCCGCGACCGCTTCCGGTGGAATTATAGTGTAGGCTGAGGAAAATCGCGCCGTCGCGTTGGCTAGCCAGTCGGACCCTTTCGTCGAGATCAATGAAGCGATCCGTTTCTCTGAGCATGATGACTTGGAAGTCTCGGCTCAGTTTCTTTTTGAGTCTCTGAGCCGTATCCAGCGCGAGGTCTTTCTCTTTTTGGCCTGTGATTCTTGAGACAGCACCGCTATCATGCCCTCCGTGACCAGCATCGATGATGACGGTCTTGAAGCCTCGCGGACCCGGGCGATGTCCCCATTCGTCACGAGTGAGGGAGGTTCCCCTAGTCGATGAGAGGCCGGGTGAACTACTTGGGGTGGCACATGAATTGATAAGGAAATTCAGTGCGATGATAGAAAGCGGAAGGGCGGTTAATTGGAAGATTTTCATGTGCCGGGAATGTGGCAAGGTTTGGGTGTTCATTCTCTGAATAGGATAGACTGTTACTTTTAAAAAAGGCTTGGTTCTGAGCCAAGGTATTTCCTCTGGGTTAAAACGAATTTTTCCACATCATTGATTCTTGTGGTTGATCGGAGCGTTGGTTGTATTTGGCTGAGCTTTTGTCTTTATAAAGAGTTTGAACTTCGCCTTCGACGCGGAAGTAGATGAGTTGACCAATCGGCATCCCAGCGTAAACGCGCACGGGCTGCTTGACCGAGATCTCGAGGGTCCAGTGATTGCAGAACCCAACATCGCCTTTGCCGGCTGTTGCGTGAATGTCGATGCCAAGCCGACCAACGCTTGATTTTCCCTCAAGAAAAGGAACGGTGGTATGAGTTTCTGTGTACTCTTTGGTGATGCCGAGGTAGTTGATAGCTGGTTCCAGCACATAACCGTCTTCTGGGATCTTGAAGCGCTCAATTTGGTTGTGCGTTTTGGCGTCGAGAACACGTTCGCGATAGGTGGCGAGGTGCTTTCCGAGGTGAACATCGTAGCTGTTAGTGCCTAGGCATTCGCTGTTGAAGGGCTCGATGACGATGGCGCCATCAGCGATGGCTTGAAGAATGGCGGCGTCTGTTAGGATCATGGTTTGGGGAAGAACGAAGAGAAAAAATGATTCAAGGAGATAGTAAATGAGCTGGCAGGCGTTCGAGGGCGGCTTGAGAGTTGGCTCTTAGCAGACGTACAGTAGGAATTCCGTTCGTTGTTTGAAGGGTGATTTTTTGTTCGGGAGAATCGTGAATGGCTTCCAGGAATTGGCGTGCAGATTCTTCGTCTTGCCAACGAGTTTCTAGCAGCAGAATTGAGTCTCCGTTGGGGAGTTGCCAGACTGCCCAGCGGTCTCCGGTCCAGCCGCTAACAAAAAACTTCGCGACCCGGATGCTATACGATTTTGCGAGCCAAGGAATGAGCCCACCTGGGCCCAGAACATCGGTGAGAAGAGGAGGGGTTTCTAAGAAGTGATTCGCAAAGTCGCTTGGCACGGGATTGGGGCTCCAAAGAGAGGGTTCCTGATACCAACGGGGGCGGAACAAAGCCATGGTTGTGGTAGGGGGAGCACTAAGAACAGGATTGATAGTGGGCAGAGGCTTATTGGGACCAACAAAGAAATCGACAAAGAAGGGGCCAACATTCCTAGGAAGGGACAGCCAGTTAGAAAACTCGGTCACTTCCAATGGAAGTGGCTTCAGTGTTCTATTGAATTCGGCGGGAAGCTGCGTAGCGGTTGAGATACCGCGAGGCTGTGCGTAGCGATAGGCGGTGATGGCACTCAGACCTTGCTGCAGACTTTGATAGGTTCGTCGAGAGTCTTCGGACGTTTGCTTCTGTGAGTTTGTCCATTCTGGATGATGTTGTCGAGTGAGGGCTTTCGTGATTTCTCCGACCATCGTCAATCGGACGTAGGGATGATTTAGCGGAAAGGAGTCCGGTAGCGAAATAGATGTTCCCGTTTTGTTTGTGATAGCGAGATGCCTGGTCAGTTCGATTGTGGTAAGGGTGTCAATCCAGTCAGAATTTTTTGGAAGAAACCCGAGTAGCGAGAATGCTGAGGCTCGGGCGGCCCGGGTGTTGATCGGAAAGGTCGTTTCGAGTTCAGCCTGAAGTCGGCTCTTAAAAACTTTGGAGGAAACAGTTTCGAACCGAATAGGGTGGATCGGCTCTTTTTCGAGAAGTTCGGCCACCTCTTTGACCAGGTCTTCAAAAACGATAGGGGGAAGGTTAGCAGGACTCTGGTCCATTCGGTTTTTCGTGTGATCCGCTTGAGTTTTATGTCCTGGAGCCCGTTTGGGGGCTGGTCCTTTGTAGGGAGTGACGACCGCATTCTCGAGAGAATAGAGAAAGCCCTGTTGCTTTCCTTCATGTTCGTTCTCCGGGAGAGCGATTCGAAATGTGCCGGTGATAAATGAGGCTTCTTGGATAAAGGGATAGTCTCGTTGGAATTTCTTTTTGCCACCTTGGCTTACATAAACGACTTGGCTCAGGTCGGGAGAGTTACAAAAAGTGCATCCGACATAACTAGGTAGAATCATGCAGCGACGCATATTTCGTAAGTTGTCAAAGGGGGCCATGAAGCCGATTAGGGTGACTTCTTTGCCATCCAATTTTTTGAGAGACTCGGGATATTCGAGTGTGTCTTCATCGATGAGGTCGAGTTGTCGGAGTTCACCCAGCATTTGGAAATCAATTGCAGGAAGGTTTGAAGAGATTTGGTCTGAAGAGTTACTGCGTTGTTCGTATGCTAATTTGGCGCTGGGCTTAGATTTTTCTTTGAACAAGTTCCCGAAGATAAAGAAAATTCCGAATCCGATGGCGGTGATCAGAAGAGGAAGTGTAGTTTCGTTTCTCATTTAGGATGCCTTGAAAGATACGTTTACTCAGTGAGGTGAAGGTCGTTGATCGGAGTGCGTCGGTAGCAAGAGATGGCAGGAAAAAAGGAAGCGAGAGCCCCGCAGAGGGCCATGGTTCCAAGAGCGAACAATTCGGTGCGCGGTAGATGCCAAGGATTGAGGACGAGCCCAGTGGCGTCGCGTATTGGGCCAGAGGCTAGAGCGAGACCGATATGTCCCAGGAGGAGGCCAAGGAGAAGGCCCGCACCGGTGAGGAGTAAACCCTCGGTAAAGACCAGAGCCGCGACTTCTCCGCGAACAGCGCCGAGACTGCGGAGGATGGCGATGTCGCGCCGGCGGCGCTCGGCAGCTTGATGAAGAGTGGTGAGGACGGTGAGGCAGGAAACGACGACTACTGCAGCTGCCACTACGAGCAAGGCTTGTTGCACTGGGCCGACGATGCCTCGTTGGAAGCGTAGGATTTCGTTGATCGGGATGGCGGCGATGCCATCGCTCTGCTTGCGGATTTCGTCAGCCATCCAGAGACGAAGGCCGGGTGTTTTTAGACGAACTAAAATCGCAGTGGTCTCACGGCCTTGTTGAGTTCCAAGAAGAGCGGAGCCTTGAATGGCCGAATGGATTCGATCTTCGGTCTCATGGATCTCCCAAACGGATTCGAGAGTGCCAAAGATGGCGCGGTCTTGAGCGGTGCCGGTGGGTGCGAGAATGCCGCTAACCTTGTAAGGAAAGTCGCGATGAACTTCGCCGCCAGGAACATCAACCAGCCCATGAGTGCCAAAGAAACTGTCTCCAATCTTAAGCCCTGAGGCTTTTGCCACTTGGCTGCCAAGGACAACCTCGAAGCGATTTGCAAAGACTTGCCCGTGTGCGAACTTAAAAAAAGGATTTCCTTCGCGGTCTGGAAGGTCAAAAAAGTGTGCCTCCGTGCCGACGATACGATAACCGAGGTAATTGTCCCCAAGCCCGATGGGTGCGGCCCAGAGGACGCGGGGGTCGTGTCGGAGACGTTTGTAGTCTGTGAAGGGAAGATTGCCAGTCGGAGAGTCGAGATGATAGACGCTAGAGAGGATGAGTTGCAGCGGACTTCCTTTTCCTCCCACGACGAGATCATAGAGACCAGCCTCTTTTGAAAGGGCGCGTTCGGATTCCTGTCGCAGGGTGAGGACGCCGCAGACCAGAGCAACGCCAAGGGCGATGCTTGCTACGGTTAAAAAAGTAACAAGCCACCTAAACCTTAAGTAGCGCCAAGCCATGGAAAGAAAGTTCATGAGAGTGAAGGCTCCTTTATTCGTGAGTTAGTGGATTTGATGAGCTCGGAGCAATCAAAGGTGCGTGGAAGCTCAGCGGCCAAGGTTAGGTCGTGAGTGACCATGAGTAGGGTGCGATCTTCTTCGGCGGCGACTTCGCGGAGAAGAGTGAAGATTTCCCGTCCTGTGCTTGGATCGAGTGCTCCCGTTGGTTCATCTGCTAGCAGAAGGGATGCTCCTCCCGCAATCGCTCGAGCAATGGCGACTCGCTGTCGCTCTCCGACCGAGAGCTGGTCTGGTCGCGCATGCAGGCGGTCTTTGAGTCCCACGCGGTGAAGGACTTCGGTGGCTCGTTCGCGAGTTTGAGTTCGTTTGCGGGCGCCGAAGCGTAAGCCGATGGTCACGTTTTCAATAGCGGTGAAAGGGGCCAGAAGATGAAAGGTCTGAAAAATCATTCCGCAGTGGATGCCCCGGTGTCGATCGAGTTGGGCGGGGCTGAGTTGAGTGAGGTTGACCTCGGCGACGTTCACTTCTCCTTCATCGGCACGACGGAGACCGGCAATGAGATTGAGCAAGGTGCTCTTTCCACATCCGCTGGGTCCGGTTAGAGCGACCATTTCCCCGGCTTTGGCTTCAAATTTCGGAAGGCGAAATCGAACTGGGGAAGAGCTCTTAGGACTTCCGAGACGCAGAGAAACGTCGTGCAATCGGATCATGATTCAGTGAACGTGAGGACGCAAAACAAAGAGGCCCGTGGTGGACTCTGCAAAACGAAGTTCTCCCTTGGCTGCGAAGTCCGTTCCCATGAGCCAAGAGGCGTCTGCTCCGGTCTCGGCAGGGAATAGGAAATAGTTCGTAGTACCATCGTGAATGGTTGAATTTCCGGATTCGTCCTCATTGCGCTCTCGATTCCGAACGGCAAGAGTTACCGCTTTTGTGAGGTCGGGGAAATCGAGCGAGAGCGTTGTGTTGACTGGCAGCCGCCAGGCTTCTCCTTCATATCCTCCACGAGTGAGCCAAACCTCAAGGTCGCCAGCATCGTCATGGAGTTTGATTTCGGCGGTTCCGATTTGTTTTCCTTCGCCATTAAAAATGGGATGGAGAAAACCGTCGTTCGGTCCTTCGTTGCCATGTAAGTGAGGCATTCCGGCGGCTTCGATCAACTTTTCAATTACGGGGTGCAGGCCGAGAACAAGGCTGGTCAGGCTAGCGTCATCAAGGTTAGGGGAAGAAAGCCCGTCGACCAGATTGGTGAGGTCGGTCAGAAGCGTTTTGACTTGCTGGGGGTCAGCGGTATTGGGTGGGATGCTTGCCTGATTCACCGCCCCGGCAGAGGCGAGGAGTTTAGGAAGAGATTCGCGAACCAAGGAAAGATCGTCGGCCCGGGCGAAGCCGTCGGCGCGGTAGGCGATTTCGTCAAGGTTGGTGAGTTCGGGCCACGATACGGTATCGCTAGTGGAGTCGACATTGTTTTTGCAGGATGTTATCGCTAGGGCTAGATAGAAACTAAGGAGCGCATGAGCTCTGCGTTGAAGGAATTGGGTCATGAGTAAAAAGTAGGAATTGGTTTTAGAGTTGATACATGTTGTTTTCTTTGTTGGGACAGAATCTTCCGCGTGAGTTTTCTATGGATGGCAGCGGTGGAGGCCGATAAGGAGGAATTTCATTTTGACGAGAGGGGGGATGAGTAAGTGGCAACGGCATCATGGGTGTGGATGCTTTCTTCGTTGCGGACCTCCAACTTAAAGTTGGTGATACGTGAGTCTTCTTGCAGGAGAACTGCTGCTTGTCGGCAGGTGTCCTCGACAAAGGCGGGCTGCTCGTAGGCAGTCATAGTGACATGGCGCTCGTCTGGTCGTTTTAAGAGAGGATAGATGAGAGCGCTGCCTGCGTGTTGGAGCTTTTGGACGATCTCTTCTGGAGAGATGAATACTTTCTCCGTTTCTGGCCATTCGATTTTGACGGTGATCCAGCTTCGTTGGCTGTGGGCTCCGTAATCGCTGATTTCCTTGCTGCAGGGGCACAGGGTCGTCACAGGAATCTGTAAGGTGTAGCCATTACTACCTCCATCGTTGCTTTGTGTCGCATGCCAAGTAGTCGGAATTCCTTGCCAAGCGGGCAGGTTTGTCTGAGGTGCGGGTTGATTGGTGAACCAGGTGAATTGGCAGTTCATGGTGGCGGTAGCAGCTCCCTGTTGTTGTCGTAACTCTTGGAGGAAATCCTGAAAGGATGCAGGACCGAGAGGTTTCTCCCAACGATGCAGCGACTCGATGAGGCGGCTCATGTGGATGCCTCGGTTCTGTGCCGCAAGCGAGACGGTGAGGTCGAAGAGTCCTTCGACTTCTTTCTGTTGATGAGGAACGCTACCCCATCCTGCGATGAGGATGGGGTAACGAACTTTGCTAATCCCAACTTGTTGCAGAGAAATTCCACGCGTGTCTTCGCTGGATTGTGGGTCCGCTTGCGGAGCGGTTTGTCTGGGTGGAGGTGGTGTTGAAAGTGCGCTCATGCTACTTCTCCTCGGTTGGCGATTTCGGATTGGATGTTTTGCAGGAAGGTCTCGGTATCGATGGTCCCTTCGTCACCCTTGGCACGACTGCGCACCGCGACTTGGCCGTTTTCGATTTCTCGTTTTCCGAGAATGACCATGAGAGGGGCTTTCTCTAGCTGAGCGCGACGAATTTTGGCTCCCATTTTATTCGAGGAATCATCTATGGTGGCACGTAGGCGTAGAGCTTTGCATCGGGCGAGGAGTTCATCCGCGGCCTCAACCTGAGCGTTGGTGATGGGAATGATGCGGATTTGCTCGGGTGCTAACCAGAGAGGGAAGTCACCGGCAAAGTGCTCGATGAGTAGTCCAATGAATCGTTCCAAACTACCGAAGACTGCACGGTGAATCATGACTGGACGATGGGGCTGATTGTCAGAACCGTTGAACTCCAAACCAAAACGCTCCGGTAAGCTGAAGTCGACTTGAATGGTGCCGAGTTGCCAAGAGCGTCCGAGGGCATCGAGAGCCATGAAGTCGAGCTTGGGGCCATAGAAGGCGGCTTCGCCCAGTCCAACGGTGTGCTCAAGTTCGAGTTCGTCGACAACTTCTTGGATGCAGGTCTCGGCAGGAGTCCAAAGCGAGTCCTCGCCGGCATATTTATCGGGGTTGCCAGGATCTCGCAGAGAGACGCGGCACTTGGTGCGCAGGTTGAAGAGCGCCATCACCTCTTGCACGAGTCGGAGGCAGCTCTTGAATTCATCCTTCAGTTGCTCTGGCGTGCAGAAGACATGACCGTCGTCTTGGGTGAAGCCTCGGACCCGAACCAGACCGTTGAGTTCACCGCTTTGTTCCATTCGATAGACGGTTCCGTATTCGGCATAACGCTGTGGGAGGTCGCGATAGCTGCGAGGCTCGGCAGTGTAGGCCTGAATGTGCATCGGGCAGTTCATCGGCTTAAGGAGAAACTCGCGGTCTTCGATCCGAATGGGTTGATACATATCTTCCGCATAGTAGGGATAGTGACCGGAAGTTTTGTAGAGGTCGATGGAGCCAATATGGGGAGAGTAGAGACGGTCGTAACCGTAGTCTTCGAGTTTCTCGGAGAGCATGCGCTCGAGCTCAGCTCGGAGGGTGGCGCCACGAGGCAAAAGAAGGGGCAGTCCGCTACCGATTTGAGCATCGAGACGGAAGAGCTTGAGCTCTGCTCCCAGCTTGCGGTGGTCGCGCCGAGCGGCTTCCTCTAGGGCGAGCAGGTGCGCATCGAGTTCCTTTTGGGATGGGAAAGCGGTTCCACGAATACGTTGCAGTTGCTGTAAGTTTTCGTCCCCACGATGATAGCTGCCCGAAACGGAGAGAAGCTTGAAGGATCCGATCTTTCCCGTGTGCTCTACGTGAGTGCCCGCACAGAGGTCGGTGAAGTCGCCGTTTGTGTAAAAGGTGATGGTGTCTTCTTCTGGGATGTCCGCAAGTCGACTGAGTTTGAGAGTTTGGTCACGTCCGGCGAAATAGTCGTGTGCTTCTTGGCGGGTGACGATTTTTTGTTCAAAGGGTTGTTTTTCGGCAATAATTTTTGCCATCTCTTTTTGAATGGACTTAAAGTCATCGCTGGAGAGCCGCTGGGGACAGTCAATATCGTAGAAGAAACCGGTCTCGGTTGGAGGGCCGATATCGAACTTTGTTTCTGGATAAAGTCTTTGCAAGGCTGCCGCAAGAACGTGAGCGGCTGAGTGTCGAAGTTCTTCGAGTGGTGTCATGAGTCAGGTTTGAGAAAATTTTCTGAAGAGAAAGGGAGATAAGATTAGAAAGGCTCTTGAGCACGATTCACACTACACGACAAAAATTGAGGGATGAAACGGCGATTTGAGCCAATCGA
>CAYUHN010000104.1:0-11336 GCA_964444495.1 uncultured Roseibacillus sp. | reverse complement strand
ACGGGTAAAGCTCAGGCACCTCTATCCTTCACTTTAATTCGGTCGCAGCACTAGGAACATATCGACTGTTAATGAGATTCAGTCTCATTAATGTGCCGCCTTTGCGTGTGATGTCTTAAATTTCAGAAAATTGATATTGCGATGAAATTAATATTTCAGTAAACCAAAGCTTCGCCATGAAGAAAAACGCCTTTCTCACTGCTCTTGTTTTATCCTCCGGCTCTAGTTTTGCTGGAGAGACAACAACTCCTGTCGCCGCTCAGATTTCAGCCGATCAAATTCCTTGCTCTTCGAGTTGCTCGTCCTGTTTGAAAAATTCAAACCTATTTCTCTCTGGGGGAGTAGATTTTCTAGGAATCGACGGAGAGGATACTCAATTCTTTACTGGAAGAGTTGGATATACCTTTGGGGGAACCGATGAATATAGCCAAGCTCTTTTCCTTGAGGTTGGTTGGCTTGATCATGATGATTCTGATGGGCTCTTGTTTGATGATACTTATGCGATTCCAGTGACGGCAAACTATGAATATCGCCGAGCTCTCTTCTCCTGCTTGAATCTCTATCTTGGAGGTGGTGCCGGTGTAGCTTATGTTAATTCTGATACTGTGAATCAGGTAGGAGTTCAGGTTGAGTCTGATAATGAATTCGCTCTCTATGCGCAGGCTTTCGCAGGACTTACTGTCTGTCTGACCGAGAACATCGAAGCTTATTGGGGTGTTCGTTACATTTGGACTGACGACTTCGGGGTGACCTCTGGACTGAATGAATGGTCCGTTGGAGGAGGACTTCGTTACATTTTCTAATTTTCCTGGGTTTGGGTTAATTAAGGAGAGGCCGTGTCACCCCGTGACGCGGCCTTTTTTGTGTACGTTTGGGAAGGTAAGGCCTGCGAAATGTCTTTTGTCAGCAAAGTGGTCTAAGAGTATCGAATGCTGTTTGTTGTAGGTGATTGATTCACAAGAAGTGCATAATAAATCAATTGAACTATATAATTAGTATTTCAATCGCGGTGATTTTTTAAAAAAATATCTCTCCCGGGAAGGAAATTACTTAAAATATCAAAAATATTTGCTTTTCTTTATTTTCTGTGTCAGTCTCGTGACGTCGTGACTCCTTTCTCTCTATCTAATCGCGTTCGCCGTATCTTGTTCGGGTTGGCGTTCGTGTTGATTTCAGTTGGTAATCTTCAAGCGGCTTATGTCGTTAAGAAGGGAGATACTTTTTACTCCTTGGCTCGCAAAAATGGGGTGACGGTGCAGGCTTTAATGAAAGCTAACGGCATTAGTGATCCTTCTCGATTAAAGATAGGTATGCGTCTCACTGTTCCTTCGAAGAGTGGAAGTTCGGTTAAGCGGGTGAGTTTGCGCGCAACAACTCCTGCTAAGGCAACAACTTCTTCAAGGGTAACTCGTAGTAAGACTATTATTCTCGATCCAGGACATGGAGGAAGAGATAAGGGGGCAGTGTATGGGGGAGTGCGAGAATCGGATTTAAACCTTAAGACCGCTCTCAAAGCGGAAAGATATCTTAAATCTGCAGGATATAAAGTCGTGCTCACTCGAAGAAGGGACTGCTATGTATCACTGGCGCGACGAGCCAGCATTGCGAATCGGTATCGAAATGCGGTATTCATAAGTATTCATTACAATGCTTCGCATCATTCTTCAGTGCGTGGGGGGGAGACCTTCTATGGAGGTTCCTCTTCCAGTCGCTACCTTTGTTCTTCGGTGCAGCGAAACCTGGTGAGCCTATGTAAGGTGAAGAACCGGGGCGCTCGTCAGCGAGGTTTTTCTGTTTTGCGTAATACCAATTGCCCGGCAGTTCTTGTTGAGTGCGGTTTCATTAGTAATTCTAGCGAGCGTTCTCGTTGTCGAACTTCCTCTTTTCAGGATGCGGCTGCTCGTTCGATTTTGGCAGGGGTCCAACGTTGGGATCGCTCTTATTGATTTTCGCTTTCTTCAGGATCAATTTCCTGAGCTGCCAGTTGCTCCTCTTTATCTTTCATCCGTCCTTCCATTGCGATTTTGAGTAAATTGCGGCGAGTGGGATTAAGAGGGGTGAGCGAAAGTACGGCCCCAGCGGTTTCGTCTTTGTTAAAATGAAGAGTCAGGTCGAGCTTATCAAATTCGATATGATCGATCTCAGTCCAGGCCCAGACTCGAAAGTTTCTAGTGGGGCGAATCAAAGGAAAAAATTCCACTCCGACTGGGCTAAGGATAATGACAGCATGCCTGAGGCAGTAGTATGCTAGTGCGCCGAAGCCTATTCCTAAGCCGAGTAGGGGGAAGGCGACCCAAAATGGGATTGGGGAAGCGAGTAAGCTCCATTTGGCTAGTCCAAGACAGCCAGCTAGTGCGATTAAAAGGGAGCTAAGGAGGAAAAATCTTTGCCCTTGCGCTGAACGGGTGAAGCGAAGTTCTTTTTCAGGAGAAGCGACCATTTTTTTAAGCAGTAAGCACTGAGCTATTTCTCGGAAGGCGCTGGAGTGCTTTCGGGTTCGTCATGCGCTAACTCGAGAGAAAGGAATTCTTGAATCAAGTCCGCAGGAACGTGAGCTCGCATGAGAGTTTCTCCTACGAGGATCGCATTAGCTCCGTATTCGAGAACTTGCTGAGCATCGGCTACGTCACGAATGCCTGACTCCGAAACGAGGAGCACATCATCGGGAGCCTCTTCTGCTAGTTGAGCCGTGGTGGTGAGATCGGTTTTAAAGGTTTTGAGATTACGGTTGTTGATTCCAAGAAGATCGATTTCGGGAAGGTCGAGGGCTCGCTCCATTTCAGGCAAATTGTGCACTTCCACGAGAACGTCGAGCTGAAGGCTTCGGGCTGATTCGTATAGGCGAAGCAGAGTATCTTGCTCGAGTGCGGCTACGATGAGAAGGATGGCGTCGGCTCCGGCCACGATTGCTTCATGGATCTGAATTTCATGAATTGTGAAATCTTTACGAAGAAGGGGACAGCTTGGTTTCGCGGCAATTTGCGTGAGGTAGGAAAGCGAGCCTTGGAAGTATTTTTCATCGGTTAGGATGGACATGCAAGAAGCTCCGCCATCGAGATACCGGTCGGCTTGTCGAATAGGATCGAAATCGGGGTCGATGACTCCTGCTGAGGGAGAGGCTTTTTTGACTTCTGCGATTACGCCGAGCTGATGGGGCCCTCGATCCAGAGAACTACGAAATCCGCGAAAATCGTTTCGTTGCAGGGCAGCGGCGCGAAGGTGCTCGGCGCGAGGGAGGAGGGCGGCGAGTTCGAGCTCTTTATGCGCGATGATCTCAGCGAGTTTGTCCATGTGCTATTTAATTTGGTTTAGAAGGCTTTCTTCCGGTGACCATTGTCGAAAAATTAACGGTGCGAAAGGGGGAAAATGCGGATAGAAAATTTTTTCGAAATTGTTGGCAATTTTGTCTTGCCCAGAGGCGATGATTCAGTAGAGTCCGCCCCCCTACCAAAAAGAGCGGGTGTAGCTCAGGGGTAGAGCGCAACCTTGCCAAGGTTGATGTCGAGAGTTCGAATCTCTTCACCCGCTCCATTTCTTTTTCAAGGACTTACAAGAAATTGTAAGTCCTTAATTTTTGAATACGGCAAAGCAAGTCGCGACTAAACCTGCCAGGTTTTCGCGAGTTTTGCGCATACTGAGCCACTGAAGTGCTCCGTAAAGCCACCCTCGAACTGTCCAAAGATCAGAAGAAAAATCTCTGGTATGTCTGTATTCCTGTCGCCATTTCTATCATCGGAGAATGACGTAGAGGATATTTTACTAACCGTGATTTTGCTCATGAGCGAGTAAATGAACTCAAGCGGCTTTAAAATGAAAATCCTACGCCGCTAAAGCAAATCCCTCGTTGATCCAAGATGCCGAAGGCCTACGAAAGGCAGAAGATTTCTATGACCTTCTGCTCGAATAATCTAAGATGACGGCGATGGAGGACGGAAGATTTTGATCTTACTTGAATCTACTTCAATAAAGGGTCCTGCAATGAGATCGATGCAGTAGGGGATTGCGGGGAATACGGCTTCGAGGCACTCGCGGATTGCTTTTGGTTTGCCGGGTAGATTTACGATCAAGGTAGTGCCGCGGATACCAGCGGTTTGGCGAGACAGGATGGCGGTTGCTACATATTGGAGCGATGTGGCGCGCATGAGTTCTCCAAACCCGGGGAGCATTTTCTGACAGACTGCCTCGGTGGCTTCTGGTGTGACGTCGCGCACGGCTGGGCCGGTTCCTCCTGTGGTAAGAATGAGTGAGCAGTTTTCCTCGTCGGCAAACTGTCGTAACTGCGTTTCAATTTGGGATTGCTCATCGGGAACGACGGCGTAGGCCGTTTCAAAAGGGGTGGAGATCCATTCTTCGAGTAGAGCGACTGCCGCCTTGCCTGGAATGTCTTCATAGACACCTGCGCTCGCGCGATCTGATACGTTGATGACTCCGAGTTTCATGTTGTTATGATACTTATTTCACAATGGGAGGAAATGGCAACCGAGGTGAAAGCTTGCGCGAGTGATTTTCAGAATTTGCTCCGAGTTGCTGCCACTTAGGCTGTCCTCCTTTGTCGTTTTTTGACACAGCCAGTATCGGGATACCCGTGGCTGACTGAAAGGCTAAAAAAAACCGGGTGCAAAACCCGGTTTAGATTACGAATGCGACTATCGCCGCATGTGCTAAAAAGCAAATTCGTAGGTGATTTAGCCTTCTGGCATTGCTGAAGAGTGATGCTCAACAATCAACCAGCGCTGGCCGTCCCAACGATAGACATAGGTGAATCTAGCTTGGACTGCGCTGCCGTCTTCGAAGGTAAAAGTATAGACTCCTGAGTTGATCGCTAAATCACCAAAAGTGCGAACATTTGATTCGTCAATTTGGCCCTTTGGCTTTTTGGCCAGGAAGTGGACAAAGTAGTCTTCGATTTCTTCGTGGTTGTGGCGAACTTTGTTGGATACAGTTGGCAGCAGAATCGCGCTAGTTTCGTAGAGAGCCGAAACCTGCTTTGGATCTCCCGTTTGAAGGGCGGCGTTCCATTTGTCGAAAAGGGCTGTAATTTCAGAGTCTGTCATAGTTCGAAATGTTAGGCTTTCGTATTATCAAGGGTGGGAGTTGAGTCAATCGATAAACCTAGAATCCTCGGAATCTTTGGCAGGTTTTTACACTTGGGTTAGTGGTCTTTGTGAATAGGGTTTGGTTTCGTTGGAATACTGTGACCCCCAAAACTTCAAAGGCTGATTCAGATTGGCATCGGACTGACAATGCAGGGCGTATTTTTGCGTCTTTGCAGCGATGGCAGACGACTTCGGTTTTCCGCGTATCGGCGACTTTGAAGGAGCCGATTTCGCTACGTCGGCTGGAAAAAAGTCTGGAGCGAGTGCTGAAGCAAATGCCCTATTTCAATGTTCTTTTGCGAGAGGGGTTTTTTTGGTGTTATTTTAGTCCAAATCGACGAAATCCAGGGATAGAGCGAGATTCTCGTTATCCATGTAATGAGTTCCGTTTTCGAAAGCGGAAGAGTCCTCCTTTCCGAGTTCGAGTTTTTCATAAACGCATTGCCTTGGAAGTGGCGCATGTTCTGACTGATGGCACCGGAGCTCTCACCCTGTTGCAGGCGATTTTAGCGGACTATGTAGGAGAAAATTCTGATGATCTTTTTGAGGGCGCAGAGCCAGGAAGGTATGGGGAGAAAATTGAAGATGCTTTTCGAAAATATCATCGTGCAGGTTTGCCTGCGATGGAGCGGAGAGAGCGAGCCTTTCAAATTCCCGGAGAGCGAGAGATGAGAGGGGTTCGCCATATTCATACTGGTGTTTTTTCGGTTTCGGAGGCGCTTTCATTCGCAAAGTCTCATGGCGCGACTCTTGGAGAATTCTTCATAGCGGCTTATTTATTTTCGATTTATGAGATGGCTGCAGATTTTTCGGATAAGAAGAGAAGACGTCTGTTGAGGCCGATTCGGTTGGATGTTCCTGTGAACTTGCGTACGCATCTGCCTTCCGAGACCATGCGAAATTTCTTTCTTCCGACTTATCCTGAGATTGATCCACGTTTGGGTGATTACACTTTTGAGGAAGTGTTACAAATAGTTCACTATTTCATGAAGGGTGTTTTGCAGGAAAAGTATTTTCTCAAAATGATTGGCCGCAATGTGGGAGCGGAGCAGAATCCCTTTTTACGATCCGTGCCTCTTTTTTTGAAAAATCTGATTGTCCCTGAAATTTATACTCGTTGGAATCTGACTCAAGCAACAAGCGGTTTTTCGAATTTAGGACCTGTCTCTGTTTCAGAACGGTTGGAAGCCCATATTGAGAGGTTTGACTTTGTGCCGACTCATCCTTCTACGCGTGGTGTGAGCTGTGGAATGATTAGTTTCCGTGAGAGATTGCATGTCTGTTTTAATTCGGTTTTAACCGAGCCGACAGTGGAACGGTATTTTTTTCGGCTACTCTCTCGAATGGGAATGCATATTCGGTTGGAGAGCAATCAAGTCTCTTCTAAAATTTTAATCTAATACTATGCGATTCTGTCCTATTTGCGCGGTGGAGATTGAGGATCGTCTCAGCCACTGTCCACTTTGCAATTGTGAGTCTCAGCGAGAAAAGCCTGAGGTGCTCGGAGAATATCCAGAAGATCTTCCGCAAGGGGAGGTGGAGCTTCCTAAAGGGGTGGTTCGCCTGTGGGTTTTGCTTGGGGTTATCGCTTTCGGAGTGGTTGCGATGATGGTTTGTACGATCGTTGATATCACACAGGGGGATGGTCTGAGTTGGTCTCCTTTTGTGTTTTCTTCGATAGCGACAGGAATTATTCTTCTCGCTGGCTTTCTTTTTTTAATAAGGCATCCCATCTGGTTACTTGCAGGAGTTGCAGTTGTGGTGGGTATTTATTGCGTGGTTATTGATGCGCTTATGCCGCCAATATCGTGGTCTCTGAAGTTAGCGTTGCCGATTGTTGCTTTGTTTATCTTGAACTATGAGTCGTGGCTCTATTTAGCGGCGCGTCTGAAGCCAACGAAAACTATTTGGATTGTATCCTTTATTTTGACGTCGGGGATCTTTTGTCTTTTGTTGGAATGGTTAATTGGCCTTCGAAGCGCCAAGAATTTTGAAGGCGGCTGGGCACTTCCGGTTTTTGTCTCCCTTTCAGCGGTTGCGGTGGGAATCTTAGTAGTTGTCTCGCTACTCAAACGAAATGAGCATTGGAAGCGCTACTTCGATGTTTAAGCCGAAGGCATGGGGGAAGGCCTTCGACCTTAAAGGCTGAACTGCTAAGCGGAGGCGCGATGTCTTTCCATTTTGAGGTTTCGGCCTCGCTGAGGCCGAGGCCTTTTTAGCAACTTAGAGGCTAGCTCCAGTGGCGGAGAGAACACCAGGAATAGCACGTATGCTTTCCATGAGTTCAGAGGAAAGAGGTTCGTCAACCTCGATAATGGAAAGGGCGTTATTGGTAGTTTTGTTACGGGCTAAGGAAAGATTAGCAATATTCACATTGGCATCGCCAAGAAGGGTGCCTACCGCGCCTACGATACCAACTCGGTCGTCATTACGAACGATGAGGAAGTGTCCACTGATGTTAAAGTCGACATACAGGCCATTAATTTCGACAATGCGAGGAGAGTTGCCTAAGACTGTTCCTACAAGTCGAAAGCGTTGATCGTCTTTCCGTAGCTCGACGACGATTAGTTCGGAGTATTCGGATTGGCTATTAATTGTGGACTCGACGAGGTCGAGACCCATTTCTTTTGCGACTGAGGGTGCATTTACAATGTTGACTTGACCGTCAGAGCGAGAGGCCCCGAGGTATTGGGTAAGAACAGTGCGGCTGATGAGAGCGGTGTCTTTTTTGGCAAGAGGGCCAGCGTAAGAGACACGAATAGCATCGGGATTCTGGAAGCCTAGCTTAGCGAGTAGCTTTCCAAGGGAAGCGGAGAGATCAAGAAAGGAAGTGAGTTCTGCGCGGGCCTGTGCATCTAAAGAAGGCATATTGATGGCATTCCGAATTTCTCCAGAGGCCAGGAAGTCGCGGACCTGTTCCGCTACCTGAATCCCGACATTTTCTTGGGCTTCGTTGGTGGAGGCTCCAAGGTGGGGGGTGAAGGCGACATGTTTTTTGAGCCCCAGTAAGGGATGATCGATGGGTGGAGGTTCTTCCTCGAACACATCGAGACCGCATCCAGCGATATGCCCAGCATCAATGGCTTCCTTAAGAGCCTCTTCATCGATGAGTCCGCCTCGGGCGCAATTGATGACTAAGGCTCCTGAATTCATGAGCGCAAGCCGTTCTTTGTTTAGCAGATGGTGAGTTTCCTCCGTCATGGGAACATGCAGAGTGACCACGTCGGCACCGGTGAGAGCTGCTTCGGGGGTTTCAGCAAGTTCGATTTTGAGTTCATCAGCCCGAGTGCGGGTCAAAAATGGGTCAAAAGCGATCACGGTCATGTTGAAGGCCTGTGCGCGGCGAGCAAATTCGCTGCCAATTCGTCCCATTCCTATGATGGCCAGGCGTTTGCCGTTGAGTTCGATGCCTTGATTGGCTTTGCGTCCGGCCTTAAAGTCGTCGGCGAGAATGGATTGGTGTCCCGGAGCGATATTGCGAGCAGTGGCGAGCATGAGCGTGAAGGCGTGTTCAGCGGTGGAAATCGTGTTTCCCGTTGGGGTATTCATTACGATGACCCCATGCTGGTTAGCGGCATTTTGGTCGATGTTGTCGACTCCAACTCCCGCGCGACCAATGACTTTCAGATTTTTTGCCGCCGCGAGTACATCGTCCGTTACTTTGGTTTGAGATCGGACCACAAGGCCATCGTATTCCCCGATAATTTCTTTGAGCTCTTCGGGGGAGAGTCCGACTTTGAAGTCAGCAGTAACCTCGGGATGGGCATTTAAAAGCTCAACACCACGTTCGGAAATCGGATCGGAAACTAACACTCTGTGCGCCATGGCGAGGCAATAGGGTAGAGGCGGCGCTTACGCAAGAGGGGAAATTGCTAGAAATTACCAGAAATGAGCAATCAAAGGGAAGTGAGGGGCTATTAATTTACTCTAAGAGTGACAAGTTTCTGTTTATTTCCCGTTTTATCGGTTGTAAGTTGCTGGAACGTAAGCACCACAATTCTATGAAAATAAATTCTAAAAGTCAGCTCAGATTTCAGTCCGCAGGTCGCCCGAACTCTCTCGTAGGTCTCATCCGTAAGGGGTTTTCTTTGCTCGAGATTATTGTCGTGATTGGCATCATCGGCGTGATAGTGGGGGTTGGGGTTGTGATGATTGGTAATGCTGGTGACACCGCTAATATTGCCATGACCGAAACTATGGTCAAAGGGGTGGTTGGGAAGTGCGAGGAGTACAAGATTCTCGGCGGTCGCTACCCAACTCAAAACCAAGGTTTGCAATCCCTGGTGACTCGACCGACTACTGCTCCTACTCCTAAGCGTTGGAATGAGCTCTATCCTGAGCTCCCTCTTGACCCATGGGGGAATGATTTAAAGTATTTTTTCCCTGGTCGTAAGAAGGCGAATAAGCCTGAGGTGGTGTCTGCAGGCCCGAACGGTATTTTTGAAGATGAGGATGATATCAGCAGTCAGGACTGATTCCTCTCTCTCGGTGGGTGGCGATCGCAAAGGGTTTTCGCTTATCGAGATTATGGTCGTCCTTGGCCTCATTGGGCTTTTAATTGGAATTGGAGCTATTGCTTTTACTCCAGACGGGCCTAATGAAAAATTTGATAAAAGCTCTTCCAAGCTTGAGGGGCTTGCCGCTAGGGGGCATACTATGGCAAGACTTCATCAGCAGCCTTTTTGGCTGAAATTCGAAAATGGTCGAGTGAGCTTGCAAGGTGCTCCCTTGCGCGAGGCTAGCCGGGTTAATGCGCTTGATCACGAGGATGGGAGGCTTGAGCGCGGGCCAGATTTATCAAGAGGAGGGAGATCGGAGCGTGATGTCGAAGAGCAGCAGGTTCAGACCTTTGATACTTATGAGTACCCCGAAGACGTTAAGTTGTTTGTGCGTCGATGGGGGGCGGATCTAAGTGCTTGGCTTCGACAAGAGCGCTTGGAGGATGAACCAATTTATTGGCGTTTTGATCAGAACGGGCTTTGTGAGCCCCTTTCCTTACGTCTAGAGCTTGAGGAGAGCTGGATGGAGTTAGAGATGAATCCGCTCACTGCTATGGTGAGTGATAAAACGAGTGAGGTAGTGAAAAAATAGTCGTGAGAAAAAGAGTTCAGTTAGGAAGTCGTCAGAAGCGTGGTTTTGCCATGTTGGAGGTGATTGTTGCGGTCGGTTTTTTTGCCTCCGTAGCCACCGCCTTGGTCGTGGTTATTCAGCAAATGGGGTCATTGAGTGAAAAGATTCATCGAGATCAGCAGCTTACCCGTCTCCTCGACTCTGAACTCACTCGGACCTTAACCCTACCTACTTTGCAAGAGGGGGAGACCAGTCGATATCTTCCTGAGTTGGATGTTGATTTGAGAACTTTAGTGGAACCGATTGAGGATATCGAAAATCAGGATGGGCAACCTCTTTCCTTTCTTTTTCGAGTTCAAATCACCGCTTTTTTTGAAGATGGAGGCGATTACCAATCTGAATCAGTAGAATCTTGGAGATATGCGCGGCTTTATCGTTAGAGAACAGGTTAAGAGCCTTTCGGGATGGGGAGGTTATCTCCTATTGGAGGTGATGCTAGCTATCGGCATGGCTGGGTTGTTGATGGGGCTTATTTTTACTATTTGTACCGGTTCCTTAAGTTTAGCGAACCTCGTAGTCTCCGAAGGAAGAGCTAAAGCGGAAGAAGAATCTCTGCTGACTTTCATGGAAGAGAGTTTTCAAACTCTACCGGGAAATGCGGTGCTCGACCTACAAACGACGGAGACTTTGGACCGCTTTCTACCTCGTCTGACTGTGCAAAATGCTCCTGCTTCTTTTTCTTTTGCGGGTCAGCCGATTTCAGCACAAGCGGTGGTTCTTACTACGACGCCTTCCGCATCTGGAGGCATTAATCTTATTCTTGAATATTATTCTGAGCCCCTACTGGATGCTGAGGATGCTGTTGGAGAGGATAGGCAAGAACCAATTGGTAGTCTTGTTTTGTACCGAGATATTTGGCGTTTTCAGGTTTTAGCCTATGATCAACGCACTCAGGAGTGGACCGATACTTGGGAAGTTCGGGGGCGCCAACCCTTGCAGTTGGAGATCAACGTTGTATTTGGTCCTCAGAGAGAGGAAGTGATTCATTATCTTTGGTTACCTCCGAAAGTGAGCCCGGCGACTCTAGTAAGATCAATTGGACAAGGTAACGCTGGGAATGATGCGGGCGGAAATAATACCGGGGGCAATGCTGCTGGAGCTGAGGGAGGG
>CAYUHN010000103.1:0-11356 GCA_964444495.1 uncultured Roseibacillus sp. | reverse complement strand
GAGATTCTTACCCCAAACTCCTGCTCCAATGACTCCCACTTTCATAAAAATTTCTGAAAAATAAACTAGGCTTTGAAAACTTGGCCCTCTCTTCCGAACAAACCTGATTTGGCAATGGCGTTGCGGGTATCTAAAACCAAATCCGCGTGCTCCAGCAACTCGGGAAGCTCAAAGCGCTGATGATGAGTAGCGATCAGCACACAATCATAAGAAGCTAGTGCTTCACCACTCCATGAAATAGATCGATGACCAGTCCATTGAGCATGCTCACGAGTAGGAGTAATGATAGGAATATGTGGATCAAAGTAGGCCACTTCCGCTCCTAGTTCTTTAAGAGCATCCATGAGATGGAAGCTAGGCGACTCACGCATATCATCCACATTTTCTTTATAGGCAAGTCCCATGAGAAGGACACGACTACCATTAACAGCTTTCTTGCGAGTATTTAGCGCCTCTCCTACTTTCTGGACAACATAAGAAGGCATAGATTCATTGACCTCGCCCGCGAGTTCAATGAACCGAGTATGTACCCCATACTCTTTAGCCTTCCAGGTGAGATAAAAAGGATCAATAGGAATACAGTGACCACCAAGGCCAGGACCAGGATAGAAAGCTTTGAAGCCAAAAGGTTTGGTGCTAGCAGCCTGAATCACTTCCCAAATATCAATACCCATCTTGTCTGCCGCTATCTTCAATTCGTTGACTAGGCCGATATTCACTGAGCGATAGATATTTTCTAACAATTTAGCGAACTCAGCTACTTGAGTTGAACTCACTGGGACAACTTTTTCGACCACAGCCTCATACATCGCAACTCCAACTTCAGCACACGCTGGTGTACTACCTCCCATTACTTTGGGAATGTTTGTGGACGAAAAGTCAGGGTTCCCAGGATCTTCTCGTTCAGGAGAATAGACGAGGAAAAAGTCAACTCCGATGGTAAAGCCTTGAGATTCAATTCGCGGGCGAAGCTCTTCCTCTGTGGTTCCTGGATAAGTGGTAGATTCTAGACTCAACACTTGATCTTTACGAAGATGAGGCAGCAAGGAGTCGAGCGTGTTAAGAACATAACTCAAGTCCGGTTCGTGATGACTATCTAAAGGAGTCGGGACGCAAAGAATTAAAGCGTCGCACTCTCCAGCTCGTTCAAACTGGGCAGTTGCTTCCAAAAGACCTGTAGCAACGGCATCTGCGATAGGAGCAACTTCGATATGTTCAATGTAGCTTTGACCCGCATTGATAGCTTCAATCTTTGTAGAGTCTACATCTAACCCCAGAACTTTGAGACCATTTTTCACAAATCCTAAGCCGAGAGGAAGACCCACATAACCAAGACCAACAACGCCAATTGTAGCCGAACCATTTCGAAACTTCTCTGTAATTTGCACAATCCTTCTTTCTTAAAATTGTCGGTAAGCTTTCTTCCCCGTAGCCAGCTCGAACGGTAGAACCTCTTCTTCGTTCAAATCTAAGCAATGCAATACGCCATCTTGCTCGCGATAACGGAATCCACTCTCAGGGCAAACAAAATCCCCGGCCTCATCTTTTTCTCTAAGAGGATGACCATGTCTTGACATCCAACCTCGCTGCTTGCCTGGAACTCCTAAAATCATCGCGTAATCTGGAACATCTTTGGTCACTACTGCTCCTGCGGAAATAAAGCAATATCGACCCAAGATGATTCCACAGACAACGGTCGCATTCGCTCCAATTGTGGCACCACGACGAATCGTGGTTTTCTCATAAAGAGAGCGCCGGCTAACTTGTGAGCGAGGATTGCTCACATTGGTCAAAACGCAAGAGGGACCGAGAAAAACGTCGTCTTCAACTTGAGTTCCGGTGTAAATCGCAACATTGTTTTGAACTTTCACATTGTTCCCAATCCGCACGCCGGGAGCCACCATTGTATTTTGACCAAAGGAACAACCCGCTCCAATAATAGAATCAGAACAAATATGAGCAAAATGCCAAATCGAAGTTCCCTCACCAATTTGCGCACCATCATCAATGACTGCGGTGGAATGAGCCTTAAAACCCTCACTCATAAAATTATAATCCACACGGCTTCGGAAGAAACTAGCCTCTCAACGCCGAACAAACCTGCTCGATCTCTTCCTCGGAAAGATAAGGATTCATTGGTAGAGACAAACACTCATCGGCCACCTTCTCGGCAACAGGCAAATCACCCTGACCATAACCCAAGTGAGTAAAAACAGGCTGGAGGTGAAGCGGAACCGCATAATAACTCACTGCAGGAATACCAGCTTCCTTGAGGCGAGCGGCAATCGCATCACGTTCTGGAGAGAGAATGGTATATTGCGCCCAAACAGATGTGTTTTCTTCAGTTGCTTTCGGAGCTATAACTTCCAAATTTCCGGCAATCAAACTCTCGCCATAACGCGCTGCGACCTCATTTCGTTTCTTCACTTCATTGTCAAAGAGAGCTAACTTAGAAAGAACGACTGCCGCTTGAATTGTATCTAAGCGACCATTAAGGCCCAAAATTGGATGGTGATGTTTGCGAGACTGACCATGTACTCGAATCTGACTCATCGCTTGGGCTAGCTCATCATCATCAGTAAATAATGCTCCGCCATCGCCATAACATCCTAGTGGTTTACTTGGAAAAAAAGAAGTGCTCCCAATAGTCGATAGCGAACAAGACTTGCGACCACGATGAGTTCCTCCAAAGCTTTGAGCCGCATCTTCAAGTACCGGAAGGTTCCCATGACGCGCTGCGACTTCATTGATTGCGGTCATGTCTGCAGTTTGCCCATAAATTCCCACGGGCATAATGGCCTTCGTCTTTTCGGTAATGGCCGCCTCCAAAAGGGCAGGATTCATATTCATATCTTCCGCACGAATATCGATAAAGACAGGCTTGGCACCGAGAAGAGAAATAACTTCTGCTGTTGAAATCCAAGTGTAAGGCACGGTAATCACCTCATCCCCAACTCCTACGCCGAGGGCCATCAAGGCAATAAGTAACGAGTCAGTCCCGCTGGATACCGTTATGCAATGCTTAACACCAACGTAATCTGCCAGCTCTTCTTCCAGCTCTTTAACCTCGGGACCCATAATATAGCGGCCATGCTCCAAGACCGCATCAATACGGCGTCCCAAGTCATCTCGAATCAGGGCTTGCTGAGATTTTAAATCAATGAATTCCATACCAATTGAAATTTGTTAGACAATCATCCCTGCCCCGACAGTCTCATTGGTTCCCGGATCAACGAGCACAAAAGAACCGGTGCTACGCTAGGTAAGCTCTTTGAAAGAGTGGCCAATTGGGCTCTCCTTCTCCAACCTTACGCCCTTCTGTCCATTTCCCTAAATCATCAGCCCCAGCAAACGAATAACTGAGCATCTTCATAAAGGTGTCTGCAAGACGTCCCTGAAAAACCACAAAGAGAAAATTGGCTGAAGCAAGAAGATAGAAAAGATCGAGCTCAATCTTATCGAAGCGACTGAGAACTAAAGGAGTAAGAACTAATAACCTCAGCGGCATTGTTGCCTGAGTCAGCCATGTAGTCCAAGTCGGAGAGTTCCAAATTTTCTTAAGAAATTTCACAGCCTAGATGGCATAAAAGAAAAGCTCATGAGTTTATGCGGCATTTTCATCTAATGTCTAACGAGAGCAACCCTTTACCAAACGCCCTCGAACGTTCACGGGCACCCTCTTCTGTTAAGTGCCACCTGGTATCAGCGAACCAGTCTATCTCACCACAAGAACCTTGCATAGGATCTACTAACACTGGAGCAAAAACCTCTAACTCGCTGATTAACTCCTGAACTTGCCTTCTCTGTTCGGGCAGGTTCTCGTCCTTAGTTAAAATCCAAGGTATTGAAATCACTAAATGAGCACCTTTGGCTTCAACTAATTTTTTCATTGAAACCAACAAATCTCGCTGCATTGGCGCAAGCTCAAGTTCCACAACTGAACTACTCGGTTTAATATCCCAATTCTCTGGGCCAACAAGGTATCCTCCTTTACGTATAAAATTCTTGTTGTAACGATAAAGAGGCTGCTTAAAGGCTATTTTAGCCGCTAAGGTGAAGATGTGCTCGCCCCCCGGCCTCAGATCTTTCCACTGATAGCGCTCCGAAGATGAAATGTTCTCAAGCATTGACTTATCATAGCGTGATTTCATTGTTAGATACCAGAATTGCGAACCTAAAGGAGTCACTAAGTTCTCTTCCCCAGAAGTCCACCCTGTAGATTCGAAAGCTAAGACAATGAAGTCACCCTCTCTCATCTCTTGGAGCGCCCACTCACAATGAAGTCCTCGCCCTGCCCCTGCAGGTAGACCTAAATTGACCACATCAAGCCCAAATTCCTCCTTAAGAAGCTCAGGCTGAATGGAAAATGAGACACTTGAACCTCCCACAACAAGGACGCGTTCTTCGAAGTCCTTGCTACGATCTAACGCTCTGAATTTCTCCGCTACAACCAGACGTTGAAAAGCGACGGAGGGGTTCCACCAATTCATATAAACCCAAGCGCCCAACCCGCCAAGGAGCAAAGCCAGAAGTGGACACAATATTAGCAGAGTTGTTCTAGCTGATTTTATTTTTTCCTTCACACAGATAGACAACTCATCATTAGAAATCGAAGTATACAAATCCATTGCTCTCAACAGGAGCTAGCAATACCGTGCAAATCACCAGAGTAGCCTGAATCACCCAGTGATAACTCCAGCAATAGGGATCTTTTTTTCTAAGTTTAGAGATTCCCTCTAAGAGCAATACTCCAATAGCAATCAAGCCTGCTGCTACAACATTGGCAAGGTTTCCTTGGCTCCCACTCAGCCGGAGAAGCTCAGGATAAGGATTCACCAAATAGCTCTGAGGCTGTAGTAAAGTTACTATTTTTGCACCCAATACACCGGAGTCAGTCTGATAAAAGCTCAGCCAACAGGTCATCATCGCCAACAAAGTAAGACCCCACGCAAGGACTGTGGGTATTCGCAAGCGAGACCCCAATAAACGACATCCAATAAGGATGAACCCATGAGACAGCCCCCAAAGAACGAAGTTCCAGCCAGCTCCATGCCATACTCCCGAGACCCCGAAAACGAGTAAAATGAGAAGCGCTGGAGAACGAGCATTTTTCCCACCTAATGGAACATAAATATAGTCTCGAAACCAACGACTTAATGATACATGCCAACATCGCCAAAATTCCTGAGGACTTCGCTGCCAATATGGCGCATGAAAGTTCATTGTGAGGCGAACCCCGATGCATTTTGCAAGGCCATATGCCATTAGACTATACCCGCAAAAATCGAAATAAATCCGGAAACCAAATAGAAAATTTGCTAGATGGATCGCCCACGCATGTTCAGTCGCTGAGGTAATCCAGTTACACGAACTAGCAAGATTATCGGCAACGGCAAGTTTGTAGAAAAAACCAAGAACGAGAATACGACTTCCGGCAAGAACTTCATTTGGTTGCCATCTAAATTTGAAACTCTGAAGCTGAGGAAGCAAGCTATCTCTCCTCTCAATAGGCCCCGCGACAATTTGTGGAAAAAATGATGCAAAACACCAATAATCTCGAAACCTTGGAATTGCAGACGATTTACGAACACTATCAAAAACAAGAGAAAGAAGCTGAAAAGTATAAAACGAGAGACCAATCGGAATCGTTGAAGTCCCGCTCCAATACTTATAAAAGAAAAGGGGCAGTAGGGCTACTCCAACACCTAAAAAGAGAATGCTCTTGCGGAGCGACACCGTAACCCGCTCCCGCAGATGCAGGAGAAGATAAACCCAGCAACCAATACAAATAAAAATTGCAAAGCTGAGAAAATTCTCGAAAGCAAAAAGAACAAAACTGAGTGACAGTAGAAACTCACGGTCCCATTTTCCTTTTTGGCTTAAATTCCTTAACGGAAGATAACAAATGAGGGCGCCAATTAACAGTAACCAAAACTCAAACGAAGCGAAGTTCACTAGGTTGTTCTACTAGATGAGTTTTGATCCTAGAAATCAGCTAATCGTGCTTTTTGACAAACCCCTAGACAATCATCCCCGCCCCAACCGTCTCATTTGTGCCTGGGTCAACTAGAACAAAAGAACCTGTGCTGCGATTTCGACGATAGTTATCATGAAGAAGAGGCGCCGCAGTTCTAAAGGCAATCCGACCCACCTCATTCAAATTTAAGCTCTCTACTCCTTCGATCTTTCTCAGCGTGTTGACATCGACTTGATAGCGAAGCTCTCGGATTACGGCCTGGCTCTCTTGGGTTGTATGCTTAATCAGGTACTTCCCGCGAACTTGCATTGGGGTACTCGAAAACCAACAAATCATTGCTTCCAGATCTTGCATAACCTTGGGCTGATTATTTGGCTTCACTAGCATATCGCCTCTAGAAATATCAATCTCATCATTCAGAGTTAGACAGGCTGATTGAGGCGCAAATGATTCTTGTACGCTTTTTGAACCAACATAAATTGACTTAATCGTGGTTTTAAATCCAGAAGGAAGAGCAATCACCTCTTCACCGACACGAAAAACTCCACCCCCAACTCGACCACCATAACCTCGAAAATCATGATACTCATCACTCTGAGGACGAATGACCCACTGAATTGGAAAACGAGCATCAACATGATTTTCCTCTCCTCCAATATATACATTTTCTAAGTGATAAAGAAAAGTTGGCCCTTGATACCAATCTGTTCGTTCAGATTTATCCACAACATTATCACCATTGAGAGCCGAAATGGGTATCGGTTGAATATCCACAATATTTTGCAATCTTGAGGCAAAACCTGAGTACTCTTCTACAATCTCGTTGAAGCGTTCTTCAGAGAAATCGACCAAGTCCATTTTATTGACAGCCAGAACAACGTGTTGAATTTTCAACAAATCAGCAATAAATGAGTGTCGCTTGGTTTGTTCAATAATTCCTTTACGAGCATCTACTAAAATAATTGCTAGATTTGCAGTAGACGCACCAGTGACCATGTTACGAGTATATTGGACATGCCCCGGTGTATCAGCGATAATAAACTTACGCTTGGGAGTAGCGAAGTAGCGATAAGCCACATCAATTGTAATCCCCTGTTCGCGCTCAGCCTTAAGCCCATCCGTTAAGAGAGCGAGGTTTATATTTTCATCCCCACGTTTTTTTGAGCTCTCCTCGATCGAGTCGAGTTGATCTTCAAAAATACTCTTAGAGTCATATAGCAAGCGACCAATCAAAGTTGATTTGCCATCATCAACTGATCCAGCAGTTGTAAATCTTAATAAGTCCATAATTTCCTATTCGTGAAATTTTAAATTATAACTAATTTCTCTTGAGCTCCCCCTAGAAATATCCTTCTTTCTTGCGATCTTCCATCGCGGTTTCTGAACGTTTATCATCTGCTCGATTTCCACGTTCAGTTTGACGGGCAGCAGCGACTTCTTCGATAATTTTCTCCATCGTATCAGCTTCTGATTCTACAGCTCCAGTAATGGTGGCATCTCCCATGGTACGAAAGCGAATCATCTTCTTGAAAACCTCTTCGCCATCACGGGGTTGCACAAACTCAGAAACTGCAAGGATCGTGCCATTGCGAACGACACATTCGCGCTCATGAGCATAGTAGAGGCTTGGAAGAACAATACCCTCCACATGCATATACATCCAGACGTCCATTTCCGTGAAATTAGAAAGAGGAAACACTCGAAAATGTTCCCCTTGATGCTTACGACCATTAAAAATATTCCAGAGCTCAGGTCGCTGGTTCTTAGGATCCCATTGCCCGAAGTCATCGCGATGTGAAAAGAAGCGCTCTTTCGCTCGTGCTTTTTCCTCATCTCGCCGTCCTCCACCAAGTGCTGCGTCAAATTGATGCTCTTCGATGGTGTCGAGAAGTGTAGTAATTTGGAGACAGTTGCGAGAGGCGTTCACTCCCTTTTCCTCCACTACTCGACCGTTATCAATGGAGTCTTGAACCGATCCCACAACAAGACGCGCATTGAGTCTTTCCACAAATTCGTCGCGGTAGACAATTGTTTCGGGAAAATTGTGACCTGTATCAACATGAACCAATGGAAAAGGCAATCGAGCGGGCCAGAAAGCCTTCGCGGCCAAATGCGCCATCACAATTGAATCTTTTCCACCGGAAAACAAAAGCGCGGGATTTTCAAATTGAGCTGCAGTTTCGCGAAGAATATAAATCGCTTCCGCTTCTAACTGTTCGAGGTGGCTAAGTGAATAGTCGGACATAATAGTCAGTCTTTAAAATTTTAGCAAAGAAAGAATTTTCTCTGCACTTTGTTGAGGAGAGAGTTGGGTTGTATCAAGAATTAGTTCAGCTTTTTCAGGCTCTTCAAAATCACTGTCTTTTCCTGTAAAATTAGCAATTTCACCCGCAGCTACTTTTGCATAGAGCCCTTTGGGGTCTCGTTGGGCACAGACTTCAAAATCAGCCTTTATGTAAATCTCCTTGAAATCCAGACCAATAATTTCGCGAGAGAGAGTCCGAAATTTTTTAAGCGGAGTAATAACAGAGACTAGAGTAATGATTCCCTGAGAAGCAAAGAGCTTAGCAACCTCAGCTGTACGACGAACATTTTCACTACGAGCGTCATCGGTAAAACCAAGGTCGGAATTTAGACCCTTACGAAGATTATCACCATCCAAAACTGTAGTAAAGCGACCACGGTCTCTTAACTGATGTTCAACCTCAGTCGCAATGGTAGACTTGCCAGAGCCAGACATTCCATAAAGCCACAGCACACAACCTTTTTGATCTAAGAGCGATTCTTTTTGCTCACGTGAAACAAAACGCTCGAAATTAGGATGAATATTCTCTGCCATAAGAAGCTATTGTTAGAATTCAGAATAAACGCAAGACTCACGTAACTATCTCTTCAGTTCGTAATTTTTCAAACCCATCATTGCAGGAAAAATTCTGAGCAAGAACATCGAATTGTTTATCGAATACCTCCTCCACAATCTTTTCGGATCTACACAGAGTCTATAAAACCACTCTAACCCGTTTCTTTGAAACCATTTCGGGGCTTGCTTAATCCTAAAAGAATGAAAATCAAATGCAGCTCCCACACCAAACATCAAGAGTCCGTGATCCCACTTCGAGGTCAAATCTGAATACTTTTCTAAGAAGCTAGCCATAAATTTCTCCTGCTTGGGTGTACCTAAGCCAATCCAAACAAAATGAGGTTTCTTCTCCTGAAGCCTTTCAGCGAACTCATCAAGTTCATCTTCCGTAAGCGCTCGATAAGGGGGACTTTCCATTCCTGATATTTGCACGCCTGGGATAGATTTCTCTAAATTTTCACACAAAGGATCGAGAACCTCGGGAGAACCACCATAAAAATAGTGCTTTAAACTATGCAACACTCCCGACTCACAAAATTTTAACATTAGATCAGGCCCATAAACTCTATCCATAGTATGGTGTCCTTCCCATTTTCCCAACCAAACTAACGGCATCCCGTCGGGTGTCGAAAGAAAAGAGCGATTATGAATCTTCTGAAGATCGGGATCTCGCTGAGATTCCATCACTCCATGCACACCAGTAATGGTAACATAACCTTGCTTGTTTGGTGTCTTCACAGCCTCGAAACATTCGCTCTCAGCTGAATCCAAATTTAAAATATTAATTCCTACACCAAGAACGTTGATGCGATTTCTCAAACTATTCTGAGAATTCATTACTAAGAAAAACATTTCGCAGCAAAAAAGTCATCGGAAGATGGACTATTCACTGCGGATAAGCTGAATAAAAAGCTTCCTAAGAAAAATCGTATTATAGACTGCATATCGCTTCCACAAACGACGTGGTTCACAAAGAAAACGATAAAGCCACAAAAGGCCACACCTTCCCATCCAGTCAGGAGCATCCTTCTTAGTTCCTGCATTTACATCGAAAGCAAAACCAACAGCCAAAATGGCACCGGCTTTAATCTTTAACTTATTGCGATTAGCCCAAGCTTGCTGTTTTGGAGTGCCTAGACCAATCCAAACAAGATCTGGAGAAAGCCTATTAATATCTGCATTGATTGAGTCCTCATCTTCTTCTGAAAAATAACCATGATGAGAGCCCACAATTTTTAAGTCTGCCTTCTTTTCTTTTAGCTTACAAAGCAACTGATCTAGACATTCCTGAGAAGCTCCTAAAAAATAGTGGGTCAATTTCGCATCAGCATTTCGAACGAAATAGTCTAAGAAAGCTGGCCCATAAACTCGTTCGTTTCCTTTCCCTCCTAATAGAGAAACAGCCCATGTTAGAATTTGACTATCGGGAACAAACCAGTCGACCTTAGCAGTTTCGTCACGAAACTCTTTTTCCGCGTCACGCATTGCTACAATATGAACATTCGTAAAATCAATCGAACAGACCTCTTCCCGAGAAGCGCTGTGACAATGGTCAGTAATTTTCTCAGTTAATTTCGCAGGGTCCGTAACGAGACACGGAGTCGAAATCACCTTAATGACATTTTCTTCGGACACAGAGGGCACAAACTACGAGGATACACATGCTTGGTAAATCTCTCCAAGAATGTCTTCGATTGAGAATTGATACTTCCAATCGGGGTAGTGTGATTGGAATTTGCGAACGTCACTAATATACCAGATATGGTCGCCTATTCGGTTTTCCTCAAGATACGTATAGTCGAGTTTTTTTCCGGATAATTCTTCACCAATACGAATCGCTTCCAGCATCGAACAATTAGAGTGGCGACTCCCTCCAATATTGTAGACTTCTCCTACTCTCGGATTTTTGTAGAAATGAAGAAAGGCGGAGACCAAATCATGGGCATGAATATTATCTCGAACTTGCTTTCCTTTGTAACCAAATATTCGGTACGAACGACCTTCAACGATGCACTTAATTAGATATGCTAAAAAGCCATGTAGCTCGGCTCCAGCATGAGCTGGCCCAGTAAGACATCCACCACGAAAAACCCCTGTTTTCATTCCAAAATAGCGGCCGTACTCTTGCACGAGAACATCTGCCGCCACTTTACTAGCCCCGAAGAGAGAATGCTTGGTCTGATCAATCGACATTGATTCATCAATTCCCACAAAAAACGGATGTTGTTCTTCAATCTCCCAACGCTCCTCCATCTCAATTAAAGGTAAGCTGTTTGGCCTGTCTCCGTACACTTTGTTAGTGCTAGTAAAGATGAAAACAGCTTCAGGACAGAACTGGCGCGTCGCCTCTAGAAGATTTAATGTGCCAGTAGCATTGACGCCAAAATCAGTGAAAGGCTCTTTTGCCGCCCAGTCGTGTGAAGGCTGAGCTGCGGTGTGAACAATCAATTCAATATCTGTCGCGAATTCCGAGAACACTTTCTCAACAGACTCCCAATCTCTAATATCCACATTTCTAG
>CAYUHN010000102.1:0-11768 GCA_964444495.1 uncultured Roseibacillus sp. | reverse complement strand
AATCAGGCCGCTGCCTAAAATCTGTCAACCAGGCCGTGTTTCAGTCGCTTACAACTAACTTTCGAAAAGAAAATGGTTTTGCAATTCCAGGGGCAGGAGTCGTCTTTCCTCCTGTTCCATTCACAGCAAATGCTTTGCTCTATTTCAATGGTCTCGACTTGTTTGAGCGCAAGCTCAGACGTCGCGATAGTAAAGATCCCTGTCTTTAGAAGAACCCGCTGGTCTGTAAGCGCGATCTCGGTGGATTTCATGACTAGCCAAGGATGGATAAATGCGAGAAGGGGGATGGTGAAGACAATGAGAAAGACAATCCATCCTCTAGGGCCAAGATAGGTCCCTTCCTGCGAAAAATTGACTACAAAGACGTAGTAGAAGGCCGCCTCTAGAACGAGCACTACAGGAAGGACCGACAACAAATACCCAGGATGGACCCTTCCCTTAAACAAGAGTTTTCCCCCTTGGTTTAGAAGGACTTAGCTCATTTTCAATGCCTTATAAAGAAAATGGCGGAGAGGGAAGGAATCGAACCCACCAAACCCCGTTAGAAGTTTCAACGGTTTTGAAGACCGCGGCGGCCACCAGGCACGCATTACTCTCCACCGCTAGGCTGGTTCGGCTTTGCTCTGCTGGCAAGCGTTGAGTTTGATTTGGGGCTAAGAATATCGATTTTTCGGAGTTTTCTCCTTCCGCTTTTGTGAAGGAGAGATTTCACGGAGCTTTCATCAAGAGTTCATAGAGGGATGCTTTCCTTCTTTTGTCTTCAAAGACGAGATTATGAAAACATTATCCGAAATCCAAAATAGTGAGCCGATTCAATTTCTAGTCCAAGGGTTCCCTCGTTTTTGTGCTTTTCTGAGCATTGGGACCATCGCTTTAGTGGGGCTGGGATTGAGTGGGGTCTCTTTTGTTGGAATGAATCTGATGGGGGGCGCTCTCTCGACCGCTTATTTCTTTTTGCTGCTTCTGGGGCTTGCGACTTTTGTTTTCGCGGCGTTGTTGATGGCTGGTTTTTTTTGGGCAGATAGTCGTGCGGCACGTCGACGTTTTCTCGCTCAACAAGAGATTGTAGGACCAGCTCTTCAGCAGGAAGTCAGTTCTTAAGGGTTTGTCAGTTGGTTAGTGACTTCGCGGCTGATGGTAGAAGGTCTTACGAGACGAACGATAGTCGTCTCGCTTGTGCCATCAGTCCGAAGTTTGGAAGAGGGGAGGCCGGCTTGGTTTGGAGGAGCCTACTGGAGCCTACTTAAGCTTTAATGAACTCCACTTTAAATATCTTAGGCCATAGTTTTCCCGTGATATAGAAAGTTTGTGTAGAATGGTCGTAGGCGATGCCATTGAGGACGGCATCAGAAGAAAGTGTTTTTTTGAGAAGGCCGCGGCAGTCAATTGAGGCTACTACCTTTCCCGTTTCTGAGTCTATTTTTACAATTTCATCCGTCATCCAGACGTTGGCATAGATGTGGTCTCCAACCCACTCGAGCTCGTTGAGGAGTTCTACAGGTTTCCCATTTTTGGTGATAGAGATTTTTTTGAGGGGGTGAAAATTCTCGGGGTCCATGAAGGTGAGCTTTGAGGACCCGTCAGACATCACCATTCGCTCTTTCTGAGTAGCGATACCCCATCCTTCAGTCTGATACCGAAACACTTTTTCGACGTTAATATTCTCACGGTCGAGAACGAGGGCCTGCCCACTTTTCCAAGTCAATTGGATCATTTTGTTATCTCCAAAAGGAGCGAGACCTTCGCCAAAATATTGATTTGGGAGGTCCTTAGAGACTTCGATTTTCTGGGACTTTAAATCGATTCTCCTAACGAGGGAGGTGCCGTATCCACCAGTAGACTCATAGAGTTTTCCGGCATCGATAAATAGTCCTTGGGTGAAGCCTCGATAGGGGCGAGTCATTTCTTCGAGGACTTTACACTTCAGTTGCTCCGCGGGCACGTGGGCTGGGGGCGAATTTTGTTCGATGGTGTTGTTTTCTGAGTTGTCTTGGCAACCGGCGAGGCCTCCAAATAAAACTGAGAGAGCGAATGAAGTGATGAGTGTAGGAAGGTGAGAACTCGCTTTCATTTAAACGGTAGTCTAGAAATCGTAGCTTGGTCGAGAAGTCACTTAATCCATCTCGATTTCAAGGAGCTCGAGAATACGGCTGAGGTCATCGTTACCATAGTATTCAATTTCGATTTTTCCTTTTTTGGCACCAGGATGGAGGCTGACTTGAGTGGCGAGTCGGGTGCGAAGACGAGACTCAATTTGGCGATGTAGTTGAGCCGCTTCAGAACTGATTTCCTTTCGAGGAGGAGTGCGGCGACTTTTATTGTCGGTGTCCTTGTGGAAGTCTTGGACAAATTTTTCGGTAGCGCGGACGGTTAGGTTACGTTTGACGATGACTTCAGCTGCGAGTTTCTGGGCTTTGTCGTCCTTGATGGAGAGAATGACTTTTGCATGTCCTACCGAGACGTTGCCTTGGGCCACTTGAGTCTGAACGTCGGGGTGGAGATCAAGGAGACGCATGGCATTGGCAACTGAGGCGCGAGATTTTCCGACGGTTTGAGAGATTTTATTTTGAGTGATGCCAAACTCGCGAGCGAGTCGAACATAGCCAGAGGCTTCTTCAATGGGGTTGAGGTCAGCTCGTTGGAGGTTCTCAATGAGGGCGAGTTCGAGGACTTCGCGGTCATCGGCTGGGCGCTCGATGACGGGTACTTTCTTGAGTTCAAGTTGCTTGGAGGCTCGCCAGCGGCGTTCTCCAGCGATGAGCTCAAGCTTTCCATCGACAGGGCGTACGATGAGAGGTTGGATCACGCCATGGTGGCGGATCGATTCCATGAGTTCGTCGAGCTCGCCTTCGAAGAAGTGAAGACGTGGTTGCAGGGGGGAGGGACAGACTTGCTCGATGGGAACTTCGCGGACAGCGGAGCTTCCATCTGCGGCTGCGGAGGAGCTAGGATCGGTGAGATCTTTCGGCTTCCCACCTTTCTTGGAGCTTGAGTTGTTAATTAAGGCTCCAAGGCCCTTTCCCAGTGCTTGTTTAGCCATTCGGCAACGGTAGTCGCAAAAGTCGGAATCAAGGCAAAGCCGAAAGTTGGAAAAAGCGTAATGAATGAAGTAAAATTTGCGACGAGTTGAGAAAAGTGGCGGTTTTCGTCGGATTTTTTTTGTCATCAAGAAGCTTTCTCGCTAGGGCCTCCGAAATTTTGACGAATCTTTGCGACTGAGGAGGCTCGTTTGACTCAAAGACGGCTGATTTGTGGCAAAATTAGAGATGGCACGATCGCAAGTGACTGTTTATAACCCTCGCCACACACTTTCGCATTTTGGAACTTCTGAACCATTTCACCCAGATTAGCTGGAATCGTAGAGCAGCGGGCTTGTCAATTTTCACGTTGGCGATGTTCGGTTCTTTTTCTTTTGGAGAGACGCTTTTCCAAGAGGAGCTGCAGGATCGAAAAGGGCGAGTTATTGCGGCAGAGGAAGCGACTATGGCTGGTGATGGGGCCTATGCTGGTAATGAATTTGCGACTGCGGTGGATAAGTATAGGGAAGCTCTAGCTCTTATCCCCGCAGGTAGTGGAACGCTTGGATTTCGGGAAGAAATCAAAATTCGTTTCGCTCAAGCAGCGGTTGAATCAGCTCGAGTGCTGAATCGACAGGGAGGACGAGCTGAGGCTATCACATTATTGGACGAAGTTCTTCAGCCTCAAATAGCGGAGGATTATTTGCCAGCTCAGCAATATCGAGCAAAGCTAGACAGTCCTATTACTTCCAATCCTGCACTGACTCCCGAGCATGCGCAGAATGTCGATGAAGTTAGACGCCTTCTGTATAAGGGCGAAGGGGCTTATAATTTAGCTGATTACGATCAAGCGACTGCGCACTTTAATAGTGTTCTTCGCATCGATCCCACCAACAAAGCAGCGAGGAGATGGCTAGAACGGGTAGCGGCACAAATTTCTGATTACGCTACTGCAGCACGAGATGAGCATCGGGCTACCTTGTTGTCACAAGTTGATGCTGCCTGGCAACTGGACCATGAAGTGGTAGGGAGCACCCCACTTTTGCCTTTAGGGGGAAGCCGGTCCCCGCAGGAAATTGGCCGAAGGCAATTGCAGAACCGCATCGAAGACATCGTCATTGAGTCGGCTAATTTTCCAGATGTTACAATTGAGGATGCGCTGAGTTATCTTTCTCAACTTTCTCGTAAGGCCGACCTTAATGCTCCCGACGGGCAAGGTGGAGTAGATTTTGTTTTGAATCTCGGCTCTGATCGAAGTGCTCCGGAAATTCAACAGATTCTTAATAAACGTTTTGACCTCAGTTTAAGAAATGCACCGATTAGGGCTCACTTAGATTATATTACGGAGCTGACAGGGACAGGCTATCGGGTGGAACCCTATAGTATCGTAATTTATCCTCTCTCTGTATCAACGGATGATCTTTATACGGTCAGATACAGTGTGCCGCCTGATTTTTTGACCGCTTCGCCTACTTCGGGAGGTTCTTCTAATCCCGATCCTTTTGGAGATGGGGAGGCGAGCAGCAAGCTTGCACCGCGGCTAGGAGCTAAGGAGTTTCTTGTCGAACAGGGAGTTGTTTTTCCGGAGGGAGGAACGGCTAACTACAATTCGGGCTCGAATGAGCTTATGGTGAAGACTTCTTCCGCGGGCCATCAATTGGTGCAGACGCTTGTGGATAGTCTTCAGTTGGCTGAGCCCTTTAATGTTGTAATTGAGGCGAAAATTATTCGTATTTTGCAAGAGGATCTTGACGAAATTAGCTTTGACCATCTGGTGACTGGTTTTGGAAGTAATGATCTATTCCTTCAAGGAGGAACAGTCGGCTCCGGTCGAGCGATTGGAGATTTGGCGATTGAAGATCAGCTTACTTTGGGGAATCCCGTTACCTCTGGTCTGCGTAGTGGCGATACTGCTTTTAGCCAAGATGGGATTCAGAATCTTTTGGAAAGCGAAAATACTGGAACTGCAGCGACCGAGTTTGCGGCTCCTGGAATATTATCAGTTATAGGAACTACTGATAATCATGGGTTTGCGTCTCTGCTCAGAGGCTTTGCGCAAAGCGAGGGCACCGATCAACTGCAACTGCAATCGGTCATTACCAAATCGGGGCAGGCAGCTAGCACCGAGTCGGTTAGGGAATTTTTCCGTCCGACCAGTTATGATCCTCCTGAGATTCCCAACACGGTGGGTGCTTCTGTGACCGATTTTAATGGGAACGTTTTGGCTGGGCAGCTTACGTTTTTTGCGACTCCTTCTCATCCAACTGACTTCCAGCTTGAGAAAGTGGGTGCGAGCTTGGAGGTGCAGCCTGTTGTTGGTCCTAATCGTCAATTAACAGATCTGTCTATCAATTTTAAATTGAGAGAGTTCCTAGGTTTCATTAACTTTGGTTCGCCGATTACAGGGGGTTCCCAGTCTTTTGATACGGGCCTAGGAATCTTGGGAAATGGCGGCCCGATTGGCGAAGTGACGAGCAATGATATTTTGATGCCAATTTTTGATCAAGTGGGCATTCAGACCAACGTCACTTTGCAAAACGGTCATACTGTTATGCTGGGAGGTCTGATTAGTGAATCGCTTGAAGACGTAGAGGATAGGGTGCCTATTTTAGGGAATCTTCCTCTCGTTGGTGGTATGTTCCGTAGCGATGGAGTGCAGCGAACGCGTGAGGCAGTTTATGTTTTTGTGACTGTTAAAATTCTGGATCCAGCAGGACAGGCCCCTCAGCTCTAGGTTTTTTCAAAATTTCCTTCGGTCCACGAAATTGTGAGCTGAAAGCCCTCTTGCAAAGTGTCTAGACTCCGATAAGAGAGGTTTGGAGAGCATTAAAATGTCGAAAAGATCTCAAGATAAGGAAACCTACTCGGTTGACGAGATGATGGATCGCTTGCGCCAAGGTGAGCGCGAGAGTCAAAGTCAAGATAAAGGGGAATTGGTAACGCGCGAAGATGGAACACAGGCGCTTAAGGTAAGAAAGCGGAAACGGAGAACTGATCAAAGTCGAGTTAAGGTCGCGAAGAGGCGTAAGAAATTGGTGGCGGTAAAGAGTATTCTGCTGATCTCGATCCCGCTGATTCTTGGATTGGCCTGTGTTATCTTGGTTGTTCGCTTTCACAGTCCTAGTTTTGTTGCTGGCTTGAGAGGGCACGTCTATCAAGAGACAGGAGCTACAGCTAAATTTTCTAGGCTCAGTCCCAGAGGTATTCAGCTGAGGGCCGATTCCGTCCGACTTTTTTGGCCCGAAGGGAATCAACTTGATCAGTTGAAGCTTCAGAAAGTCGAAGGAGATTTGAACTTATTCGCGTTTGTGACGGGGGAGATTAAAGGACAGCGCTTGACAGCGTCTAGCGGAAGTTTGCTCTTGTCTGAAAGAGGCAATCGTCGAGTCAGCGCTCCTAAGGGTGAGCCTCTTCCGCAAGGAGGATATCGAGATTATGTGTGCGATGATTTTGCATTGTCTTTTGGAAGAGAGAGATCTCTTTTTAGAGTGGAAAAAGCTCAAGCCACTTTGAAGCCTCGAGATGGGAAGTCTTCTTTACTTTCCCTGACGGATGGAAAGCTCTTTCTTCCTGGTTGGGGTAGTATGCGACTGAATCGCTCCACTTTAGAGATTGGTTCTGAGTTGGTTAAAATTTCTTCGATTCGAGTCGAAGATGGGAAACGAGAAATTGTTCTGAAAGGGCAAGTAGACTTGTTGGATTCGTCTCATCAGCTTGCAGTGGAGGTCCTTGATGGACCGCTTTCTTCTTTTAACAAAGAAGACCTGTCGAAACTATTTGAAACAGATTTGGCTGATGTTGTAGGAGATTTTACATTTCAATCTTGGGACGCGCGTAGTTGCGAGATGGTCTTGAATTGTGAGCCTGAAAAAATTGTAATGGGTCGTCTTCCTTTTCTTTCTGAAATGGATTCGATATTTGCAAATGTTCGTTACCGGAATTTGGAAGTTACCGGAAAAACTCGTTTTGATTTGATTCGCGATGTGAAAGGGCTACGGCTCGAGAATATTGATTTTTATGAATTAGGGGTTTTTGGACTTAAGGGGAAAATCGCTGTTCTGGAAAATGGAAAGTTATCGGGTAAATTAAGAGTGGGGGTTCCTGGTCATTTGGACTTTTCGCTCGCCAAGCAAGCGAAGGCCTCTTTTTTCTCTCGCGGGCAGAAAGAGGGAGAGTTCTATTGGTTTGATGTCGATTTGAAAGGAAGTGTCATCGAACCTGAAGATAATTTTTCGAGTTACCTTGATATTGCTGCTCCGGTCCCATCTTTGGATGAGGAAGATCTTTTTGAGCAATTGACTCGGGAGGAGTAGCAAGAATCCTGCGTATCAAGAGGGTGATGCCAGAGAACGTGTCATCGAGTTTTACCAAATCCCACGATTTATCGTGGGATTCTTTTAGGATGTGATGCCTTAGGCGTCTTATAATTTAAAAAAACGGTTTCCAGAAGACATCATTCGAGCTTGCCGCCTGTACCGCTTTGGCCAGAATTGCGTCAATTCCAATCAAAAACCTGATGTCTGCTTCCTCCACCCATCCCACTTTGTTCGAGGTTTTTGGCAAGAGCCAAAGCAAAGCTCTTTCTCAGATTAATGAGAAAGCCGCCTCGCAGCTTAGTGAAATATTAACTTCCTCTAGCGAAAAAATAGGAGTCATCATCTTGTTGCGTTCTCCACGTGCGGGATATGGTAAAACCTTACTTTTGGAGTCAGTAAGTAAGGACCTCTCTGATAAGTTTAAATTTATGGCGGTTGAGCCGAGCGGTGGAGGCCAGCTCGATTCCCGTGTGATTCTTGAGAGTGTAGTGAAGAGTCTTTCGCAGACCTTACCTGCTTCTGGTGGTTTATCAGAGTTTGACTTTTTGGCTCGACGAATTTTGGCCTTGGGTTTGAAGCCACTGCTAATTAGTGGAGAGGTTCCCAGTCATGATCGTGAGGGAGCTCTGTTTGCGATTGAGCATCGACCGGTAGAGACCTTTGATTTTCATCATCAGAAAGCTGCTACCGCCCATTGGACTCAAGGAAATTTTGAAATTTTAGGGCCGCGCCTTGCTGCTGAGTTGAGTGAACTCTCTGGCGCGAGCTTGCGAGGCACTGCTTTCTGGTTGGATGTCCTATTTAGTTATGCGACTTCTCCTCCCGAAAAGGTTGAACGTAACCGTGATTTGACTCAGTCTGTTTTTGAGGAGCTGGGGAATTCAGGTAAGCATGAACTCGAAGAGCGTCTTCAGACTCTACTTTCATTGCAGGGGCTTGTTCAGCCTTTGGTTTTAGTTTTTGATGAAACTGAGGGACTTTCTAATCAGCCAGAGATGGGTCTCGGTGTCGCAGCTTTGATGGCGCAGTTACGTCAAGCTTGCCCTGCTTTAGCCATCATTTTGAGTGTTAATGAAGATGTGTGGTCAACAGGGCTTGAACCTTTGATGCCAGGTGGGCTGGTGGATCGTTTGACTGAGTATGAGGTGACTTTGGAGGCCCTCTCTCAGAAAGATGCTGAGAAATTGGCTAAGGATAGGTTTGGAGATGATAACAGTGATTGGTTCGAGCAAGTCGATTGGCCGGAACCTCTTTTTGCTCGTGCAGTTTTACGCGAGGCGGCTCTCGCTCGAAAACGTCCTGTCAGCAATGAAGAAGCTGGTAAGGAAGATGCAGAACAAATAGCTAGGAGTATAGCCCCTGTTGAAGATAAAGGGGAAGTGAAGGTTGAAGAGGCTGTCGATAGTGAAGTTAAATCTGAATCTCCTGATGAGAATGAAGCTTCAAAGATAGATGGTGACGGGGCGATTGTAGGGGCTGCGGTTGCTGCTGCTGCGGGAGTTGGTGTAACAGCCGCCGTTGTTGGGGAAAGTTTAGCGCCGTCAGAAGATTTTGGCAGTCTGGCGAACAAGGAGGCCGATGCTGAAAAATCGGTTGACGAGGAAATTTCTGCACCCGATCCTGATCCGTTTCAGGGAGCTGATACTACTTTAGTTGAACCTCCTGCTCTTGCTGCGGAGGAAAAGTTAGAGAGTCAGAGCAGTCCGTTTGAGGTTAGTGGCACTGAAGATGTTCTTACTGAAAGCGTCGTTAAAGCAGAGGAGCCACTGGAGAAGGTTTCGGAACCTGTGGGCGAGACCGCTTCCGATGAGAAGAGTGTAGAAGAAGCTCCGCCATCTCCTTTTGCGGTTGCTTCGAATGAAGAAGCTCCATCTCTAGCCGAAAAAGTAGGGGAAGCAGTGAAGAGTCCTTTCCAAGCTGTGGAGACTGCCGCTGATCCTTTTGCTGCATTGGCAAAGCCAGAGTCGGCTCCGACTTTAGAAGGAAATCCGCTGCAAGCGTCTCCTGAAACTACTCAGGAAAGCTTACAGACTGCGAGTGAGGCTGAGTCTCCAGCTTCTCCTGCAGCGGAGCCAGTTATTACTTCACCAGATTCTGAGCCTGAGCCTGCAATTTCGCCTGCAAATCCATCTCCATTTGAGGAAGTTAGCGGTGATGCGTCGCCAGCCTCAATTCCACCGGTAGAGCCAAAGCCTTCAGAGCCAAGCCCTTTTGATGTTCTTCGCCAAGCAAAGGCTCAAGAAGTTCAAGGGGTTGAGGGGGCCTCCGCGGGAGCGGCAGCAAGTCCTTTTTTAGCCACTCCTTCTTCAGCTGGTTTTGCCTCACCGTCTGTTGCGCAGCAAGCGGTAGTTCCGCCTACTAATCCTCTTCAAGAGCAGACTGCAGCCTCATCGGTTTCGAGTCCGCCAGAAGAGATTACTCCAAAGCCTGCAGTTTCGACTACGCCTCCTCCTGTGGCTCCGGAGCAGGCCGCTTCAGCTCCGGTGGCTTCTCCGTTTTCAGTGACAGCGAACCTTCCGCAAGATCCGGATGCTCCAGTTAATCGATTAACAGGCCCGATTTCTGCTCGAGTTTCAGGTTCCGAGGATGTGGTTACTTCCGATACAATAGAATCGATTTCGACTTTGACCGAGAAGATTTATGTTAGTGCAGTTAAGCCTGTTGACACGCCTGCGGTAACTCCAGCCGTCTCACCTTCGCCGCAGCAACAAGTTGTCCCGTCGCCGCAGCCGCAAGAACAAGTAGCCGCGTCGCCTGTTCAGCCAGCTGCTTCACCGTTCGTGGCTGCTCCTGCGCAGCCATCACCAGCTGCTCCAGTGACCGACTCGGTGCAACCTGCACAGCCTGTTCAACCAGTAGTTCAACAGTCGCCACCTGTTCAGCAGCAGCCAGCAATTTCTCCAACTACTGTAGAGGCGCCAGTTCAGCCTGAGGTGTCAGCGCCAGCCCCAGAAGTTTCTCCGCAGGCTTTGGTTAATCCTTCTCCTAATCCCAATGCTGGACTTGTTCGTCCTGAGCAACCCAACGCTGGAGGATTCTCTTTTGAGGCTCCCGCTCCTAAAGCAGAGGATGACTCAAATACCGAGGTTGAGGAATTGCTTAATCAGTTTAAGAAGCGCTTTGGCCAGCCTCAGCAGTAGGATTGGGTTTAGAGAAAGTAGTCATCCGTCTGATTTTTCGCTCGCCTCCGAGAGGTGTTAAGCTGAGTATTCTGTTCGGCGTCGTCCCCGTAGTTCAACGGATAGAACACGGGTTTCCTAAACCTGAGATCCAAGTTCGATTCTTGGCGGGGACACCAGCTGAAACCTTGTAAATAGAGGGCTTTAGGATTTTTGTGTTTTTAGAATAGTTGCCAAGATGCAATAAAATGAAGGGCAACTCTGTTCTTTGCGGGCAACTAAAGGGCAACGTCTTTTTTTCTGGCATCCATTCAGCGGACCCAGGAATCCTGAGATGCTTTAACATTCCTTGAGTCGACAGCAGCCCGTGCAGCCCGTAGAATCGAAATATGGGCGCATTATTATCATCGGGAGCTGCGTTTGAAGGTAGGACTCGTAGCTGAAACATAGATCGTCACCCTCAATAATTCTTAGGGTGGCTTGTTTAAAGGGGAGTAACCCGAAACTATTTTTGGTCACGAAATCGCTTATGATTTCCTAAGGTGTTGAATCATCGTGGACATCGAATTTATCGTGATCATAAAAATTCACCTTTCAATTCGAGTTATTGTTTCGATACTTAAGAAATATGAATTGGTTGCGTGTTTCAATTTTTATTAGCATTGCTCTTTTAGTTAGCTGCAAAAAGCACACGAAACCTTCGGTCAAAGTTCTTCAGCATGAACTAGTATGGCATTGGCCTGAAAATAATGAGGTGACAGTTGAACTTTTGATACAAAATGACGGTGACGTAGAGGTGTCAGGATTGGCAGAAGTTCAGGGAACGCTCGACTTATCCATAATTCTCGCGAGAGAAATTTGCAGCCTAATGAAGAAAAATAATATTCGAGCTTCAGATTTCAAAGCGCTAGTCGATTCTAGAGAGGGCGTAGATTTTCAAACAACCTTTGCAATTTTAGAGTTTTACGAAAAAGGCTGGATACAAGAACCTTTGCACGCAACGAGATTAGAAATACCATTGGACGACCCTAACGTGCCAATGTTCGACTTTTGCTCGTATGTTTCAATTTCGCTGAAGCCAGGAGAGACCCAATTGATAAAGTTTAGCGTCTGGATTCCTGAAAGATATGCGCATAGACAGGCTTCATTCAGAATCGAGTATGTTAAATAACTTTGATTTCCGATCTCCCCCTTTGCGTCGAAAATACCGACGCGGGAATCCATGCCCTAAGCACTACTGAGGTCAGAATGAGAACCTTCTGTAAGCGACTGAAACACGGCCACTAAATGGCGGTCGCGCGATAGTTCTTTAACGT
>CAYUHN010000101.1:0-12103 GCA_964444495.1 uncultured Roseibacillus sp. | reverse complement strand
CCTTCCCAATTGGGAATCCAAAAATTTTCGGTGGCCGCTTTAATGAGGCAACACGATCGTTGAAAACAGCGACGAAACATTTCGCAATTTTCTCAAATCAATTTATTCTTTCTGACGAATAATTATATTCATCAACTATCCGCCATGAACCAAAACCGTCGAGCTTTCCTAAACCGCACTTTTGGAGCTAGCTGTGGCTATGCGGCCACCCTATCCTTTGCGCCTCTCATCGCTCGACGCGCCTATGCCAGGGACTCCTCGCAGCCCGAACTCGCCAAGCGACCTTTTGCTCGCATTGAACAATTGGCACCTGATGTCTACGCGCTGGTATCTACTCCTTTCACGGTAGATGGAAAGGCCGGAGACCTCAGCACTCACAGTAATGGAGGCCTCATTGTTGGCCGTGACCGGATCCTGGCTATCGACTCCTACCGCACCCCTGAAGGAGCCCGCTTTATGGCCGAAACCTGCCTTGAGCTCACTGGGCGACTTCCCACCCACGTCGTCACCACCCACTTTCACTTTGACCACCTCGGTGGCACCACAGGCTTCATTGCTAAGGGTGTCGTCCCGGAGACCATCATGACCCAAACGACTCGTGAACTCGCCTATTCCGCCTACGGAAAATCTGGTGAAAAGGACGAATCTGGACCATTCTCGACTCCGACCCTCACCAAATGGGGCGGACGCTTTCTCGATGCTAGCCGAGTGATCGATGATGAATCGAAATCAATGCCCCTCGATTTAGGAGGCCGCACTGTCACCATCACTCCCATGAGCGGACACACTGGCAGCGATCTAGTAATTGTTGATGATGAGACTGGAATCACCTTCGGAGGCGATCTCATCTGGGATGGCATCTTCCCAAACTTTATGTCCTCCTTGCCCAGTCAGTGGCGAACAAACATTGCCAAACTAACCGAAGGAGAGAGTCGCCTCATGGTCCCTGGTCACGGCTCGGTCCAACAAAGCGATTCCAAATCTTTCGAACTTTTCTCCAATCTACACAACGAGATTGAACGCTACGCTCGAGAGCAGCACGCCAAAGGCAATTCGGCCGACAATGCCGCTAAGACTTTCTCCCTGCCTCAATCTCTTGGTGATTGGCAATACTTCAGAGCAGGTTTCCACGAAATCGCCATGGACGCTTGGTATCGCGAGCTTAATAATCATTAACGCTCCAAGCATACCTTTGCCGCTGAGCTCTCAAAATCGCAGAGTGGTAATCGCCTTCGAATAATACTTGCATGCGCAAGCAATCAACTTACCTTTTCAACGTGTTCGACGACTGTCTCTACTTCAACCTTTCCTCTTTAACTCGTTCAATTACAGATATTTGGAAAATTGAATTTGCCAAATTAGGACTCTCCCCATCCCATGGATATTTGCTTTTTGCGATGGTAGAAAGTAAAGGAGAGCAACAAAAAGACTATGGGGAGCACCTCGATCTCGACGCCTCGACCGTTAACCGCCTAGTCGACTCCTTAGTGCAAAAAAAACTTGTGGCGAAGGAGGGTGCCGGACGCGGCTCGGAAGTCTCGGTCACAGCTGAAGGAAGACGAGAGTACCGTCGAATAAAAAAAACAATGGATAATCTTCGCCAAAAGATAAGCAATTCACTCGGTGAAAAACGGTTCAACCAATTAGTTGGCGATCTAGTGTCTACGCGCAGCGCGCTAACCAGATAAAAGCCAAATATCAAAAACGCAAGCTACAACCTTCAAAACTTGCTTGCGCAAGCAACTATTTCCTTATGAAAATCAAAAGAAACAAAATAAAAAACGTCATCGCACCCATTATCGGCCTGAGCATGAGCTTAGGGTTGAATCTATCTGCTCAAAATGAAATCCGCTACGCCACCGAGAAGGTAGGCGACCTCGATATCTTTTATCGAGAAGCTGGTGATTCGAAGAAACCAACTTTAGTCCTTCTCCACGGATTTCCAACGTCTTCGCAGATGTATCGTAAAGTGCTCGATGGCTTAAAAGATGACTACCATCTCATCGCTCCAGACTATCCCGGTTTCGGGATGAGCAGTGTCCCTTCTCCCAAAGAGTTCACTTACACCTTTGATCATCTCGCGGAGGTGATGGACACTTTTCTGGAGCAGAAGAAACTCACCAAATATGCTCTCATGATTCACGATTATGGTGCACCCATTGGCTTTCGAATTGCAACAGCTCATCCAGAGCGAGTGACTGGATTTGTCATTATGAATGGTAATGCTTATGAAGAAGGATTGAGCGAAAAAGGCTGGGGGCCCATTTTTACATATTGGGAAAACAAAGACTCCGAATTGGGCGACACTATTGCCAAGCAAGTCTTTAGCTTCGAGGGCATGAAATGGCAATATACTCACGGCACTAAGAATCCCGAAAAAATCAATCCTGACAACTGGATTATTGATACTCAACGAATTACCCGCGAGGGGCAGAAGGAGATTCAGTTAGGCCTCTTCTATGACTACCAAAACAATGTGAAACTCTATCCTAAATGGCAGGAATACCTTCGCGAAAATCAGCCGCCTGCACTCATTGTTTGGGGCAAAAACGATGCCTTTTTCCCTGAACCAGGAGCCGAGGCTTATAAACGAGATTTAAAAAATATCGATTACCACATCCTCGATACGGGGCACTTTGCTCTCGAAGAAGAAGGTGAGTTCATTCTCACTAAAATGCGTGCCTTTATGGGTAAGATTAGTAGCGCTGAATAACCCTCTTAATATTCAAGCTCCGCTGAATCGACCACTTGGTCGAGTTCAGCGGAATTCCACGAGCTTCTACTAGGAACAACAATCCTGCGCTCAACGTTCCTAACTTAGACTATTTTCGAAGGTTTCCGTCCATTCGAACAACGAGATTCCGAATTTCGGTCATATCTTCGATGGCAAAACGAACTCCTTCGCGACCAAGGCCGCTATCTTTCACCCCTCCGTAAGGCATGTGATCAACACGCCAAGAAGGAACATCGTTGATAACCACTCCTCCAACTTCGAGGTGATCCCAAGCATAAAACATCTTTTGTAAATCACGAGTGAAGATCCCAGCCTGAAGACCAAAGTCACTGTCGTTAATAGATTCGATAGTGGACTCGAAATCGGAAAAACGGTTGATTACTGCCACAGGGCCAAAGGCCTCTTTAGCACAGATATCTTGGTCAGCAGGAACGTTCTCAAGAAGAGTTGCTTCCAAAAGATTCCCCACCCGAGTTCCTCCACAGAGAAGAGTTGCCCCCGCGGACACCGCACTAGCAACCCAACCTTCGAGTCGGGAAGCTTCTTTCTCTGAAATCATCGGGCCGATAAAAGTCTCTTCTTTTTTCGGATCTCCAGACTGAAGCTGTTGAGTCTTCTCCACAATCCGACTACGAAATTCATCATAAATTGAATCATGGACATAGATTCGTTGCACTCCAATGCAACTTTGTCCGCTCTGGTAGAACGCTCCAAAAATGATACGCTCAAGTGCGTCGTCAAGATTAGTGTCAGCATCGACAAGACAGGCGGCGTTTCCGCCCAATTCCAGGACTACCTTTTTCTTCCCAGCCTTTCTTTTAAGCTCCCAGCCCACATCCGGCGAGCCAGTAAAACTGAGTAACTTCAGCCGGTCATCAATCGTAAACTTATCCGCGCCATCACGGCGACAAGGTAAAATCGAAAACGCCCCAAGCGGCAAGCTTGTCTCAGCAAGAACTTCCCCTATTATAAGAGCTCCGATGGGCGTAAGACTAGCTGGCTTGAGAATGAACGGGCATCCCGCTGCGATCGCAGGCGCAACTTTGTGAGCGGCCAGGTTTAACGGAAAGTTAAAGGGAGAAATAAACGAACATGGACCGATGGGCACTCGCTTGAACATTCCCCGATAGCCTTTAGCTCGAGGAGAAACTTCAAGATCCTGCACTTCCCCTCCCTGGTGAAGTGCCTCGTTGGCGGCGATACGAAAGGTATCAATGAGACGATCCACCTCACCTCGACTGTCTTTAATTGGCTTGCCCGCTTCAATGCAAAGAGCCTCCGAAAGTTCTTGGTGTCGTTCCTGAAAACGAGACACACAATGATTGAGAACAGCCTCCCTTTCGTAAGCGGGCATGGCAGCCATCAAGGGCGCTGCTTCGACACTAGCAGCAATGGCCTCATCAATTGTTTCTGGGGAAGCCATGGCCACAGAAGTAGCAACTTCACCCGAAAACTTGTCGAACACTGCGAGATCAGCGTTAGGCGACTGAGCCCGATTCGCTAAAAAGTAAGGATAACTCTCTTTAAGCATGGTGCTACAGATTAAAAATTAAAGCTATAGTGCCGCGCTTCGCTTTGGAAGCTCATCATTCAGAATGCGGTCATTTTCCGAATAATCAATTGGAACCTCAATAAGGTGGACTCCACCAGCCTCCTGACAAGACTGCATTAATCCAATAAGTTCTTCGGTTGCTTCGAGACGATGTCCCTGAGCTCCGTAGCTCTCAGCATATTTCACGAAATCGGGATTCCCGAAATCGAGCCCGAAATTCTCAAAGCCCATGTTCGCCTGCTTCCACTTAATCATACCGTAAGCGTTATCGTTCAAAATCAGAACAATAAGATCGAGTCCCAGACGCACCGCCGTTTCCATCTCTTGGGAATTCATCATGAACCCACCATCACCGCAAATCGCAACGACCTTTTTCTCGGGATGCACCAACTTAGCGGCAATCGCCGCCGGAAGTCCGGCTCCCATAGTGGCAAGAGCATTGTCGAGTAAAACAGTATTCGGGCAAGATGCGGGGTAATTGCGAGCGAACCAAATTTTATAGACGCCATTGTCGAGCGAGATGATATCACAGTCGGTCATCACCTTGCGGACATCAGCAACTAATCGTTGAGGATAAACAGGGAAGCGTGGATCATCGGCACCTTCACTAAGGTGACTCTTCAAAGCCTCACGAGTCTTATCAAACCAAGTGAAATCCCAATGCTTCTGTGGAGAAAGAATTTCGTTAATTTGCCAAATACTATTAGCGATATCGCCAATGAGTTCAGTCTGTGGAAAGTAAACAGGATCGACCACTGCCGAAGAAAAGTTTATGTGGATAACTTGGCGAACTCCATCTCGCATAAAGAAAGGCGGCTTCTCAACCACGTCGTGACCAACATTAAGGATCACATCAGCCTCCTCAACCGCACGATGAGGAAAATCACCGGCAGAAAGAGAGGCGTTCCCTAGAAAAAGAGGATGCGTTTCGTCGAGTACCCCCTTACCCATTTGAGTGGTGATGAAAGGAATTCCTTGTTTATCAACAAAGGCTTGCAGTTGCTTAGCGGTCAACTTTCGGTTTGAACCAGCGGCAATGACAAGAAGCGGATGCTTAGCTTTCTCGAGAAGCTCGACAGCACGATTCACCGACTTACTTTCCGTCACCGGACGACGGACAAGACTCGGCTCAAGTGGTTTCAGTGAAGTCTCCTCAGCTGCGATATCCTCGGGTAACTCGAGATGAGTTGCTCCAGGCTTTTCCTCAGCCGCCAAACGAAAGGCTTCGCGCACTCGAGAAGGAATATTATCACCCCCTACGATCTGATGCGTATATTTGGTAATCGGCCGCATCATATCAACAACATCAATGATTTGAAATTGACCTTGCTTACTTTGCTTGATCGGCTTCTGGCCTGTAATCATCAAAATAGGCATCCCGCCAAGCTGAGCATAAGCTGCTGCAGTCACGAAATTAGTCGCACCAGGGCCTAAGGTCGACAGACAGACTCCGACCTTACCGGTCAAACGTCCAAGTGTTGCGGCCATAAAGCCGGCACCTTGCTCATGTCGTGTTAGAATGAGTTTGATAGAAGAACGGGAAAGAGAGTCGAGAAAGTCGAGATTCTCTTCCCCCGGAATCCCAAAAATATATTCTACTCCCTCTTTCTCTAAAGTTTTAACTAAAAGGTCGGATGCTTTCATAGTATTAGAATCAGAATCGTTATAAGTTAAATTAAAGCTAACAGGAACGCTCTCTGTTGAATCTGCTCTCTACCGAATCTCGGTGCTTCAAATTGTGTTTGGCGCTCATCTTTTTCCATGATTTTAAGATACTTGAGGCTGCAATTTATTCCCCGAGGTGTAAACCTTTATCTCTAAACTCAATAATGGTCTTACCGTCATCTCGGAATCACTACCCATCAATATCGAAGCTCTCGCTCACATCTTGAACTGCAGCGGTAGTCAGAAAACACGTCATGCTCTCTTTACCCTCTTTTCACTTACGGGATGAGCGATCTGTTGGAGATAACCTACCAAGCACCATGCTATCACGACTGCCACCAGCAATGGAATCACCGGAGTCCATAGACTCTGCCACATGAGAAGGCCGCCACAAAAAGCAACAAGCCCAAAACAAAGACAAATCATTACGATGAACTGCAGAACTCGCCGCAAGTGAAGCGCCACAATCCCGAAGAGAGCAATTTCCAAATAGAGAAACAATTCCCACCCTAGACTCAGACGATTAAAAACAACTTCTTTCCCTGGACGAGGAAATTGTAAGAGCGAAAATGCCTCGGTCCACAGTCGATCACTCTGCTCTGTCAACGATTCATTCCGTTCATCCAGCAAAACAGTATTCTTCGGCAATTCGGGCAAGTCCACCTCTCCAATTGGAAAAAGGCTTTTCGCCAAATACTCTTTCGGTCCGCCAGCCCAAGTGATTTCTCCAAGTTCATCCCATCGCGCTCGCCCAAAATTATCGATTGGAATCACTGGACCTGTAGCTCCTAAGCGCAGGTGATTTCCGGGCTCAAAAGTCACCCCCTCAGCCTCAACGCCCGTCAACTTCATTGCCAACGATAACGACCATGAAGGCAAGAATCCATCTCCCCATTTTACCAAGAGAGGCTTTCTCGTATCAGTACGATACTGAGTATCTCGTAAACCAAAATCAGGAAAACCAAATTGAAGCTTGAGCTCCGAGTCATTCAAAGCGAGCTGATCATCCACTTGGTTCATAATCGGAAGTTTCGAACTATCACCTACTATCGAATCCCCATTTAAAACAGATGAATCCAACCATGAAGGAGAACGACTTGGACGCGGAACTTCACTCAAACTCACTGGCAGGCCTACGCTCTCGAACGGGCGCAAAGCCAAATCGAGCGCCCTCAACTCAAGCCCTTCTGCATCATCCCATCTCAATTGATGTGAAATTACTAGATTGCGCGCTCCCGCTCGATAGGCTCGTCCAAAAAGCACCCCATACTCCGAAGGTTGAGGTTCCGCGCTATCAAAAAGCACCGCACTATCAGCAAGGCGAACGATTCCCCAATCTGAAAGCTCCAAGGTCTCGGACTGCAGTGGACGCAAAGACCATCCTGAGCCATCGCTTTGCGTTTCAAACAGCGCGGTGTTTATATCAGTCTTCTTCAACGAAACCAACGCCTGCCCAAAAATTTTCTCCTCCCAAGCTTTGAACAGCGGCAGCTTACTCTGAAACATGCTTACCAAAAAGGCACCCTGCAGAGTAAGCACGGTGAGCACAATTCGAGCTGTCCAATGACGAGACATCGGAGGACCCTAGGCACGTCTTCCAACAAAGACAGCTCCTTATCCTGCCAGTATTTGAAAGTGGCCTATCTGGGACATTATGAGAAGATTCACCCATTCAATATGAAGACGGAAATTGAATGTTCGATATGTAAACGAACCACTCCGCCAGAATTCAAAGAGAAGCATCATCTCGTTCCTCGCAGTAAAAATGGCACCGAGACGATTGATGTCTGCTGCAATTGCGGAGATCAGGTGCATAACCTCTTTACGAACAAAGAACTCGAAAAGGAATACAACACTCTGGAAGCCCTTCTCGGAAACCCCGATATCCAGAAGTGGGTTAAATGGGTGAGTAAACAAGCTGGTTTCAGCTTCTCAATGAAGTCCAAAAAACAACGCTGAATTCCCACTGTAAAAATCCTAAGAGGCACTAAAAACACTCGTATCTCTCACCCAATGCCTCAGGCTCTCCCTATGACTGAATGGCCTAGTTTTTCTAAAAAAATGCAAAATGCTGGCTTGGGAGATGAAGCGATCGCTGCCTTTCATAGAAGCTATCGACTTTTGACCGAAGGAGCAAAAGGGTTGATCGCGGAAGAAGAAATCGAACCAGCAAGCGGTCTTCCGGGAATCACTCCTAGTATCGAAAGTGAATGGGATCAGAACCTTCTCGCTAAAACAGTCGTCATCAAACTCAATGGAGGACTCGGAACCGGAATGGGCCTCCAAAAGGCCAAAAGCCTTCTTCCTGTGAAAGACGGCAAGAGCTTTCTTGATCTCATCGTCCACCAAATCGAGCATCTTCGCTCAACTTCGCAAGCCACTGTCCGCTTTTTATTGATGAATTCTTTTTCGACAAGCGAAGACACCCTAGCCGTCATCAAAGATGGCCCTCTTGCTGGTGAAGATGTCGAATTTCTACAAAACAAAGTTCCGAAAATCGACGCTAATTCGCTGAAGCCAGCCTCTTGGCCAAGCAATCCTGCCGACGAATGGTGCCCACCTGGTCACGGAGATCTCTACCCAGCTCTCCTAGGAAGCGGTCAACTCGATCGCCTCTTGGCAGAAGGGATTCGCTACGCTTTTGTTTCCAATAGCGATAACTTGGGAGCGACTCTCGATGCCGACCTCCTGAAGTGGTTTGCGGAAAGTGGTGCTCCTTTTGCCATGGAGGTCACCCGCCGAACGGAAGCCGACAAGAAAGGTGGACACCTCGCACGTCGCAAAAGCGACGATCGCCTTATCCTGCGGGAAATCGCGCAATGCTCAGAAGCCGATATCGACTCCTTCCAGGATATCTCTCGCCACCAATACTTTAACACCAACAACCTTTGGTTCGATTTAGAAGCTCTAAAGCAGACCCTTGATTCCGAAAAAGGCGTTCTTCCCCTTCCCGTCATTCAAAACTCCAAAACCGTCGACCCTCGCGATTCCTCTTCACCAGCTGTATGGCAACTTGAGACCGCGATGGGCTCGGCCATCGAATGCTTCGAAGGAGCGCAGGCTATTTCGGTACCTCGCTCCCGCTTCGCTCCGGTGAAAACCACCGCAGACCTCCTAGCTCTACGTAGCGACGCCTATCAATGTCTTCCCGACGGCCGAGTCACTCTCGTCCCCGAGCGTAAGGGAAAACCACCACTTATTCAACTGAGCAAGGACTACAAATTAGTCGATGCTCTTGATCAATTGGGTGCAACCCCCTCTCTCGTAGACGCCGAAAGCCTTTCCATCTCCGGGAAAGTCAGCTTTTCAAAAGAAGTAAAAGTTATTGGAAAAGCTATTTTTGAAAATGCAGGCGAAGTCCTACCTGGGACCTATGGAGAAAGCCATTAAGATCACTTAAAAGTAAAGCCTCCTCTCGGAAATCCTCTTTAGGCGAGACAGTCTCGGATATTGTTCTTGCTCCAAAGGGGTTTCACATCTCAGTTAAGGCCGTGTCGAAACTCCCACATTTCCTCTACTTCTTTACCGATGCCATTTGGAAGCCCAAATGGAAAAAGGAAGCTCTTGGTATGCTAAAAGGAGGCAAGCGCTTCTTAAACTTTAAACGAGATCTCCTCGAAGCTGATCGTATTCCAGAAATCGAATCCCGCATCAAGGACATGCGCTCTGCGATCTCGGAACGCGACCCCAAAGCCTGCGAAGAAGCGGGGAAACAATTGCAAGGCACTTGCGAGCATTCCCTCAAAGCCTATCGTTCCCCCAACCCTCTTGCGGAAAATGTCGAGATGCTCTTCGTGGCAATCGCAATTGCCCTCGGTATCCGAGCTTATTACGTACAACCTTTCCGAATTCCCACTGGCTCCATGCAGCCGACGCTCAATGGAATCATCGGGCATCCACAGCCTATTGACCAAGAATGGAATAAGCCGAATATTTTCACACGAGGTCTGACGAAAGTCACGCAAGGGCGAACGTATATGAAAATTATCGCCCCAGCCGATGGCGAAATTATAGGAATTGAACAAGATACCGTTTGGATGTGGTTCACTCGAACCCGTATCTACTTTGACAATGGAAAACGGATAACCGTGAATGGTTCCGCCTCTTCTATTCTCAGTGGGTTAAAACTCGGTAAAAACATGCGCTTCCCTTCAGACGGAAACGGCAACTACAGATTTCCAACTCGCGAAGAATTCAACAAGCATATTGCTCACTTCAAGAAAAATGGAGTCTATCGTGGGCCCTACGAGGTAAAGGAAGGCCAAGTCTTGGCTCAAGGCTGGGTTGATACAGGAGACCTTGTACTTGTTGATAAATTTTCCTATCACTTCCGGAAGCCGAAGCGAGGAGAGGTTTTTGTATTCGAAACCCGTGGAATCCAAAACATCATTTCAGATTATCACAACCGCGAACAGGAGAGAGGCTCTCACTATATCAAACGACTAGCAGGCATCCCTAAGGATAAACTTAAACTCAACGGCACGAAACTCTACGTAAACGACAAACTCGCTTCGGAACCCGGCTTCAAGAAGGTAATGTCGGAAAAAGATGGCTATGATGGCTACTACACCCCCATCGATATTAGTCGGGCAAGATATCTCCCCGGGCCAAATGGTTTCCACGTTGTTGGAGAAAACCAATACTTTGCGATGGGAGATAACTCCGATGCCTCTTCCGATTCACGCTACTGGGGAGACATTGATGAATATCTCCTCGTCGGACCAGGGCTCTTTACTCTTTGGCCATTTGAAAACTTTGGCTTCATTCGCTGAGGACACTTTTTGTGGCACTTTCGGAAGCACAGGAAATCACTCGCAAGGCTAAAAGCAATTTAGCCTTTGCTCTCCTTTCTCTTCCCAAAGAAAATCGAAAAGACGTCACTCTCTTCTACGCTTTTTGCCGTATCATTGACGACATCGCCGACGATCTCGAATTCGCTAAAAAGGAAAAAGAACAACGACTTGCTCACTGGCAACAAATTTTTGAGAGTCCTCCCAGCAAGCTCGAATCAATCGAGGCCTCGCTACTCCAGCTCTGCGAAAAACATCAAATTGATAAAACACTCTTTCTCGATCTGATCGAAGGGTGCCGCATGGACCTCGCCCCGCAGCGCTTTCAAACTTGGCCCGATCTTCAAAAATACACACATCGGGTGGCTTCCACCGTTGGTCTAATCTGTCTCCCCCTCTTCGGAGCAACAAACCCCAAAAGCCAAGTCTATGCCACCAAGCTTGGACATGCCCTTCAACTTACCAATATTCTGCGCGATGTGGGAGAAGACCTCGACAACGGCGGACGCATCTATCTGCCTCTCGAAGATCTCTCTCAATTTAAGTACAGTGAGACAGACCTTCTTGCTCGCACCTATGACGAACGCTTTGTCGAAATGATGAGCTATCAAGCTCGGAGAACGACGCATCTTTTTCAAGAAGCGGTAGGCTGCCTTCCACAGGATGACCGACAAGCTCTCATGGCGGCCGAGATTATGCGTTCTCTCTACGAGCGACTCCTTGAGAAAATGGAAGACGACAAATTTCAGGTCTTCCAACATCGGTACCGACTCTCCAAAGGGCGCAAGCTCGCAACCCTTGTTATGAGCGGGCTGCGTGTCCGGTTCTCTGACAGCTAATTTTTAGGATGACCCCCTTCGCTACCACTGTTTCTCTCGCTCAAGGATGGGACCAAGTCCCCCTCACTCCCCCAATCGAGATGTCACTTCAACTAAACGAAGACGAACTGATCCTAACCGCAACGAGAAAGGCCCCGGCTCTGAGCCATCCTCAAGCTCAGCCTAATCAGTTTCTAGCAGAGCTCTGGAAATATGATGTTGCCGAGTGCTTTCTAAGTGACTCTCAAAGTGGACACTATCTTGAACTTAACCTCAGCCCCAATGGAGCCTGGTGGGCCAGTATCCTCACTGCTCCCCGTTGCCATGCTGACGTTCCACCTGACTTCGATGTCAAAACAGAATGCCTCCAATCCGAAACCTCTTGGAGAGCCTCTCTACGATTGAAAGCATGGCAAAACCTCTTTCCTACTCGTTTCAACGACTCTGAAATACGCTTCAATCTCTGCGCAATTCTCAACTCCCCCCATCAAACTTTCCACACCCTCGCTCCACTACCCGGCAAAGCCCCCGACTTCCATCAGCC
>CAYUHN010000100.1:0-12210 GCA_964444495.1 uncultured Roseibacillus sp. | reverse complement strand
AGCTAGGAGACCTTCCCGAACCAAAATTCACCCACAGATTCTGCTGAAGAGCCTTCTTTTTCAAGGACTTCCCAACCTTTATGAAGAAACGTTGGGGGAATATTGAGCTACCAATACGTCCTTCAAAAAATTGATTGAGACTAAATTTCAAAAAGGTTGGTCTAGATAAAGTGGAAATGCGTAGACTGTGACCTCTTTTTTGAGGAATAATCAATAAATCGCAAAATAAAATCCAATTTTTGAACTCCAACATCAACCCAGTATGACTCCCGAGATAGCTCCCCCCGAAGATCCATCGCCGGACACTTCCAGCCCCTCTTCTCTCAGTCAGCTTGAAGATGTCTCCGGTTATTTCCGCTGCAATATGGATTACGAAGCTGAAGAAACGTCTGATCCACAAATGGCTAAGATAGCTCCCTTAGCCTCAAATGGACTTCAAATCGCCTCCCAATTCGATCCCGATGTGGAACTGGGAGCTCTTGAACGATTTGCTCTTTTTTCCGAAAATGAACAATTTTGGGTCTTTGGAATCTCCACTCTGCGAGATGACCAAACTACCGAAAACAATATCTTTGGACTCAAAATGCCCACTATGTCGTCAATTAGCCACAAAATCGACGAACTCTCTGTGCTCTCCTAAAGACAAGTCTCTGAGATTTTTTCCGCTGCTTCCAACCACCATCCTATTCAATGAGCCCCGAATCTTTTCTTAAATTCATAAGTGAATTTCCAGGAGTCGTCTGCGCAGCTCTCCTCAACCCCTCAGGGCAAGTGATTCACTCTTCGGCCCCTGAGTTAGGAAATGAAAAAATTCTCCAAGCAGCCCATGAAAATGGACTAGCCCTTCTCAATACCTTTAGCGAAGGGATGCCTGAGACAAACGAAGCTTGCGTGCACTTCAGCAAACAAACCGTCTATGTCCAAAACTTCGGAGACTACTTCCTTGTCCTGTGCTTGAACGAGATGTCGCTCCTTCGCTCCATGAGAGCAGTAGTCAATAGCACCAAAAAGAAAGTGGACGCCTTTGGTTTAGAAGTAGAACACAAACCTGCGACTTCAACAGAAAAACGCTATGAAGTTGAGAACGTGATTGGGACAGGAGGTTCGGCTCTAGTCTTCAAAGCCTGGGATAAACGATTCAAGCGTCACGTCGCCCTTAAACGTTTCAACGAAGAATCCAGTGGACGTAATGCTGCGGATTCGGACTGCGAATCTGAGGTCAACACCCTCTCAAAAATATCCCATCCTCACGTTGTACGAGCCTACGACCTCGACAAAGATGAAGAGGGACAATTTATCATTCTCGAATTAATTGAAGGAATCAATCTGGAAGAGCGAATCAGTCAAAACGGCCCCCTTGATGCCACTGATATTCGTCCTCTCGCCACGCAACTCTTGGAAGCATTGATTGCAGTTCACCACTGTGAACTTCTCCACCTCGATATCAAACCAGCTAACCTCATGGTCACCGAGACACCTAGTAGCACTCCCCGCTACACCTTAGTCGATTTTGGGCGCGCTTGTGACAAGGAACGCGAAATCGCGCGTCGCGAGCTAGCAGAGAAAGATAGCCTCCTTGGCTCTATTCACTACATGGCTCCGGAACAAATGACGAAAGCCTCTCTCGATCCACGTACTGACCTCTACGCTACTGGAATCTCAATCTACGAAGCCCTCACCGGCAAACGTCCTTTTGATGGAGCCGATACTCTCCAAGTGATGTCAGCTCACCTCGTCGGAAAAGTGGTTCCCCTCATCGAAGAACGTCCTGAACTTCCTGAAGCTCTCTGTAACTGGGTCATGAGCCTCATCGCCACAGACCCCGCCAACCGCCCTGTAAATGCTGCAGCAGCTCTCAAGTCCTTCAATGAACTGGATGTGATTAAAGTGATTTCAGATACTGAAAACGAGGATGACTCGGCCCACAAAAAAAGACGCATGCAAAAACCACGCGTCCTTATAAAAAAGTTAAGGGAAATAACCTAAGCTCTGCGGCGACGTAGCAACGCTAAACCACCAAGAAGGGATAGCATCACGGCCGAAGGTTCGGGGATTGTTTGAAAAACTCCAAAGTTGGCTGCTCTCGGTTCATCTTCTCCGACAAATGGTACGCCATTGACAGTATTTGAACCAACACCACTGAAAACAAAACTTGCATCCTCTAAAATACCAAAAGAAAGACCATCAGCAACTGAGCTATCAACAGATTGACCTCTATCAAGCCAAATCAGGGCAAAGGACTGATTTGCAAGGATATTTGGTATATCGGGAATAGCTCCAATCCCCCCTACTCCTCCCTGAGTCATAAAATCACCCTCAAAAACGTTATCAATCTCGGTGTTACTGGTTAAAAAACTCGCGGTAGTTCCTGCTCCTGAAATAAATAAAGAATGGCCAGTCGGAACTCCCCCAGCTGAAAGCTCAATTAAGCTCCCTGCTTCTAGCGTAAACCCTGAATCATAACTAGTAAGAACACCTCCTAAGGGAGCTCCGGTAAGAACCCCCCATACCAAACCATCAGCAGGTATTCCTAACGAATCTGCAAGGCCTTCGGATATTCCACCATTAAAAGGATCGTTAAAGTCATAAAAAATTTGAGCGGTCGCTAAACTGGAGCTTGCCAAGGCTATCAACAAAGCTATTGGAGTCGGTCTATTTTTCATGATCTAAAACTTACTAATTTGGTGAAATATAATTTTGCAGATCAAACCACTCAGTAACACCTGATGGTCGAGAAGCTGGCTGCAAATAGATATAACCAACACCAGGCTCTAATTCAAAAGTATTAGTTACGTCAGCAAATCCATTGACGGAATCACGCCACTCCGACCCTGTGAACAGTAAATTACTAACTGGCCCCTTGTTAATTCCCACCGCATCATTATCAAAGACGAGAAGACGATCACCTTCAACAAATCCAAGCCCAGAATCTGCAATAAGCTCAGGAACAGGCCCAAAGTATCCCACTACAGTGTCCTGAGGAAGGTCATTAGAAAGTTTGTCGATCTCCATCCGGTTAGGAGAAAACGGGACGTCTCCAAAAATTGCTAAATCAGCAATGGAGGTATTCCCACTGCGTAGAAGGAAAGACTCACCAGGCGAAAAAATAAGATCATTTGCTATAACAAAGCCATTACCTGTATCAAGCCAGTCCTCACCGCTTCTCACAAGACTGATATCTGCTCCAATATTTGAGCCAGCGGTTTCGCCATTGAAGAGAAACAATCTAGTCCCTGAAGGAATAGTTTGGCCTTCAAAAAGACTCCCCGTAGTCCAACACTCCACTATTTCCACGCCGTCATTTATCGACGCATTTGAAAAATCCCCAACCTGAACTGAAAAAGTCAACGAATTTGAGGTATTCCCTTCGATTATACCCCATGCGCCTGCCTCAACACCATCGGTAAGCCTAACCATATAAGGACTACCAGAATTCCACCGATTTACAGTAAAGCCAGGATCTTCGCTCAAAGTCAGGACATTTCCAGCAACCGAGCCCACAGCCCCAACGAAAGAACTAGCTTGCTCGAGCGGGATTGATGCTCGGATGTCAGTGTTAGCCGGCACGGCATCTTGATTTCCCGCCGTATTCCCAAGCTTCACATAACCCACAGGATCGGTGAAAACGACAGAGGAATCCTGAGCGGACACACATGTAACTGAGCTTGCTATAAGAGCCAGACCAAGGGGGAATTTATTTATAAACATCATCATACTATTTCGAAAATTACATCGCTAGCTTCGAGGACTGGCTTCTTCGATTCAAGAAAAATCGCTTGGCTGTCGGTTTATTCCCTTAAATCTAAAAAATACAATCAACTTCGCCCTATTTCAACACTACGCCCTCTTGCTTCTGGAGGGTGAAAATCCGGCCTTTCCCAAAAAATTTGGTCAGTTCCGCATTCAATGCTCGGCCTTAGCCATTACCCTGCTTGAATTTGCGCCATGAAGCCTGTTCCCATGCGCCGCACTCGATTCCTATCCACTTTGGGTCCTGCTACTGACAGCGAAGAGATGATTTCCGCTCTTATGGATGCTGGCGCTGACTGCTTTCGCATCAATATGTCCCATGCCAAGCACGAAGACGCGCGTGAAACCGTGCGGAAAATCCGCCGTCTTGCTATGAACAAACCTTATCCCATCGGGGTTCTCTTTGATTTAACCGGCCCTTCGATCCGTACCGGCACGCTCGAAACTCCTTATCAACTCAAGGAAGGTGATCAGGTTGAATTTCGCACCAACGAAACGCAAGCGACCCTTCCCATCTCAACCACCGTGAATTATGGCGGCCTGCTCAAGGATGTGAGCGTCGGCAACACTCTTATCGTGGACAATGGCTCTCTTATCATGGAAATTGAGTCCATTTCAGAGGATCATCTCATTGCTCGCAACAAAACCCCTGGAGAACTGGGCTCTCGGCGTCATATCAATCTCCCAGGCACCCGCCTCAATCTCCCTGCTCTCACTGAGAAAGACCGTCGCGACCTTGATCTCGCGGTGGAATGCCAAGCGGATTTTATCGCAGGCTCCTTTGTACGCGATGCCGAGCATGTGCTCGAACTCAAATCCACCATCAAGGAACTTGGCGGAATTGCGCAAGTGGTCTCCAAACTAGAAGATCAGGAGGCGATTCGAAACCTAGATGACATCATCGAGGCTTCTGATGTGATTATGGTGGCCCGAGGCGATCTTGGCATCGAGGTTCACATCGAAGAACTCCCTATCCTACAACGCAAAATCGTTAAGCGTTGTCACGAAAAAGGACGTCGAGTGATTGTCGCAACTCACCTCTTGGAGTCGATGATTTCCAATCCTACTCCCACTCGCGCAGAAGTCACCGATGTCGCTAATGCCGTTTTTGAGGAAGCGGATGTGCTAATGGTTTCTGGGGAAACATCCATCGGAAAATACCCTATCAAATGCCTCGAAGTTCTAAATCGGGTAGCACGACGAATCGAACGCTCAGGAGGCCTTGGCTTCGGCGATAAGAAAGACCACCTCAATGATAAACAGAAAACGGTTCGCTCCGCTATTCAACTTGCTGACTCCTTACCAGGAGCTGTCATTGCCGTCTTTACCCGCTCAGGAGCCACCGCCAACCACACTTCTTTGCTACGACCTCGCTCCCCCATTTTCGCTCTTACTGGCCACGAACAGGTGCGCCGACATCTTACTCTTTCGCGCGGGGTGCGTTCATTCTGCATCGACTTCGAAAACACTCCTCGCCTGACCATTGCTAAAGGCATCGCAGTACTTCGTAAAGAACGCGACATCGCCCCGGGCACCCCCGTCGTCGTTATTTCCGACACCTTGCTAGATGATCGCCCAGTCAACAGTGTTCTCCTCGAATATGCGTAAATACCTAAAACGCGCATGAGATTAAGTGAACTCACTTTTGCTGCCATCGATTTTGAAGGAGGGGGGGCAACATCAGATGCTCCCGATCTCCCGATTCAAATTGGAATTGCTACTGCCCGTCTCGGAGAAACTCCTTCTCTCTTCGATAGCTTCCTTAGCATCAACCGCCCCGTCACTCCCAGTGCTCAGCGAGTACACGGAATATCGGATCAAGATCTGATAGGAGCCCCTAATCTCCCCCAATACTTCCCCACTCTCCAAGAACATCTCACAGGCCGTCCACTAGTCGCTCATGCTCATGGCACTGAAAGGCGCTTTCTTTCCTCTCTTCCAGGCCATCGCTTTGGCCCATGGGTCGACACCTTACAACTAGCTCGCCGCATCTACCCCGATTTCTCTTCCCATAAGCTAAGCCATCTCTGTGATACACTAACGCTCACCCCCACTCTCACTCAGATTTGTCCAAACCGCACCTGGCATGATGCTCTCTTTGATGCCTCAGCCTCTCTCGTTCTACTCTTTCACCTTATCGAGGTCCTCAAACTTGAAAACGAAGATCTCACCATGCTCTCTCCCAAAAAATAGGAGCCGCTCTCCTATAAGCCGGATTCTGTTCCGCTAGGTCACGATTCCCAGCTTCGATGGTCATTTCTCTTTGCGACTAATACCCGGAGATACAACGGACGGGTCGCCCTTCTCCTGTTCTGTCTTGCACCGCGCGGGGTTTGCCCTGCCACCTCGGTCACCCTTGGCGCGGTGAGCTCTTACCTCACCATTTCACCCTTACTCCAGCAAGCTGGAGCGGTATCTTTTCTGCGGCACTTTCCGTCCAAGTCCGTTTGCACGAACTCGTCCCTCGTTTTCACAAGGCGCGCTACCCTATAGTGTCCGGACTTTCCTCAGCACCGTCGAAACGGTCCTGCGCCCACCCGGAGAGCGGCGTCACTCTGCTACTCTGAATTTCTATTTTCTAAAAGCTCTTTTCTTCTCCCCTAAAAATTTCTTACAACCGAAGCTAGGCTTCTTCTTATGGAAAACTGCCAATTTTCATACCATCCCTTCTTATCCTAAGTAACGACGACAGCTCCTTGAAGTGACGTAATTCAACACTTGTCCGACTCCAAACTATTACCAAATTCTAAGATATTATGCTCATGCAGTTTTCTTTTCTCCTCGTTATCATTTTCACTATCAAAAATCTTGTTGCTGAAGACGAATATCAACCGCTTCTCAACGGAAAAGATTTTGACGGATTCGAGATCATGCAACGCAACGCGACACCGAAGGAAGCTCAACTCATCTATCGCTATGGCCCACAAGGGGAACTTCATTTATTTCGCGACCTGCCAGCAGGAACTGGGGTAACAATTAATAAAAATGGAACCCACGGCATCCTATACACAAAAAAGAGCTACAGTCGCTACAGCTTAAAATTCGAATACAAATGGGGCTCAAAAACTTTCAACAATCACCAAGATTATCAATATGATTCAGGCCTTATCTATCACATCAAGAATCTTAAAATATGGCCTACTGCACTCCAATACCAAATTCGCTACAATCACATAGAGGACAGAAACCATACCGGAGATATTGTTGCTAGCGGCATCCCTATCAGATGGTCATCCAAGGACGAAAAAACATTCGAGTTTCCTTCCAAAGGAGGAAAACCACAAAGTATCCATGGCACCCAGCACTACGCTCACAAAGATGCTAAGTTTCATGGACTCGACGGAAAATGGAACACTTGTGAAATCATCGTTATGGGAGACCAATGGGCGATTCACAAGCTCAACGGTGAGATCGTCAATATCGCAACCAAATTAGGTGTCTCCCAAGGCCCTATCGCCTTCGAGGCCGAAACCGCGGAAATCATCTGGCGAAATATTAGAATCAAGGAATTCGGTGAGAACCTCCCTATCGAATCTTTCTTAGTCAAGAAGCCGTAGCTATGAAAAAAGGTCTGCACTTCAATTGACACAAACCCTAACAAAAAGCGGACCATTTAGGGTCCGCTTTAAAAAATAATTAACAGTAAATAAATCCGATTCACTAACAACCCAGAAGCAGTCGAGCAGGATTCTCTAAGCTATCTTTAATCGAGAGCAAGAAGGTAACCGCTTCTTTACCGTCAACAATGCGATGATCGTAACTAAGCGCTAAATACATCATAGGACGAATTTCCACCTTCCCATCAACCGCAACTGGGCGCTGCTGGATAGTGTGCATACCGAGAATTCCACTCTGCGGAGGGTTCAAAATCGGCGTACTCAAAAGTGAGCCATACACTCCCCCATTTGAAATGGTAAAGATGCCTCCTTGCATGTCTTCCACTTTGAGAGAGCCATCCTTAGCTTTCATCGCAGCGTCAACGATGCCTTTTTCGATATCGGCAAAACTCTTTTGATCGCAATCACGAATAACAGGAACGACGAGCCCCTTCTCCGTACCGACCGCGATACCAATATCATAGAAATTATTCTCAACGATTTCGTTCCCTTCAATAAAAGAGCGAATCCCTGGATTCGCCTGCAGAGCTTGTACAGTGGCTTTAGTAAAGAGGGACATAAAGCCTAACTTAACGCCATGTTTAGCGACAAACTCTTCTTGAACCTCTTTGCGAAGCTTCATGACAGCAGACATGTCGACTTCATTGAAAGTCGAAAGAATGGCCGCCGTTTGCTGAGCATTGACAAGATGCTGGGAAATCTTGCGGCGCAGCATACTCATTTTCTTACGAGTGCTTCGACCTGAAGTTACAGGCTGGCCAGAACCGGACGACTCAGAAGAAGGGCCAGGGACCACACCTAAATTAGGTCGAGGTTTACTGGCTTCTGGGGCAGGCGCTGAAGTCACTGGAGCAGTAGCGGCCGGTGATGATACCGGCTGGCTAGCAGGCGCAGCAGCAGCAGAACCTCCCGCGCCTTCAGTGAGACGTGCAATAACAGTTCCGATATCAACTTCTTCTCCCTCTGCTACTACGATCTCAATAACGCCTGAATAGTCGGCATCGAGATCTTGAGAAACCTTGTCACTCTCAAGAGAAACGAGAGTTTGCCCTTTAGAGACTTGGTCGCCCGTGCTGACCTTCCATTGAGCTAAACTAGCAGTCGCAATCGATTCTCCAAAAGGAGGAATCTTAATATCATGCACTGTCCCAGCGGCCCCTTCAGCTCCTTTGGAATCCGGAACACTCGACGGCTCCGAAGGAGGCTCAGATTGAGCATTCCCTCCAGAAGCAGCAGCGGTATCGATCTCAGCGATGATTGAGCCAATTTCGACTTCCTCATCCTCTTGCACAAGAATCTTAAGAACGCCATCATGCTCTGCATCGAGCTCTTGGGAAACCTTATCGGTCTCAAGACTGACAAGAGCATCGCCCTTACGAACTTGAGCTCCGTCTTCGAAATGCCAACGAGAAACGTTAGCAGTTGTTATGGACTCGCCAAAAGGCGGTATTTTCACTTCCTCAGCCATGGGTGTGTGTGTCTTTAAACTTCAAATGCCTCCTCCACGAGCATCGCTTGCTCGCGCTTATGCATCGCTTTCGAGCCAGCAGCAGGACTCGAGGCGCGATCACGTCCGGCATAGCGAACTCGCGTATCGAAAGTCTCTTCAAGGCGTGGCCCCGCAAACGTCCAGGATCCCATATTAAGAGGTTCCTCCTGACACCAAACATACTTAGTATTATTTACGTAAGAACTCGTAGCCGCTACAACCGACTCCTCATCATAGGGGTAAACTTGTTCAAGACGAACAATCGCTGCATTCTTGATTTCGTTTTTATTCCGGTATTCGACTAAATCGTAGTAAACCTTTCCTGAGCAAAAAATAACCCGCTCAACAGCTTTCGGATCGGCTTCCATTTCAGCATCGCCGATCACTTCTTGAAAACTGGTTCCCTCTCCCATTTCCGCAAAGGAAGAAACAGCCTCAGGCTTAGTTAACAAACTCTTTGGAGTCATCAAAATAAGTGGCTTGCGGAAACTTCGTAGCTTCTGACGACGAAGAGCATGAAAATACTGAGCAGGAGTCGTAAAGTTCCCCACAATCATATTTTTCTCTGCACAAAGTTGTAGAAAACGCTCCATACGCGCACTCGAATGCTCAGGCCCCATTCCTTCATAGCCGTGGGGCAAGAGAAGAACGAGGTCAGTAGGAGTCTGCCACTTGGACTCTGCCGACGAAATAAACTGGTCAATAATAACCTGTGCACCATTCGAGAAATCACCAAATTGAGCTTCCCACATGGTGAGCATGTTCTCGCAACCTAGAGAGTAGCCGTAGTCAAAGCCTAGAACGGCGGCCTCAGAAAGAAGACTGTTATAGACACAAAACTTAGCCTGCTCTTCACCCAGATTTTTCAGAGGTGTGTAGCGCTCACGAGTCTGATTGTCGTAAAAAACGGCGTGACGCTGGCTGAAGGTTCCTCGACGGCAATCCTGCCCCGAAAGACGAATAGGATACCCTTCAAGAAGGAGAGTGCCCCATGCCAAGGATTCTGCTAGAGCCCAATCAACCCCTTCTCCTTCAGCCAGAGCTTGCGCACGACGAGGAAGAAATCGCTTTTTAAGAGTCGGATGAAGCTGAAAATCGGCAGGAACATCCGTCAGAATATTTCCGATTTTACTAAGAACATCCTTACCGACACCAGTAGCGACACTATCGTGGCTGTAGGCCTCTTGCTCGACGGCAGTTGAACCACTGAAAACAGTCCGCTCACCTTTCTCCTCTAGCTCGCGCATCGCTTGATACTCCCCCTCGAGGCGATCCCAAATAGCTTTATGCACTTCGCTTGCTTGCGCTTCGCTCAAAATTCCACTCGCAAGAAGCTCACCACGGTAAAGTTCGCCAGCGGTCTTGCGCTCATCCAAATGGCGATAAATATGAGGTTGAGTGAAGGCTGCCTGATCAGTCTCATTATGCCCCTGACGACGGTAACAATACATGTCGATGATGACATCGCGCCCCCACTTCTGACGGAATTCAAGCGCAAACTGAGCAGCCCACCAGAGCTCCTCTGGACGCTCGCCATTCACATGAAGGATGGGAGCTTCAATCATCTTAGCCACGTCGGTGGCATAGGCGGACGAACGGGCATCAGCCGGCATAGTTGTGAAACCAATTTGATTATTAATAATCAAATGGATGGTTCCACCCGTCCGATAACCAGGAAGTTGAGAAAGATTAAGAACCTCAGCAACTGTTCCTTGTCCAGCGAAGGCGGCATCTCCATGAATAAGAAGTGGCAAGACTTGCTTACGGTCGGTTTCCACACCGTCATCGCCAATAATTCGTTGGCGAGCGCGAGCTTTTCCTTCCACCACGGCATTGACTGCCTCGAGGTGGCTTGGATTGGCGGCTAAATTAACTCGAACGTCCCCATCCGCAACCTCACGAATACTCTCGTAACCAAGGTGATACTTAACATCACCATCACCAGCCACGAGATCGGGAACGTAATTAGGGGTGAATTCGTAGAGGAGGTTCCGAACCGCTTTACGAACAAAGTTGGCAAGAACATTGAGCCGGCCTCGATGAGCCATCCCCATCTCAATCTCCTTTACTCCTCCGGAAGGACAAAGCTGAAGAATACGATTCAGCAGAACCATCACGCCCTCTCCTCCTTCGAGGGAAAAGCGCTTTTCGCCAAGGAATCGTTTCCCGACAAATTGCTCAAAAACTTCCGCCTCAAAAAGCCAGTTCAAGGCCTCTTTTTGATTATCGGCGGTCATTCCCGGATTCTCGTTGCGATGCTCGACACGTTCGCGAATCCAGTTGCGCACGTCCGTATTGTGGATGTGCATAAACTCAAAACCTATATTTCCAGAATAAGTTTCTTCGAGAGCTGCCACCATTTCGCGAAGGGTCATGCTCTCGCCACGGCGGAAAAACTGGGTAGCCGCTGGACGGTCAAGATCGCCTTCAGAAATACCAAAGCGCTCAAGCTGGAGCCGCGGATTTCGTGGAGCCTCCTCTTCCAGAGGATTAATATGAGCCTGAGTGTGACCGAGCGTGCGGTAATTATAAACCAGACTGACCACTCGGCCCAAGAAATTGAGGCCATGCTCATCTGACAAACTCGCTCCAACGGAAGCAGCGCCAGAAGATGGCACGGTTTCACCGGGTTTGGGCTTAGCTTGCACAACACCAAGCTCGAAACCTTCAAAAAAGGCGGCCCAGGTCGTATCGACACTCGAGGGATCGGCTAGCCAACGCTCGTAATTCTCGTCCAATAAATTGGCATTGAGACGGGCCGAGATGGAAGAACTCATAAAAAGATGAAAATGGGGCTTTTGTCGGGCTGAATCTCAAAGAAACAAATTTAACCGCAACCCCCGAGTGGTAGGATCATCATCCGCGTTAGTCAACAGTGCTCGTTGAAGTTCTGTGTTCTTTTATAGTTTCTTTCCACAGAAGACATTAATAGCACGAACAAGTCCGGCTCATAATGGAAATAATCCTTCCTCGTCTTCCCCCTGCCAGCCCAATTTGCGAAAAGCTGAAAAAATAGCAGAACGGCAATCTTCTTCATCCCCTTCCTCAAGGGTAGCCGAAGCGGTAAGCCCACGCTCGCTCTCAATAGCGAGAACAGTCTCGGAACCTTCAAATTCGATCCAATCTCCCCAATTTTTAGCCTGATGACGAGCAGAAAGACCCTCGTCCACCAAAGCACGAACCACTTCCCCGATCGTTGCAGGGGGATGTTCTTCAGAAAGCACAAACCTGAGATCCATTGGAAATTCTTTTAAGAAAAGAGTACATTTCTTTCCAGAAAAACTTCTAGAAATAAATATCTTACGAGCTCGCTGGCCAAAGCTAAAAACGATTATAGCAGTAGAAAATGAAACC
>CAYUHN010000099.1:0-12287 GCA_964444495.1 uncultured Roseibacillus sp. | reverse complement strand
AGGTCGGTTACCAGGTTGAAGCTGGGGAGGCCACCGAGAAGGGGCGTTGTGGGAGTGGTCGCGAGGATGGGGGCTTGGTTGAATTATGAACAGGGACCGAGCATAAAAGAAATGGGTTTAATCCTGGGTGGTAATGGCAAAAAAAGCCACTTCGAGAAGGACTCGAAGTGGCTGCATTTAGGGAAATTATTTTTGAGCGTTGCTACTGCTGTGCAGCGGTGGTCGGAGCCTGGGCGCGGATTACCGATCGGTTATCGTTGCTACTATTTCCGATGACCCTGCCATCTACAGAGGTGGTGGGGGAACTAAAGTAGCCAATTCTCGGTCTCTGAGAGCAGGAGCCGTTATTTGGTTCCATGATAGTTCGTGCGTTGAGTCTAGCCATACAATGACCTTGCTCGTGGGTGGCATTCATGTTGTGTCCATGTTCATGCGTCGAAGTCCAGACCGAGGGGCTAGTTCCGCTATTAATAGTCAGAATAGGACGGCGGCAGACGCTTGCCCATCCCGGCCGAAAGGCGAGTCCGAGGATCCCGGTATCTGTCCAATCGCAAAAGACCTGAGCCATGTCTCCATTTTGTTGATCTCGATGCCTTCGAAAGCCGTTAAATTGGCTTCCGAAGAATAAGCGGTTTAGCTGCGTGGTAGAGGTCTGGTCCTGTTCGTCGTATGTGGCATTGAAGTGACCCGATATCCGCCAATTGATGTTACCAACGGAGCGGGCTTCCGCATCTCGCATGAAGTCGTATTTTGTATTGAGGAGGCTCCTGGAATTACTAGTGCCGCCAACGCTATTGTGAACGCCGGTGGTGGTCGTATAGGCTATTTCGATCGTAGCGATTCTCTGGGCCTGGGTCAATCCCGACAAAGCGACGATACTGCCAGTCAGGGCTAATATGCATTTTTTCATTTTGGTTGTTTTTGGTTTTTGGTTTTTTCTTCGCGAGATTGGCCAAGCCTTTGTCTTGATGTCTTTGACGATCTCAATTCGGAAATTGTACGCTGAGGATATCGTGACGATTTCCGGCATCTAAGAGATTTATGTCGGCATTCCATTGATGTCAGAAAGAGCATGAACCGTGGTGTTCCATTCATCCTTGGCCTTTCCAACTGACTGACTATCAACGCTCCTGCCTTCGAAGCTTGTGTCTTTCCTTAAAAAACTGCTTGTGTAAGGAGGGGAAGTGTTTTATCGCCCGCGTCGAAACGTCACGTTATGAGCGCTCCTTGGTCGAATCTATTTCAAATTATTTCTCTTCACGAGAGTCGAGCGCGAGACTGATAGTTCATACAAACTTTCTCCAGCGCTCCCACCTCTGAAGCGGACCGCAGGAAGACGATAACTGAATCTCCCCGGCCCGCTTCTAGCGGGCCTTTTTATTTTTTCAGTATCATGTCGTCACCAAATACCACATCAGAGCAGCCGCAGTCTCCACAATCGTTATTGTGGCAGTTGATGGTTGGTTTTCGCGGGAAGTATTGTTTGGCCATTGCTTCGCTCTTTGTTTTCACTGCGATCAACTATCTTCCTCCTTTGATTGGAAGTGCGACCATCGACTACGCGCTTTCAGAGGATGTCGAGAAAGGTTTATTGACTAGCAAGATTGCCTCGTTGCTGGGAGGAGCAGATTTTATTCGAGAGAATCTTTGGTTGCCTGCGCTCTTGATGGTGACTTTGACTCTCATTGCAGGTTGCTTCAGCTATTTGAAAGGGCGATGGGCTGCGCAAGCGTCTGATGGCTTGGCGCGAGGGTTGAAAAATCGGCTCTATGATCATTTGCAGCGTCTCCCTGTGCGTTATCACGATCGGGCTGAGACTGGGGATTTGATCCAACGGTGCACCTCCGATGTGGAGACCCTGCGCTTGGCTCTTTCTTCTCAGGTGGTGGAAGTGAGTAATGCGGTGATTCTTTTGTTCTCAGCGTTGCCCGTGATGATTGTTCTCGATTGGAGAATGACCTTGGCTTCGTTCGTTCTCGTTCTACCATTGATTCTGTTTGGTTACTTCTATGTGGGGAAGGTTAAGCATCGCTTCACGGAGGTGGCAGAAGCAGAGGGTGAGGTGACTCGAGTGGTGCAGGAAAATTTGACGGGGCTTCGGGTCGTGAGAGCGTTTGCGCGAGCCAAGTTCGAAAACGACAAGTTTGCGATTCCGAACCAGGAGTATCGTGACAAGAGCTTGATGCTTTTGAACCTGATGGCCATTTACTGGTCTACTTCTGATTTCGTTGTTCTCTGCCAGCAGGGGTTGACTCTTTTTGTGGGAATCTACTTTGTATCTGATGGGTCTTTGACGGTGGGGACTTTGTTTGCTTTTATCATGTTTTTGAACATGTTGTTGTGGCCGGTTCGGCAGATGGGACGCACTCTAACAGAATTGGGTAAATCTACGGTCGCTCTTAATCGTATTGGAGAAATTTTCTCGACTCCGAAAGAAAGTGCTCCAGTGAAGCTTGTCTCTCCGAGTGAGGAGACGCGAGGCCGTTTGGAAGTTACCAATCTGAGTTTCTCTCATGGAGAAGGCGAGCCCACCGTTGAGGACTTAAGCTTTACGGTTTCGGCTGGAGAGACGCTCGCTATTGTGGGGCCTTCTGGGGCTGGCAAGACGACTCTTATGAATCTGTTGCTTCGGCTCTATGACTATGAGAAGGGATCGATTCGTCTCGATGGTAATGAGTTGACTGATCTGGACCGACAGTGGGTGCGTTCTCAGTTCGGGATCGTGATGCAGGAACCTTTTCTCTATTCGAAATCTCTAGGTGATAATATTCGATTGGCTCGCCCTTCTGCGCAGGAAGACGAGCTCTTCGAGGCGACTCGTTTGGCGGATATTCATGAGACAATATTGAATTTTTCCAATGGGTATGAAACCTTAGTAGGCGAACGGGGAGTGACTCTCTCAGGAGGGCAAAGGCAACGGGGAACTCTCGCTCGGGCTATTTTGCAGGATGCTCCGATTCTTTTGTTAGACGATGCGCTTAGTGCGGTCGATGCCGAAACGGAGGCTTCTATTTTGTCGGCGTTGCGAGCTCGTCATGGGCGGAGAACCACCTTGGTGATTGCGCACCGTCTTTCCACTTTAGCTCATGCCGATCATGCGATTGTTCTGGAGAAAGGACGAATCACGCAACGAGGAAGACATGAAGAATTGATTACTCAAGACGGCCTCTATCGTCGTCTTTGGGAGATTCAGAACGCAACGGAGGACGAATTGATAGAAAGTATGAACTCATGAAAAATGAACCGGAAGAAGACGTCTTTAGTGAGCGCCTCGATCTAGCCCTTTGGCATCGAGTGTTTCGTCACGCTTTTCCATATAAGAAACTGCTGATTACTCTCGGAATCACGGCAGTAGTGATTGCGATCATTGACGCTAGCTTTGCCCTCGTGACCCGCTGGGCGGTGGATGATGTGGTGGCGTCGTCGGGGGAGCTTTCGATTCGGGCGCAGATTGTGACCTATGCGTTCCTTGCGTTTTTTCTCAGCGTAGGAGTGTTTGTGTTCATTAATGCTGCGGGAGGCTTGGCCAATAAGATGAGTCACGATATTCGACGAGAAACCTTTGGTCGGATTCAAGAATTAGAATTTGCTTATTTTGATCACCGGCCGACTGGTTGGTTGATCTCTCGTCTAACATCCGATTGCGACAAGCTCTCGCGAATCATCGCGTGGGGGAGTATCGATTTGGTTTGGGCCTTTTGTCTGGTAGCGATCATTTCGATCGTGCTGGTGGTGCTACAACCGGTCTTGGGTTTGTTAGTGTTATCGGTCTTGCCTGTCTTAGTTGTGGTGAGCGCTTATTTTCAGAAGAAATTGCTTTTGAGTTCACGCGATACTCGGAAATACAATTCACAGATTACGGCATCTTTTGCGGAGGCTCTTCAAGGTTTGCGCACGAGCAAGGCTTTGGTGCGAGAGGAGGCGAATTTGGAGGAATTTCAAGGGCTTTCCACACAGATGTATCAGTCTTCGATGCAGAACGCGCTGCAGTCTGCGATCTATATGCCCATTGTTTTAACGGTGGGAAGCGTAGCGGCAGGAATTGCTCTCTGGCGCGGTGGAGTTGGAGTGCAGGGGGAGACTCTCTCGCTCGGAACGTTGGTCGCTTTCATTTTCTATGCGGGACAGTTTTTCAATCCGATCAATCAGATCGCACAAGTGCTGGTACAGATGCAGGGAGCGCAGGCTGCGGGCGAGCGGGTATTGAGCCTTCTTGATACTCAACCTCGTATCGCGGATAGCGATGAGGTGAAGAAGCGGGTTGAACTTCATCGCGAGAATGGAGCGACGAATAACCTAGCTCTTGATGGCGGACGTTCTGATTTCGAGAGTTTGGAGTTTCGAGAGGTCGGCTTTTCCTATGAAGGGGGAGAGACAGTGCTGAAGAATTTCAACCTTTCTGTTTCTGCAGGTGAAACGATTGCCTTAGTAGGAGCAAGCGGTGGGGGGAAAAGCACGATTGTCAATCTGGCCGCTCGTTTCTACGAGCCAACGGAAGGGGCGGTTTTACTCAATGGAGAAGATTTACGGGAGCGTAGCTTGGAATGGTATCAGTCGAATCTCGGAGTCGTGTTGCAAGGACCTCATCTTTTCAGTGGTTCGGTGAGAGAGAATATTCGTTATGGGCGTCTCGAAGCGACCGATGCCGAAGTTGAGGAAGCCGCGGCGGGGGTGAATGCTCATCAGTTTATCAGTGAACTGGAGGAAGGATACGAAACGGATGTGGGGGAGGGAGGAAATCGCCTTTCGACTGGACAAAAGCAATTGGTCTCATTTGCGCGTGCCTTACTCGCTAATCCGAAGTTGTTCATCATGGATGAGGCGACCTCTTCGATTGATACGGAGACGGAGAAGTTGATTCAAGATGGCCTGCAGACGATTTTCGAAGGGCGCATTAGTTTCGTGATTGCGCATCGTCTTTCCACGATCCGGACAGCGGATCGCATTCTAGTGATTGAAAAGGGTAGAATTCTCGAAAGCGGTACTCACGCGGAGTTGTTGGCGGAGAAAGGGCACTATTTTACGCTTTATACCCAGCAGTTTAGCCAGAAGGAGAGCCGATCTTAGTCCATTTTGGTGTTTTGTGAAAAACGCTCGAAAGGGCTTGGGCGAAGCAAATTGCCCGAAATGAATAAGATTTGAGAAAAAAAGCTATTTGAAGATAGGAAAGAAAGGTTGATTTTTGCGAAGGAATTTCTTGCTTATCGCTCCTAGGTAGATCTATCGTCCCGCCCCGCGTGGAAAAGGGGCATTAGCTCAGTTGGTAGAGCGCTTCAATGGCATTGAAGAGGTCAGCGGTTCGACTCCGCTATGCTCCACTTTTTCTTGGTTCTGTTTAATTTATACTGAGAATCTATTCGGGTCCGATTCAGATGTCGACTGAAAGCCCCAACCCCATGAATAAGACTGGAGTCAAAGGATTAGAACTCGCCGTGGAGTGCGCGCGTGCCGCTGAGGAGATTCAAGCGGAGGACATTCGTGTTCTTGATTTGCGTGGTTTATCGAGTTTGACCGACTTTATGGTGGTGTGCTCGGGAAGCTCAATGCCGCATCTGAAAGCGATTTTGCGTGAGGTCTCAAAGGGCGTCGATTCACGCACCGGTGACCAACCGAATCGTTCGGAAGGAAAGGCTGCTACCCGTTGGGTGGTTCTCGATTACTTCGATGTGATGGTTCATATCTTGCACGAAGAAATGCGTGAGACTTATGCGCTGGAGCAGCTTTGGGGTGATGCTAAAGAGGTGAGCTGGGCGGAAGTCGCTTAGCGAGAGGATCTTTGCAATTGGTATCGGCTGAATTTTTTTGAAACTGCTCCACTCCGAAATCGGTTAGGTAGTAGTGTGCATAAATCTCATCGAGATAGCCGCGAATTTCATGGCAACCAAAGCAAAGACTAAGCTGAACAATCTTATTTCTAGCGAGCGGATTGGCCTATTCTTCTAATTTTTTTCGATACGCCCAATAAATTTCTCAAGAGGAGCCGTTTTTGGCTCTTTGTTTTCAGTGTCGGAATCTTCTTTCCAATAATCGTAGCCTCTCATTCGATTGAGTAAGTTCGCAGGGGCTTTCGTCAAAGTTGTAACCACATGGAATAAAGATTATAGAATCAATCTTATTGGTGTCGCCTTTGATGATACTAACTACTCTAACCAAAGCAACTGAGTTTGGTCCGGACCAGTTTTCTCCAAGAATGCTCTCTTTGTATCCTCCTGAATCTCTTACCTCTTTTGCAAGGGTTACAATATTAAGTACGACGCCTCGAATAATGGAGTCTGATTGCTTGCACTTTGCACTTTTTTCAAATTCCAAATTCGATTGGAGCTACAAATGAGTAACAGGGGGTTAGTTAACGATTCAGTGATTTGATAGGCGAACTTCAGCTAATGCATTTACTAACAATTGAAGGTTTGCGGCATAGAATGCAGAAGAATTAATCGTGTTGAGTTCTACGATTCTAGGGCCTTGGCTTGTCTCGCAAACATCAATAACAAAGGCCTCATGAGGTTGCCACTCCGCAATTCGTTCTCGTACAAAATCGATGATTCTGGAGTCTACGTTGCTATCGTAAAAAATTTGTTTGCCACGTTTGTAAAGCGACTGAGTCACAATATTTCCATTTACGACCCAGAATCTAAATTCGCTGAAAATTTCTTGCGGTCGGCCAACAAGGATTTCGGTCGAGCTTTTCAGTGAACCTTGATTTGGTAACTTGTCTTCACAAATCAATTGTTTCCATTCTTCAAATTCTCGTTGAGTGAACAGCCGACCTGAAAAATATTTTGAATCATGAATTGGTCTTATAAACATCTTTTCCTGAGAGAATTGAGATTTACAAACCGTTGATACCGTTGACTCAAAATTTAGCAAATAGGAGCCCCATTTCTCTTTTTGCCGCAGAAAATTTTGTTCATATAAGTCGAAGACTCCCGGCTGCCAGTCCATTTGCTTAGCGACATGCCTCATTGAGTAGGAGCCAATGCAAATCACTCGTTCTTGAGTAACGATAGGTTCGGGTTTGATTTGCCCTACGAACGGCTCGACCGAATGGAGTGAGAACTCATACTCTTGACGTTCTAAGATCGAGACGAATTCGTTCCATCTGTGTTCACTTGAGAAACCGTTCTGTAGAATCCATTGCATGCCTTAATTTTGACGATGGGATGGGAAGTTATTATTTCCGAGAGGGTTTCTTTTTTTGGAGGAAGAGAAGGATGATGAACCAAGTGGCGACGAGGAGCAGTCCTCCGGCTTCGTTGGGCATCTGAGTGGTTGCGTTCATTTTGGCAGGCACGGCTTCGGCGCGGAAGATGGCGCTGGTGTCAAAGTTCCCGACTCCGTCTTGGATGCGAAAGAGGGTGGCCCCGAGGCAAAATCCCAAGGCGGTTGGTAACAGCCACGAAGGCAGCTTTCGAAAAATGGTGATGATGGTGATGCCTGAGGTAGCGAGATAAAAGATCACCCAGAAGATGAAATCGTGGTTTCCGTATTGCTCGGCATCATTGAATTGCCAGTAGGTGACAAGGATGAAGAAGGCGGCGACAAATCCTTTGACGTATTTCATGCGTAGGTTGGGAAGATAGAGGTATTGAAGGGTGACGAAAAGAGGAACTTTTATCTTCGTGCTAATGGATGAAAAATGGATCATAGTCTCCGCAATGGAGCGGTGTGATCATGGTCATTTGGTTTGTGCAGAGGATGTTATCAAGCGTGCGAAGAAGGCGGGTTTGAGGCAAACAAAAGCTTTGGAGCAAGTGGTTCGGGCGTTGGCTGAGGCCGAAATCCCGGTTACTCTTAAGGATTTGCAAGAGCTTCCGCGCTTAAAAGAGACGGAATTTGATCGTACGACTCTCTTTCGCCTTTTGAATCGACTTTGCGAACAAGGATTGGTGAGAAGGCTAGGGTTACATGAGCGGGCGGCTTTTTTCACTCTTGCTATGCCGGGTGGTTGTCATGATTATATTATTTGCCGAGAATGTGGGCGAGTTGAGTTGATGGACGTCGAGTGCCCACTTCCTGAGCTCGAGAAGAAAGTGGCGGAGAACAGTGGCTATCGAGATCTTTACCATGAGCTCGAATTTTACGGAATTTGCCCGGCTTGTGGGTGAGCTGACTGAGTATGCTCCTCTTGTCTTGATTGGGAGAAGTTTGTGAGTTTGTCAGTGTTTCAGTTTACCAGGTTTGCTGAGAATTACCTGCGTTACTATTTTGTTAAAGCCGAGATCGGAGTGAGGGCGAGTTTACGGAATTCGACTTCTGAACCTTCTGCTTGTAATGCGATCTGGCCTTTGGTGGCGGTGGCTTCTGAGCCGTGATTCATCAGTTGGCCATTGACCCAGACTTTGACCTCTGCCGCTAGGCATTCGATGATCATCGTATTCCATTCCCCAGCTTCTTTCTCCGCTGATTCTTCTAGTTTTTGAATTCTACGAGCGTCACCTTGTGAGCCTCCGTATTTTTGTTCGGAATTTTTTCGGGGGCGGCGTTCTTCCATTTCGGGAACAACGATATTTTCTTTAATACACCAAAAGTCGCCAGCGTTCTGATGTTGTAGTTGGACCTCGATGGAAGCAGGAAACATTTTGAAGAGTGCGCGAGGAGTGGAAGAGTGAACGAGCACACCACAGTTGCCAGGTTTGGCCGAGAAGCGGTATTCAACTTCGAGGCGGTAGTTCTCGAATTCTTCGTTGGTGATGAGATGTCCGCCTGGAGTTCCTAAGCTAACAAGGTTTCCATCGCGAACAATGAAGCTAGGCTCGATGTCTTCTTTCTCGTCGGCCTTTGGAATGTCGGCATGCCAGCCTGTCAGGTCTTTGCCATTGAACAATGACGTTACTACGGGGGGCTCGGCGCGAAGTAAGGATGATGAGAAGGCGAGGGTGAGAAAGGTTGAGATGGTTGTGAGTTTCATAAGGTGAAATTTATTAGAATTAAGGAGTGTTCTGTGTAGCGCGACGACGCTGGAAGGGGACTGATTCGGTGACACCGATGATGGCTTCGCGGAGGCTGCCATTTTTATTCCCCATTCGACGAACAATTTCGTCCACGGCGGGAGCGTCGCGAAAGGTCAATCCGCGTCCGAGGGCATAGATGAGAAGTTTTTCGACGAGGCAGCGGTGGAAATTTTTTTGATGTGCTTTAGTCAAAATCGTTTTGAGCTCAGCGAGGGACTGGAAATTTTCTCCACTGACGAGATGTCCGGAAGTATCAATCTCTTTCCCGCGGTCGGTGGCTCGATATTGGCCGATGGCATTGTAATTCTCGAAGGCAAGTCCGATGGGATCCATGCGTGCATGGCAGGAGCGACAGTCTGGGTTTTCTCGATGAATAACCATTAGTTCACGTAAAGTGGGAGAGTTCTTTTTCGCTCGCGGAGGTAAGTCGCTGACATTTGGCGGTGCGGGGGGAGGAGGAGTGCCAAGAATGTTTTCGAGGACGAAGAGCCCTCGTTTGACGGGAGAGGTGCGCGAAGGGTTTGAGGAGGAAACGAGAAAGGTTCCTTGAGTCAGAAAGCCACCACGTTCGGGAGGGACGATGACTTTTCGGAGGGCTCGTCCCGATACGGGAGGAAGGCCATAGAATTTAGCGAGGCGATCGTTGAGGAAGGTGTAGTTGGAGTTGATGAGTTCCGTGGCTGGGCGAGATTCGTCAATGAGGTAGCGAAGGTAGGCGTCGGTCTCGGCTCGCATGTCTTTGCGAATGTTTCGACTAAAGGTTCGATTGCCTTCGCGAAAACTTTTTCTGAGTATAACGTGTGCGTTAATGGAAACCGAGTTGATGTCGTGGGCGTGGAGCCATTGCCCTCCAAAGTTGTGAATGAAGCGATTGCTTTTTTCGTCTGCGAGCAAGCGATTGACTTCGCTGTCCCAATTGGCGAGCAGTTTACCTTCCTTGGCGAGCGAAGTAAGTCGTTCATCTGGAAGGGAAGACCAAAGAAAGAAAGAGAGCCGAGAGGCGAGAGCGTAGTCGTCTAGGAGAGGATAAGGAGCGTTAGCTGGTTCGGAGGGTGAGACAAATTCGGTGCGAAGAAGAAAACGAGGGGAAGAGAGGATGGCAGCGCCACCACGACGGGCGCCGATTTCAAAGGCCTCAGCTTCTTCGGCTTTGGCGAGGGCGAGTGCGCTCAGGGCATCGAGGGTCTGGTCAGGAACGGGACGACGCCATGCTCGCTCGGCGAGGGACTTCATGACTAAGGTCATTTTTTCCGGCCATTCGTTGCGACCACGAGGATGGTTTTCTTCTGAAATGACCTGACGGTAGCTTTGAGGAAATTGGGACTTTGGTCCTTCTAAGGGACCGATGAGAGTGATGGACTCAAGTCGTAGATTTGGAGAATTAGTAAAGGCTTTCTCTGGGGTGATGGAGGAAAGAAGAAGCTTTTGTTGGCCTCGCAGAAGTTTGGTATTGTTCTTGAGTGTTACAGTATTTTTTGTGGCCCAAGAGATTTCCTTCTCAATAATGGTTTCGGCCCCGATGCGAAGTTGTATGGTGTTCTTACCTTCTGAGGGAATCGGGTCGGGGAAGTCTTTGAGTTGGTAGGATAGTTGGACTTGATAGGTTCCATTTTGTGGGATCCATCTTTGCGCAGAGAGCGAAGCGGGTTGGCTTAAGTTGATTTTACGAGCCTTTTGGGTTGAATTCGAAACGGCCTGAAAGCTACTCGCGCTTAAGGTCATTTGAGGATAGCGCCCTGCATTGATTGGCACAGCTTGTGCCATGATATCGTTCGCGTTTGATAGGTATTTTTCTATAAGAGGGGGAGAGACATTGAGAATGTCTCCGATGGTGTCGAAGCCGTAACCAGTGTCATCAGGTGGGAAGAGTTCGGCGGTGTCAATGGACACATTGAATAGATCTTGGATTATATTTTCGTATTCGAAGCGATTGTGTCGACGAACTGTGACGCGTCCAGGATCGGGGTTCGTCCGATCAAGGTCAAGAGCTTGGCTTTCGAGCCAGCTCATGAGCTGTTGTTTTTCTTCCGGCAGGAAGGCATCGGCTTTGGCGGGAGGCATCAAGCCAGTGCGAATGTTGAGCCAGGCCTTTTCCCAGACGGCATGAAGTTCTTCTTCGGAATTCGAGGGTGAGAGTTCCTCGAGAGAAAATCCGCCCTCTTTCTTTCCAAAGCCGTGACAGTCGTAGCAGTAGTATTCGAGAATCTCCGTGATCTCTTTCGGGGCTTCGGCAGGGGGAGCTCCTCTTATCGGAATGATAAGGAGGAAGAGTGAGATGGTTAGAAACGAGAGGCCTCGATTGGCTAGAATGAATGGAGCTCCCCGAGGCATAGTAGTTTTTAATTACGATTGGGGAGACAGAATCTTACGGCTAGCTCCCGTATTCGCGAGAAGTTAGCACTGCTCGCACATCTCCAATAAAGAGCTTTGAGCGGAACTCGAGGGGGAGTCTTTCTCGGTCGTCTGTGATCCAAATGTTGAAGCTCTTGAGTTTATCGTAGCTTTCCAGAGCGAGGGTGTCACGGTTGATGCGCTGCATGGCGAGTTCGTATTTGATACAACGACGAGTGGAAACGACTTCCGTGCCGGTGTGGGTGACTCGGCAAAGGTAAGGAGTCTTGAATGGCATCACTACGAAGTAGGCTTGTTGCCCCTGCTTCATATCCAAGGAACGGACCCAGATGACAGCCGACTGGGCATCGAGGACGTTAGGGAAATTGAAGGTTTGATTACTTGTTTTGCTTTTACCATCCTCGGTTTTGGTGCGGGTGGTTTGGACGCGCTTCGAGTTGTAGCGAGTTTCGGTCCGCTTATGTTCAGATTTTTCAGTTTCTTCAGCGACAAAGACTTGGGGCTTGAAGGTTTTAGGCGTCAAGAATGAAGTGAAGTTGAAATCAAAGCGAAACAGGCGACGGGCGAAGCCAGTCGTGGAGCCATAGGATTGAGCTAGAACGTGCTTGGGATAGCGAGGGTCCTTATATCCTAGGCGAATGCTCGCGTGGCCTGCCGAGACTCGGCCGTTGTAGCTTAAGGAGTAGCTCAAGGTTACCGGTTTGGTTGGAAGATAGGGACCAGGACCTTTAACATTGAGAAGGGATGCCCATTCTGGTTCGGCAAGAGCAAGTGGGGCAAGAAGTAGAGAAAATAGAAGGGTGGGAATTTTCATAAGGAGGGTGGGGGCACCATACGCGACTTCGCGAAAGAGGATTATCGATTTGTGCTCTTTTAAAAGCAACATCAGTTAAATGGGCTTTCGGAGTAAAATATTCGAAAAGATAGGATTCACACGATTTTTTAGCGGCATGCCAAGTGAGCACCGAGTGGCCGAATGCGGAT